>CAZSTH010000013.1:0-55656 GCA_964609835.1 uncultured Thermoanaerobaculia bacterium
GAGGATTTCACGGGCCAGCTTCTCCGCTTCGTCTGGGCTGCCGGCGAGCTTGACGCCGCCGCCCTTGCCGCGCCCGCCGGCGTGGATCTGTGCCTTGACCACCACCTTGCCGCCGAGCTTCTCGGCTGCGGCCTTCGCCTCCGTGGCGTCGGTGATGACGATACCCTTCGGCACCGCCACGCCGTGCTTGGCCAGCACCTCTTTGCCTTGGTACTCGTGGATCTTCATCCTGCCTCCTTCGAAGACCCCGCACGGAACGCGCGGGGCCGCGCCATTGTGCACCCGATCGTGCAGACCCGCAAGGGTGGGAGTATGATGAGAAAGAAGCTCAATACCGACAGCGGAGGCACGCGATGATCGAGCCGCGAGAAGTCCTCGGGCTGTTACCCAGTGGACTCTACCTGATCGGGGTGGCGACGAGGGCCGACACCTTCATCTACACCGCGTCGTGGTTGACCCAGATCTCATTCGAGCCGTGCCTGATCGCCACCGCGGTGCGCACGAGCCACGTCGGCCACGCCATGATCCGGGAGGCGCGGGCGTTCACGGTCAACCTGCTCGGCAAGGAGGATCTCCACCTCGCCAAGGCCGGTTTCGGCAACCCCAACGACCGCCTGGCGGCGCTGCAGTGGAAGCCGTGCCCCGAGACGGGAGGGCCGGTTGTCCTCGACGCGCTCGCGTACGTCGGGTGCCGCCTCACCGAGTGGATCGAGGGCGGCGACCACGACCTGGCGGTCGCCGAGGGGGTGGTGGCCGAGGTCTTCCGCGACGGCGAGCTGCTCACCATCCACGACACGCCGTGGACGTACTCTTGAATTCGGAATTCGGAATTCGGAATTTTCCCCGCCCGCCCGAATTCAACCACGAAGACACGGAGGATTGTTTCGAGCTGCCTGTCATCCTGAGCGAGGGAGCGAAGCGACCGAGTCGAAGGATCCCCACCGGGAAAGCGAGGGCCTGCCGGGAGGGGATCCTTCGGCTCCGCCCTTCGGGCTCCGCTCAGGATGACAGATGGTTTGTCACGCGCGGGGCCTGAAGGCCCCGCCTCCAGAAGCTCGAGGCGGCGTGCGACCCGCCGGGGTGGGTGGGTGGCATTCCGAATTCCGAATTCCGAATTCCGAATTCCCGAATCTCCCTCGATCATCAGTGAACCCGGCGCGACTCAACCGGATCTTCATCCACAGGAAGCTACACTGGTATTCGTGCCATCCGTCTACGATCTCAAGCCGAAGTTTCAGAACCTGCTGCGGCCGCTGATCGCGGGACTGGTGCGGGCCGGGGTGACGCCGAACACGGTGACCGTGGCGGCGCTCGTGCTGTCGGCGGCGGCGGGGGCGGCGATCGCGATCTGGCCGGCCTCGCCGTGGCCGCTGCTGGCGCTGCCCGTGGTGCTGCTGGTGCGGATGGCACTCAATGCCATCGACGGCATGATGGCTCGCGAGCACGACATGGCATCGCCGCTGGGCGCGATCCTCAACGAGGCGGGTGACGTGGTGTCGGATGCCTGCCTGTACCTGCCGATGGCGACGATTCCCGCGTTCAGACCGTGGTTGGTCGTCCTCGTCGTGATCCTGGCCGCGGTCGGCGAGCTCGTCGGTGTCACGGCGCAGGCCGCCGGCGCCTCGCGCCGCTACGACGGACCGATGGGCAAGAGCGATCGTGCGTTGTGGCTGTCGGTGCTGGGCCTGGCCGCGGCGTGGCGGCCGGCCGGCGGATGGTGGGCGGACGCGGCCCTGGGCGCGATCGTCCTCATGAGTGCGGCCACGATCCTCAACCGGGCCCGATCGGCAGTCAGGGAGGTCACGGCATGAGCGCGATCCTCGACCGGCTCCACCCCAACATGCTGCTCGGCCTCGCCGGCGTGCTCGCCATCCTGGTCGCCGCCACGGTCGTGGTCTGGCTGCTGGGCCGGCTCAGGCCGTCCCTCGATCTGGGCTCGGTCCCGGCCCGCGTTCGCAGTTGGTGGGTGATGGTGGCGGTGTTCTCCATTGCCATGGTGCTCAGCCGCACCGTGTCGCTGGTCTTCTTCGCCGTCGTCAGCTTCCTCGCCCTCAAGGAGTATCTGTCGCTGATCCCGACCCGTCGCGCGGACCGCTCGGTGCTGTTCTTCGCCTATCTGGCGATCCCGTTCCAGTACCTGTGGATCTACGGGGAGTGGTACGGGATGTTCATCATCTGGATCCCGGTCTACCTCTTTCTCTTCTTGCCGATGCAGATGGTGGTCATCGGCGTCACCGAGGGTTTCTTGCGTGCGGCCGGCACCCTCCACTGGGGCCTCATGATGACCGTCTTCTCCATCAGCCACATCGCCTTCCTGCTGGTGCTGCCTCTCGAAGGCAACCCGCAGGGCGGCGGCCCGGCGCTGGTGCTGTACCTGGTCTTTCTGACCCAGTTCAACGACGTCTGCCAGTTCCTGTGGGGCAAGGCCGTCGGCCGCCGCAAGGTCGTGCCGACGGTGAGCCCGGGCAAGACGGTGGGAGGCCTCCTCGGCGGTCTTGCCACGACATTGGTGCTGGCGGTGGTGCTGGCGCCGTACCTGACCCCGTTCGACCGGCGATGGGCGGTGTGTGCGGGCGTCATCATCGGCCTCGGCGGCTTCATCGGGGATGTGGTCATCTCGGCCCTCAAACGCGACCTCGAGGTCAAGGACTCCGGCGACCTCATCCCGGGCCACGGCGGCATCCTCGACCGCATCGACAGCCTCACCTACACCGCGCCCTTGTTCTTCCACTTCACGGTCTACCTTTTCTACTGATGGCGTCACCACCGCTCGGTCCAGGGATCTGGCTGCTGCGGCACGCCTTCTCGTGGCTGGTGGTGCGGCCGGCGATCCTCCTCGGGCTCGGTCTCAACGTCCGCCACCGGGAGCGGCTGCCGACCGCTGGGCCGGCGATCCTCGCCGCCAACCACAACAGCCATCTCGACACCATGGTGCTGATGACGCTGCTGCCCTACCGCGTGCTGGCGCGGGTGCGGCCGGTGGCGGCCGCCGACTACTTCCTTGCCAACCCGGTGCTGGCCTGGTTTTCCACGCGGGTGATCGGCATCATCCCGGTCGCGCGGGGAGGTGGGGGAGCGACGGACGGCGACCCGTTGGCAGGGGCGGCCGAGGCCCTTGCGGCCGGGGAGATCGTGATCATCTTTCCGGAGGGCACGCGCGGCGAGCCCGAGCACATGGCCGAGATGAAGACCGGTGTCGCCCACCTGGCCAAACGCTTCCCCGAGGTGCCCGTGGTGCCCGTCTTCCTCCACGGCCTCGGCAAGACCCTGCCCCGGGGCGCCTGGCTGCCGGTTCCGTTCTTCGTCGACGTCGTCGTCGGCGAGGCCATGTTCGGCCGCGACGACCACCACGGCTTCGTCGCCGACCTCGGCGCCTCCATCAGAGCCCTGGGCGAGGAGATCTACAGGGCGGAGTGGAGCTGAGGCCAATTCAGAATTCGGAATTCGGAATTCGGAATGCCGCCCACCCGCCCACATCGCAACCACCAAGACACGAAGACACCAGGGAGCTCACCAAGCCTGTTCTTTTGATCCGAGCACGTCGAGGCCAACGGCGTCGCCCGCGAGCTTTGGGACCGTCGCGGACGCTCATGCTCGCGGGCGCCAAAAACAGACTTCGTGTGTTCTTCGTGTCCCCGGTGTCTTGGTGGTTGTGACGAGGACGTTCCGGTTTCCGGAAACGAGAACGGGAAAAGCAACGCCCGGGCGGAGTGCCCGGGCGTTGGGTTCGGTCGTTGATCGTGCAGACTACTCGGCGATCGGCTCCAGTGTCATCGGGTCGCGCAGCGGCAGGCGGGTGATGTCGCCGAAATCGGCGAGCGCCGCCTCGTGCTCGGGATGGCCCTGCATGATCTCGTCGATGTTGCCGACCACGAGCATGATCATCTTCTCCGGGTCGAGAAACGCCTTCGCCGCGGCCGTGATCTGGTCGGGCGTGACCGCCGAGACACGGTCGCGGTAGCTGGTCCAGTAGTCGTGCGGCCGGCCGAGTAGCTCGTCGACCGCGAAGACCCCGACGATCTGGCCCGCACTCGCGAAACGGCGCGGAAAGGTCTCGATAAAGGAGTTTTTGGAGATTCGGATTTCCTCTTCGGTCGGGTTGGCGCTGCGCAGCTCGCCGAGCAGGTCGAAGAAGATCTCGGCCGCGTAGGGTACGGTGGATGATTTGGACTGGTAGTACGCGCGGAACGTGCCGGGCATCGTCACCGGGAATCCGATCGACGAGGATGCGCTGTAGGCGAGCCCTTCGTCAGAGCGGATCCGGCGCATCATGCGCGCGGTGAAGCCGCCGCCGCCGAGGATGTCATTGCCGAGCATCAGCGGGAACTCGTCCGGGTGGCCCTGCGAGAGGCCGAGCCGGCCGATGCTGACCCGGCCCTGGTTGACGTCGGGCTTGTCCACGACGTAGACGCCGGGCTCGGGTGCCTGGTCGGGCTGCGGCACCGGCGGCAGCGGCTCGTCCAGCTTCGGCAGGGTGGCGATGGTGCGGTTGAGCAACGCCTCCATCCGCGCCGGATCGAAATCCCCGGCGACAGCGACGACGAGGTTGCCCGACCTCACCAGGCGTTCCACCAGGCGCCGGCAGTCGGTGGCGTTGATCGCTTCGACCGAATCGCGGGTGGAGAGCCGGTTCATCCAGTAGCCGGCTCCATAGACCAGACGCTGCCACTCACGGGCCTCGATGTCCTGGGCATCGTCGTTGCGCTGCTTCATCTCCTGCAGGCGATTGTCCTTGGCCTTTTGGAACCTGTCCTGTTGGAAGCGCGGCTGGGTGAGCACATCCATCACGAGGTCCATGCCCTTTTCGAGGTCCTTGGAGAGAACGTTGAGGCTCACGCTGCCGGTGACGTCTCCGATGCTGGTCGAGAGCAGGGCGGCGAGATAGTCGAGCTCCTCGTCGAGCTCCTGGGCCGTCCGCTCGCCAGCGCCGCCCGTTCTCCAGGCCTCGCTGGTGATCGCCGCCAGTCCCTCCTTACCCGCGGGCTCGAGGTAGCGGCCGCCCCGGAAGAAGACGCTGATCCCGACGAGCGGGAACTGGCTGTCGCGCTTGGCGTAGACCGGCGTGCCGTCGGCCAGCTCGAAGCGCAGCGCGTCGGCGTCGGGAACGTCGAATGTCAGATCGGGAAAAACGAGCTGTTCAGGTCGCGGTGGAATGTCCGCAGCGGTTGCCGCGGCGGCCACCGACAGCAGGATCACGAACACCGGGTGCAGGGCGTTTTGTCGCATGTCACTCCTCCTCTCCGGCCTGCGCCTGCAGCGCCTCGAGGCGCTCCGTGGCCCTGCGGATGATCAGGTCGAGCGCCGGAGCCAGCTCGGGCGGCACCTGCGATCTCATGCCGCTCATCTGCGACAGCACCTGCTGGAGCTCGGCCGGGTCGTCGATCTGCTCGATCTGGGCCAGGCTCTGCGAGGCGACCGCCTTGGCCTGTCCCGACAGCGCCGCCAGCTCGGGGTCCTCCTCGGTCCCGGCCTTGCGCTCGTACCAGAGCACGTTCCTGCCGGAGGCCGGGAAATAGGCCTGGGCCACCCGCTGCACGTCATCGGCGGTCACGGCCTGAATCCGGGCGGATGATTCGTTGATGTAGCTCCAATCGTCCCAGACGTCGTACAGCAGCAGCTGAAGCATGAGGAAGAAGTTGGATTGCAGGCGTCGGTAGGAGAAGGCAAGCGACTGGTTCTTGACCTTCTGCAGCTCGCGCTCCGGCACCGGCTCGTTCTTGATCTTCTCGATCTCGGCGAGCATGGCGTTCTCCACCTGGCGGTGGTCGACGCCGTCGGCGAGCTCGGCGCCGATCTCGAACGAACCCCCGTAGTTGAGCGGCGTGAAGTCCGAGTACGGCTCCCCGGTCGCCAGCTGCTCGCGTTCGACGAGCGACTTGTAGAGCCGCCCCGTACGGTCGTTGAGCAGCGCATTGAGTACTTGGAGGGCGTACGAGTCCCGGTGGCCGAACGGCGCCGCGTGCCAGCGGATCTGCACCGAGGGATTGGTGTCCGCCTCGGCGATCATGCGCCGCTCGGCGAGCTGCTCGATCTCCTCGGTGATGATCTCGGGCGGCGGGTTGTCACCGCGCGGGATGCGCCCGAAGTACTTCCTGGCGAGCGCCAGGGCATGCTCGGAGTCGAAGTCGCCAACCAGCGCTGCGGTGATGTTGTTGGGAGCGTAATGGGTGGCGAAGAACTCGTCGGCCGCGGCGCGGCCGATGGACTCCACGTCGGACGGCCAACCGATAACAGGGTGGTGGTAGGGCAGCGAGCCCCAGAACATGGAGTCGAACTGCTCTTCGAACTTGGCGACCGGATTCGACTCCACACGCAGCCTGCGCTCCTCTCGCACCACGTCGCGCTCGGAGTAGAACTCGCGGAAGACCGGGTTGAGCAGCCGCTCCGACTCCATCCAGAACCACAGCTCGAGCTTGTTGGCCGGCACGGTGATGAAGTAGACCGTGAAATCGCTGGAGGTGCCCGCGTTCATGCTCGAGGCTCCGGCCTCGGTGTAGATCTCGTCGAACTCGTCCTTGACGATGTACTGCTTCTGCTCGGCCTGCAGCGCCTTCATCGTCTCCCGCAGCTCGGCCAGGCGGGGAGTTTGGTTCTCGGGCAGGTAGATGCTGCCCTCGATCTCGCCGCGGCGCTTCGCCTCGCGCATCTTCGTGTACTCCTCGTCCATTTCGAGGCGCAGCGCGTCGAGCTTGGCGATGATCTTGGATTCCTGCTCGAAATCGGAGGTGCCGATGGTCCGGCTGCCCTTGAACATCATGTGCTCGAAGAGGTGTGCGATACCGGTTTCTCCGACCCGCTCGTTGACCGATCCCACGTGGGCGATCCAGCCCGCGGCCACGGTCGGGCTCTCGTGCCGCTCGACCATCAGGATTCTCATGCCGTTGTCGAGTGAGAACTCTTCGACCGGGACCTTGGCCTGCTCGGCGGAGACTGCGAGGCCTGCCACCGCCAGAGTGAGGGTCACGATCGCGGTCAGCGTCCATCGCTGAAGACTCATTGCGTTGCTCCTTCCATCAGACGGTGTGTCGTCGAGGGCTCCTGCCGGCAGCTCCGTGAGGAGGTTCCGAGCGCATCCGGCAACACCGTGTGCGCGGGTTCCATACAGTGTACGAAACTCGCCGGGCGAGGTTTTTCATCCCCCTGGACCGGGACCATCACGCGCTGGACACGGTGCTGGCGGGGCTGTACTGTGAGCCATCCGGAGGTGCCATGGGGAACCTGCTGCTGGCGATCGACGTCGGGAACACCAATACCGTGGTCGGTCTGTTCGACGGCAGCGAGCTGCGGACTCACTGGCGGCTGACGACCCACGCTGACCGGACTGCCGACGAGGTCGGCATGTGGCTGCATCAGCTGCTCCGGTGGGACCGGGTGGAGCCTACAGAGCTGATCGACGTGGCGGTGTCCTCAGTCGTGCCGCCGATGGATCCGAGGCTGCGCGAGGGCATCGCCCGCTACCTGTCGAAGAACCCGTTGTTTATCGAGCCCGGGATTCAGAGCGAGATGCCGCTGCTTGTCGAAGCCCCCAACGAGCTCGGAGCCGATCGTCTGTGCGACGCGGTCGCAGCCTACGCGCTGTACGGGGGACCGTGCCTGGTGCTCGACTTCGGAACGGCGGTGACGTGGGAGATCGTGAGCGGAGACGGCAAGTATGTGGGAGGGGTGATCGCCCCCGGTCCCGCGGTCACCGCGAGCGCGCTCTCGGCGCGGACTGCCAAGCTGCCGGAGGTGGCGATGGCGCCGCCGCCGCGCGTGATCGGCAAGGCGACGGTGGACAGCATCCAGTCGGGGCTCTTCTACGGCTATCTCGGGCTCATCGAGGGGGTCACCCGCCGGCTGCTCGACGAGGTGGGAGAGGCTTCGGTCGTCGCCACGGGCGGGCTCGCGGGAGTGTTCGCGAGCCACACGGGTCTCATCCAACACGTGGAGCCCCACCTGACGCTGATCGGCCTGCACCGGCTGTGGCACCTCAACCGCGGGACGGCCCAGTGAGAGGTGACGGACGCGGACGCCAGGCGCGCGAGCGAATCCGTACCCAGGTCGAGGACAAGCTGCGGCCGCTCACCCTGCCCAACTTCCTCACCCTGCTGCGGATGGCGATGGTGCCGTTCTTCGTGATCGCGGTCTTCGAGCTCGACTTCCGCCTGGCAATCTGGATCTTCGCGGTGGCCGGCTTCACAGACGTGCTCGACGGGTTCCTGGCCAGGCACATGCAGATGCGATCGCGCATCGGCGCCTACCTCGACCCGATTGCCGACAAGATGTTGATCATCGTGTCCTACATCGTGCTCACGATCCCGCAGGGACAGTCGGTCGTGATCCCGCTGTGGCTCACGATCCTGGCGCTGTTCCGCGACTTCGTCATCATGCTGGTTGCGGGCGTGCTCTACATCGTCGAGGGATTGCGCGAGTTCCCGCCTTCCGCCCTCGGCAAGACGACGACCGTGGTCCAGGTGGCGACGATCGGCGTGGTGCTGATCGCCAACGTCTGGCAGCTGCCGCGGTGGATCCCGCAGGTCTGCTTCTACGCGTCCTTCGGTCTGATCATCGTGTCGTCGTTCAACTACATCTACCGCGTCAGCCGGGGAGTGGAAGAGGCGCGGCAAGCTCGGGAGGCACGGGAGACCACCGATTGATCGTGGCCCCTTGTTTCCGGATTCGGCCCGCCGTTGAGCACAAGATATTGGATGTTCGATGTTGGATGTTGGATCCTCGCGCCCACCCCTCGAACCCGGCAGGCATCATCCAATATCCAATATCCAATATCCAATATCCAATATCCAATATCCAATATCCAATATCTAATATCTAATATCTAATATCCAATATCCGGTCAGGTGAGCCGTCAGACGACGGTTTCGGGCGGCGTGAACTCCGGCATCACGCCGCCGAGAACGCGGACCACGTCGCGCGCGATCGTCAGCTCCTCATTGGTCGGAACCACCAGCACCCGCACCCGCGACCCGTCGGTGGAGATCTCGCTTTCGCCGCCGGTGGCCTCCCGGTTGCGGTCGTCATCGATCTCGATGCCCATGAACTCGAGCCCGTTCAGGGCCGCCTCCCGGACCTCCGGCGAGCGCTCACCGATGCCGCCGGTGAAGAACACCGCGTCGACGCCTCCCATGGCCGCGGCGTAGGCGGCGAGGTATTTCTTGACCCGGTAGCAGAACATCCGGAAGGCTACGTCCGCCCGCTGGTTGCCTCCGGCGCGGGCGTCGATCAGATCGCGCATGTCGGAGCTCACGCCCGACACTCCGTACAGCCCGGAATGCTTGTTGAGCATCGTGTTGACCTGGTGGAGTGTGAGCTCCTCCATCGCCATCAGCCACGGCACGATGGCCGGGTCCATGTCGCCCGAGCGTGTGCCCATGACCAGGCCCTCCAACGGCGTGAAGCCCATCGAGGTGTCGATGCTCTTGCCGTGGTCGACCGCGGCCAGCGAGCAGCCGTTGCCGAGGTGGACCGAGATCAGCGTGTGCTCCGGGCGCTTCCACCCGAGGATCTGGCAGCCGCGGAAGGTGACGAAGCGGTGCGAGGTGCCGTGGAAGCCGTACTTCCGGAGGTGGTGCTTCTTGTAGAGCTGGAAGGGGATGCCGTAAAGGAAGGCGTGCGCCGGCATGGTCTGGTGGTAGGCGGTGTCGAACACCGCGACGTGCGGCACGTCCGGCATGGCCGCGAACGCGGCGTAATAACCGCGGAGGTTGGGCGGATTGTGGAGCGGCGCCAGCGCCGAGCACTCCTCGATGCTCTGCACCACCTCCGGGGTGATCAGCACCGATGAGGCGAAGGCCTCGCCGCCGTGGACCACGCGGTGGCCGACCGCCTCGATCTCGTCGACCGATTCGATGACCCCGTGCTCGGGGTCGGCGAGAATGCGGAGCACCCATTCGATGGCCGTTCTGTGCTCGAGGATCTCCCGGTAGTCCTGGTACAACGGGCGCTCGGGGACCTCGAGCACGAGCCGCGAGTCGGAGAGGCCGATCTTCTCCACCATGCCGCCGGCCAGCATCAGGTCGTTACCCGCGCTGATGCGGTCGAGGTCGGTTTCGATGACCTGGAACTTGACCGATGACGATCCGCTGTTGAGAACGAGAATTTTCATTGTCGACTCCGTGGTTGGTCGCGGCCTACTTCAGCCGCGGCTTGTCGTCGGGAAGGCGGTCGGTGCGGCGCCGGTTGTCGTCGTAGGAGAAGAAGCCGCGGCCGGTCTTGGCGCCGAGCAGGCCGGCCCGCACCAGCCGCTTGAGCAGCGGACAGGGCCGGAACCGCGGCTCGCCGCTCTCCTGGTAGAGGTGCTGCATCCAGTTGAGGACGCGGTCGAGCCCGGTGCGGTCTGCCCACTCGAGCGGGCCGGTCCGGAAATCGTAGCCCATCTTGAGCGCGAGATCGACCTCGCCGGCCTCGGCGACACCCTCCATGACCACGTGCATGGCTTCGTTGACCAGGGGCAGCACGACGCGGGTCGTGACGAAGCCGGGCATCTCGAAGACCTTGATCGGGATCTTCCCGAGCAGCCGCGCGAACTCGACCGCCCGTTCGTAGACCTCTTCGGTGGTCAGCTGGCCGCGCACGACCTCCACCACCCGGGTGGTTGTCACCGGGTAGAGGAAGTGCATGCCGACGAGACGCTCGGGCTGGCTGTTGAGCGCCGCGAGCTCGGTGATCGAGAGGGTCGAGGTGGTGATGACGATGGGGTTGCCCTCGGGCATCCGGCGGTCGAGCTCGCGCAGGATCTGTCGCTTGAGCCCGAAGTCCTCCTGCACCGACTCGAGCGCGAGATCGCTGTCGGTGGCGCAGTCGAACTGCGTCACCCACGTAATGCGCGACTGGATCGCCTTCTTCTCGGATTTGGTGAGCCCGAAGCGCGCGATCTCGTGCTCGAGGGACTCGTCGAGCTCGGCCCTGGCGCTCTCGACGGCCTCGTGCGAGACCTCTTTGAGGTAGACGTTGATGCCCTCCTGGGCGACCTTGGTGGCGAGCGAGCGGCCCATCATGCCGCCGCCGACGATCGTGATGCGGTGCAGTTCCCAACTCATTCGCGCAGTGTAGCAAATTTCGAGAGCGGGTCGTTGGCACTTGTGCGAGATTTCACAAAGTCCTGACGAAGGGTCTCGGAGAGGACGATGGAGACCGTAGTATGATGACCGTATGAGACGAGTTCTCGCCTTCTGCTGCTGTTTTTTCGCGGTGCTCGGTCCGTTGGCCGCCGCGGAAGAGGAGCCGGTCGAGGTCCCGGTCTTTCCAAACTTCGCCTTCACCGCCATCGACGGCTCCGAGCAGATCGACATCCACTCGCTGCACGGCCGCCCGGTCCTGATGACCTTCTGGGCCTCGTGGTGCGGACCCTGCCGGATGGAGCTTCCCGAGCTCGAGAAGCTGGCGGCGGAGCTCGCCGATGAGGACTTCGCCCTGATCACCGTCAACACCGATCAGTCGCCTCACATGGGCGTGCGCTTCCTGGAGCGCTACCAGATCGACGTGCCGGTCTACCGCATGGACCCGCGGAGCCTGCT
The DNA here is from genome assembly GCA_964609835.1 of uncultured Thermoanaerobaculia bacterium. Lineage (GTDB taxonomy): Bacteria > Acidobacteriota > Thermoanaerobaculia > Thermoanaerobaculales > Sulfomarinibacteraceae > Sulfomarinibacter. The sequence goes on from CAZSTH010000013.1 coordinate 11,514, forward strand.
GACCCTGGGCGTCAACTCGCTGCCCACCAACGTGCTGCTCGACCGCGAGGGCCGGCCGGTGGGGATCTACCGGGGCTACTCCCCCGAGCTGCCTGACGAGATTCGCCGCCAGGTACAGGCCATGGAAGGCGGACCGGAGGGCGGCGCGTGAGTGCTGGCGGTCGGCGGCGCGGCCCGCGCCGCCGCGTCCTCGCCGTGGCCCTCCTCGCCGCCCTGTGCTCCGTGGGCTGGGGGCCGGCGACGGTGCGCCACGTGGCGTGGACCGCGGTCGATTTCTTTCCACCCGACCTCGCCCGCCAGGTGCGCAAGAACCACGAGCGCTATGACAACGGCATCCGGCGCGGCCTGCAGCTGCCGCCGGCGTGGCGGGCGGGACCGCCGGGCCACCTCGGCAACGCCCTCGACCAGCAGGTGCGGAAGGTCGCCGCCGATCTCCGCGCCCCGGTGCCGCTGGACGAGCTGGTGGAGGAGCTCGGGGTCCTCTCGGTGCTGGTGCTGGACGCCAATGATCCGTTGGCAGTGGTCCACGACGATGGCCGCGAGAGTGCCTACGCGGCGGCCTACCAGCGCTACGTCGACTCGGTGCTCGACCGGCTGCGGCTGGTCTACTACGGCCAGAGCCGGGACCTGATCCGGCGCGGTGGCATCGACCAGACGGTGGTGGCCGCCTTCCGGCGGAGCACGTCTCTGTACCCGTTCGTCGGCCAGGAGTTCCACCGCGGCGGCGAGCTGCGAGACTGGCGGACGCTCGACGACCGCGCCGTCACCTTCGGCGTCGCCGGGGTCTCGCTGTCGCGAGGGCTCACGGACCTCGCCAACTTCGCGGCCTTCATCTGGCACCAGGGCGGCGGGCTGGTGCCGACCCCGCGGCCGACGCCCCTCGGCCACGTCGGCCCCGTCATCACCCGTCCGCCCCTGGACGGCGGTTTCCCCGAACGAGAAAAGCCCGGCAAGGGCGAGCCGAGGATGCCGCGATCGTCGATCAATGTGCCTCCGCCCTAGCCCAAATATCTCACCGGCAGATCCTCCGGAATCCGAAATCGTCTACCGTTGACAGCTCGGACACCACGCGGTCGTGCGCTGGGCGATGACGTCCGACCGGAGCGTGGTGCCGCAGCGCAGGCACGGCTCGCCGCGGCGGCCGTAGACCGCGAGGCGAAGCGCGAAGTAACCGAAGTTGCCGTCGGGGGTTGCGTAGTCGCGGATGGTGGTTCCTCCCTCGGCGACCGCCTCGGACAGCACTTCCCGGACCGCCCGCGCGAGACGCGCGAGGCGCACCAGGGAGGTCCGGCTGCCGGCGCGGCGAGGGTGGATACCGGCCCGCCACAGCGCTTCCGCGGCGTAGATGTTGCCGACCCCCGCCACCAGGTGCTGATCGAGCAGCAGGGCCTTGAGCGGCGCGCGCCGGGCGCGCAGCAGCGGCGGCAGGACCCGCTCCACCTCGGGATCGAGAGGCTCGATGCCGAGCCGGGCGAGCGACGGGTCGCGGGCCTCGGCGCCGGGCTCGAGCCACTGCACCAAGCCGAAGCGGCGAGGGTCGACGACGCGCAGATCGCGCCCGTCGTCGAGCCCGATCACGAGATGGGTGTGGGAGAGGCGCGCTGCAGCGGCATCCACGAGCATCAACCGCCCCGACATGCCGAGGTGGCAGAGCAGGGTGCCCGGAGGGGCGCAGTCGAGCAGCAGGAACTTGCCGCGCCGGCGGGGGAGCTCGAACCGGCGGCCCGGCAGGACCGTCCGAATGGAGGCGATGTCCAGCGGCCGGCGCATCTCGACGCCGGTCCCGTCGACGGCGGTCACGGTCCGTCCCGAGAGCTCGCGCTCGAGGGCGCGGCGAACGGTCTCGACCTCCGGCAGCTCGGGCAACCGTCAGGTCCGCAGCCGGTTGAGCGCCGGCATGAGCTCGAATCGCCCCGGCAGCGCGAGATCGCCATCGGGTCTGCCGCTCGGCCATCCCCGGTCGCCTGCCGCCAATCGCTGCAGGGTCTTGTGGGCGGTGTAGCCGCAGCCGCCGATGCACCGCACCCGGCAGTGCTTTCTCATCTCCGGGGCCTCGACGTACTGTCGAGTACGCCTGCGCGCCCGTCGAATCGAAAACCCAACCGGGCACAGCACCTCGGCGACCTCGCGACGAAACCCGGTGAGATATGCGGGCTAATGTCTCGGAAACAGGAACCCGATTCGGAGTTCAAAATTCAAAATTCCAAATTCAAATCGAGCTCCAACTCGACCGGACAATGATCGCTCCCCATCACGTCGGCGTGGATGCGCGCATCCACCACCCGCGGAACGAGATCGGGCGAGATGAAGAAGTAGTCGATCCGCCAGCCGACGTTGCGCTCCCGGACGCCCTTGCGATTGCTCCACCACGTGTAGGCGCCGGTCAGCGCCGGGTTGCGGGCTCGGAAGATGTCGACATAGCCGTGGTCGACCAGCCGCGACACCCACGCTCGCTCCTCGGGCAGGAACCCGGTGTTCTTCTGGTTCGACTTCGGGTTGGCGAGGTCGATCTCGTGGTGGGCGGTGTTGACGTCGCCGCAGATCACGATGCTGCGGCCGCGGGCGCGTTCGGCCTCCGCGTGCTGGAGCACGGCCTCCGAGAACTCGAGCTTGAAGGGCACGCGGCCGAGGTCGCTGCCGCCGTTGGGGAAGTAGCCGGTGTAGAACAGGAAGTCGCCGTAGTCGGCGATGATGAGCCGACCCTCGCTGTCGAAGCGTTGGTCGCCGAGGCCGCCCGAAACCACGCTCGACGGCGTCCGGCGGGTGTAGAGGGCGACGCCTGAGTAGCCCTTCTTCTCCGCGGGGTGGAAGTGGACCTGATAGCCGTCGGGCTGCCGGATCGCCTGCTCGAGCTGCTCCGGCAGGGCGCGGGTCTCCTGCAGGCCGAGGATGTCGGGTCTGGCCGCGTGCAGCCACTCCAGGAACCCCTTGCGTCCGCAGGCACGGATGCCGTTGACATTCCAGCTGAAGAGTCTCGTGGTCGTGCTCCGTCTCACTCGCATGCCTCCCTGAAGAGAACCGCCCCGGCGGTCTCGACCGTCGCGATCTCGAAGCCCCGTGCGGATGCTCCCAGGTGCTCGCGCCGGGTGTTGAAACCCCATCCCGCGAGCACCGGCCGGACGCCGAGCGGCGCGACGGCGCACAGGTGATTGAGCTTGTCGTCGATGAAGGTCGTGCGGTCGAACTCGACGCCGGAGCGCCGCCGCAGGACGCCCAGGTGATCGGTCTTGACGACCCCGGTCTCCTTGTCGAGGATCCGATCCGAGCCGAAGATTCCGCCCAAGCCGAGAGACTCGAGCAGCGCCTCCACCGAGCGGGCGTCCTTGGCGGTCACGACCGCGAGCTCGTGGCCGCCGCAGTGCTCGCGGATGGCGTCGGCCAGTCCCGGGTAGGGGAGGTGGAGGGAGATCCAGGCCTCGCGGTCCGCCCGGCGTAGCGCCGAGCGCTGCTCGTAGAAGCCGGCATGGAATCTTTCGAGCCATCTTCGGTCGATGGCTCCAAAGAAGGCGTCGTAACGGTCCTGGTCGGGGACGTCCGCTCCGCGCTCGATGGCCGCGAGGGCGGCGCCGAAGTCCTCTGCCCGGTTGCCGAGGGGCAGCAGATCCACGAAGCGCCGGTAGTGCGGGTGCCGGCGGAACCGGTCGCCGCCCGCCAGGGCCTCGTCCCGCAGCGGCCGCAGCTCGCTGATGAGGCCGGACTCGGGCGCCATCGACGCATAGGTGTCGACAGCCACGACGAAGACCTCGCGCGAGGAATCGCACAGCACGCCGTCGAAGTCGAACGCCACCGCCCGCATGTGGGAGGAGTGTAGCGCAGCCCTGCGGCACGCCCATTTCGGATTCGAGATTTCGAATTTCGGATATTCCCGTTCGGCAGGCCCGAGCCACCTGTCATCCTGAGCACCGCCACGCCGGCAACGACGGTCACGCGCGGATTGACAGAACCGCCTACCCACCCGGCACGAGACGCGTGTCCCAGAAGGAACTCGCGGGCGATCGCGGCTTGTGGGGCAGCCGTCCAGGCTGCCGGGTGGGTGTGGGGGCGAGGCCACGAGTGCGCCCTCGAACGGGTACACTCCCGACATGATCCGGATGGAGGGGGTCACGAAGCGGTATCCCGGTGCGGAGGTGGACGTGCTCCGCCGGGTCGACCTCGAGGTCGCCGAGGGCGATTTCGTGTCGATCATCGGCAGGTCGGGCTCGGGCAAGACGACCCTGCTCAACCTCGTCGGCGGACTCGACTCGGCGTTCGAAGGTGCGGTGACCGTGGCCGGCTGCCGCATGGGCCGCCTCGACGACGGGGAGGCGAGCGCCTTCCGCAACCGCACCGTGGGATTTGTCTTCCAGGGCTACCACCTGCTCGAGCACATGACCTGCCGGGAAAACGTGGCCCTGGCGTCGCTGTTCGCGCGGCGTGGGTTTCGGATGTCGCCGGCTGAAGCCCGCGAGCGAGCCGAGTCGCTGCTGGCCGAGGTCGGTCTTGCCGGGCACGGTGAGCGGCGGCCGGCGACGCTCTCCGGGGGCGAAAGGCAACGGGTGGCGCTGGCGCGCGCGCTGTTCTTCGAGCCGCCCCTGCTGCTCTGCGACGAGCCCACCGGCAACCTCGACACCACCACCGGGGCGGAAGTCGTGGAGCTGCTGCTGGAGCTGCACGCGCGCCGCGAGGCCACGATCGTCGCGGCCACTCACGACGATGCGCTGACCGGGAACGCGGTGCGCGTTCTCGAGCTCGCCGGAGGCCGTCTCGAAGGGAGGGTCGGCCGGTGACAGTGGCGACCTGGGCCGGGGTGGTGGCGGCCGATCTGCGCCGGCACTGGAGGCACTTCGCGGCCGCGGCCTTCGGCATCGTCCTCGGGGTGGCGGCGCTGGTCTTCTTCCTGGGTCTCGGAATCCAGGTCCGCTCACTGCTGCTCGATCAGGTGGTTGCTGCGAACCTCGTCGAGGTGGCCCCCCGCAGCGCCGGCGTCGACCTCTTCGTTCTCCGGATCGATCTCGCGGACGACACCCTCAACGACGCGGAACTCGCCGCGTTGAAGACCCTCGATGGGGTCGCGCGCGTCTACCCGAAGATGCGCCTGACGGTGCCGGCGATGGCGTCGGGAGGGAGGGCGCTGTTCGGGGCCGGCTTGCAGACCGAGATCGTCGCCGACGGGGTCGATCCGAGCCTCGTCCGCGAGGAGGTCGGAGGCGACTTCCGGGAGGTCGATGGCGAGGTCCCGGCCACCCCGTGCGCGTCCGACGCGCAGTGCGGCGTCGATGCCTGGTGCGGTGCAGGCCGTTGCCGGCCCCTGATTCCGGTCGTGGTCTCGCCCTACGTGATCGAGCTCTACAACGGCGGCTTCCGACGCGCCTACGACCTGCCCCAGATCAATCCCGACGCGTTGCACGGGCTGACCTTCGAGATGGTCTTCGGCGCCTCTTCTTTCCGTCGCTCGGCGGTCGAGCCGGTCCGCGAGCGGATGCGGCTGGTGGGTGTCTCCGAGGCTGCGATTCCGCTCGGCGTGACCCTCCCCCTGGGCCACGTTCGCCGCCTCAACCGGTCGCTCGGCTCGCGGAATGCCGGTGATCGCTACCACTCCGCGGTGCTCGAGCTCGAGCGGCGGCGGGACCTGCCGCGGGTGGTGGCGGCGGTGGAGCGGCTCGGATTCGAGGCCCGCGACCGCGGCGCGCGGCGGGCGGCCCTCGCCACCGCCGTCGTGATGGCGGTTTTCGCGCTCGTCGGGCTGGTGTTGGTGGCGATCTCGGTTGCGCACATCATGCACGTCTTCACGCTGGTGGTGATGGTGCGGCGGCGGGAGATCGGGGTCCTGAGGGCGGTCGGCGCGAGGCGCCGCGACGTGCGGGCCCTGCTGGTCGGCGAGGCCGCGGCCATCGGGATTGCCGCGGGAGTTCTGGGGGTGGCGGTGGCGGTCACCGCCGGCCGCGCGGCCGATCTCTTCGCCGTCAACCAGATGCCCGATTTTCCTTTCAAGCCGGAGACGTTCTTCGCCTTTCCGCCGTGGCTCGTCGCCGGGGCCATGGCCCTGGCGTTGGCGTCGTGCGTGCTGGGCGCCCTGCCGCCGGCCGCTCGGGCGGTCTCCGGCGACCCGGCACGGGCGCTGTCGGGGAGCCGACCGAGCTGAAGTGCCAGCGCAGTCCGGCCCCGGGGCATCCGTGCGGGTCGCGTGTGTGCTCCATGGGGTTTCGCCGGCCGGGCTGCGCCCCAGCAGGTAGTGCGTGTCACAGCGCGATGTGAAGCTCCAGACCGGATCTTCGCCGCCGGGTGGGCGGGTGATTCGGCGGGGCCTGCAGGCCCCGCCACCGCCGGCTTCGACCGACAGTGACCGCGGTGCTCGTTGCAAGGACATTCACTCGGCCGGAGATGTTGCGGACCCTGAAGGGTTCGCCTGCGAAAAGCCTTCGGCGCCCCGCGAGAAGGACGATCGCCCGAGGGTCCTGCGGCGGCTCACTCGGCGGGGGCCGCTTCCTCCTGCGGCGGCATGGCGCGCGCCACCGAGCCCATCACGGCCTCGACCATTGGGCCGATCAGCTGGTCGAACTCCTCCGAGGTTTCGACCGCCGCCACCTGCTCGATCATGCCCTCGGCCATCGCCAGGCCGATCAGCGCCTGGCCCTTGACCTCCTGCATCTTCTCGGGAGTCATCTCGGCCAGGTTCTCGCGCGCCTCCGCCACCATCTCGGGCCAGTCCTCGGCCATTTCGGCCGGCACCCACCGGCCCTCGACCCTGGTCATCTCGACCTCTTCGGGCTCCTCTCCCTTGATGGTCAGCCGGAGCTTGGCGGTGTCGCCGGCGCTCTCCAACACCTCGACCTGCAAGGTGCGAAGGTCGGCCATGGGGCTCTCACCGTCCTCGAGTCGGACCTTCCCGGCCTGCTCCATCAGCGACGCGCCGGTGGTGGCCAGGTACTGCTGCCAGTCGAGCGCGGCCAACCCCTCGACGGTCGTGATCTCGCTGCTCAGAAAAGTCCGCGCCATGCCGAGCACGGACTCCATCCAATTCTCCAGTCGCTCACGGTCGGCACCGCTCATCGCCACGGTTTCACTGGCGAGGATCATGTCCTGCTTGGCCTGGAGGACCTCCACGGCCCGGCGCGCCACCGCCAGGGAGCGGTCGTAGAGCTGCGGGTCCACCTTTTCCGCGAAGGCCCTCGTGAGCTCGGTGACGTCGCTCCGGTAGCTCGCGGGCAACGCCTGCCAGAGGACTTCGGGTTGACCGTTAGCGAGCGTCGCCGCTACGTGCTGCATGGTTCCGTCCGGGCTGTCGGGGATGGCGTGGACTGGTGCCGTGCCGCCGTTGGAGTCCGCGGCGCAGCCGGCGCACACTGTGACGCAGAGCGCGCCGAGGAAGAGGCGAAGGGTTGCAGGTCGCATGGTCGGTTACCTCCTGATGGCGGAGGATTATGCCACTTCTTTCCCGCCTCCGCCCGCGTCGTCATGCTCGATCGGTGTGTGCGGGTCACAGCCGTGGCCGAAGCACGACCGCTCGGGCGGAAGTGGTCGAACCACCACCCGGACCCCGGTCACGATCCGGGTGACGCCCACAATCCCGGCGGACGGTGTCAGGGCGGGCTGGGCCGCGGCCGCTCGGACGCACCCTGAAAGGCCCGCCAGCCATGTCCCGACTGTACGGCGCCGCGCGCGGGCTCTGTTACCACGCGCCGGCGCGGGGGTCGTCCTCCAGGTTCTCCAGCAGCACTGCGACGGCCCGCCGCAGCTGCGTGTCCTCGGTCTTCGACCGGTCCTCGGCGGGCGGCTGCCAGACGACGACGTCCGGCACCGCTCCCTGGTTCTCCATGTTGGCGCCGGTGGGCGCCACGAACCAGCCGCGGCCGGGCAGGCGCACGAGCGCGCCGTCGAGGGTCCGCATGCCGCCGGTGGAGATGACCGCGCCGAAGGTGGGTGCGCCCACCAGCGGGCCCCGCTCGAGGCTCTTGAAGGCGTGCGAAAAGATCTCGGCATTTGAGTAGGAGTCCTGGTTGCAGATGGCGGCCGCCGGGCGGGTCCAGGCCGCCAGGGGCAGCCGGCTCTGCGGATAGGCGCGGATCGAGGGGTCGGCGCCACGCGGCACGGTGAAGGCGTGGCGCTGCACCATCAGCACCGCCATCAGGTAGTCGGTGGTCCAGCCGCCGCCGTTGGAGCGGACGTCGATCAGGAGCCCCTCCTTGCCTTCGGCGGCCGCGAAGAGGCCGCGTTCGAACTCCTCGAACGACGGGATGTTCATGCCCTGGATGTGGATGTATCCGAGGCGCCCGCCCGACCACTCCTCCACCAGCCGGCGCCGCTCGCGCACCCATTCCTCGTAGCGAAGGCGGCGCTGCTCGCGGAAGCCAACCGGCTCGAGGACGACGTCGCGCTCGACCCCATCGCCGCCCAGAATCGCCAGTCGAATGCGTTGGCCCTCGGTGTCGACCAGGAGCGAGAAGACGTTGGTGGTCGAGTCGACCTCGACTCCGTTGACGGCCAGCAGTCGGTCGCCGGCGGCGACCCCGACGTCCGTTCGCGAGGCCGGCGAGTCGGGCAGCACCTCGTCGATCAGCAGGCCGGGATCGCCGGCCGCCGGGTCGAAGGTGACGCCGAGCCAGCCGGTGCGGTCGCCGGGCAGCCGCGACGGCCCGCGGGTCCCGGGCGGGTAGTAGCCCATGTGGGATGCGTTGAGCTCGCCGAGCATCAGGTTGACGATGTCGGCGAAGTCCTCGGCGGTGGAGGCCTCCAGCGCCCACGGCCGGTACTTCTCACGCTGCTCAAGCCATTCGACGCCGTGAAAGTCGGGGTCGTAGAAGAAGAGGTTGAGCGCGCGCCACGCCTCGTCGAAGACGGCTGCGCGGCGTTCCCTGAGGTCCACCTCGTAGCGCGCCTCGAAGGGGACCGGGTCGCCGGGCGTGCCGTCGCGGCCGACCCGGCTGATGCTCCCCGCGTCATCGAGGAAAAAGACCTCCTTGCCCTCGGGTCCGAAGACGTACTGCTCGGGCTCGGCCTCGGTGGTCAGGCGCTCGAGCTCCTCGCCGTCCCAGCGCACGGTGTAGAGGTCGCGTTCGCCCTCGTGCTCTGCGGTGAAGATCACGGCCTTGCCGTCGGGGCTGACCCGTGCCTCGCCTTCGTCCCCCTTCAGACCGGTGATCGGCGCGGCGCGCTCCCACAGGCCCTCGAAGTCGATCTCGACCGCGGGCGGGTCCGCCGTCGCACCGGCACCGTCCTCCCCATCACCGCCGTCCTCGCCGTTCGACTTCCACAGCTTGAGCCAGTCGGCCGGGGCCCGCTCATGGTCCTCGCGGGTCAGCCACACCCCCCACACGTCGTAGGTGTCGGCGACGCGCTTCGCGGTCCACACCAGGCGCCTGCCGTCCGGCGACCAACGCGGCGCCTGGTCGTCGTCCGGGTGACGGCTGAGGTTGTAGGGAGTGCCGCCTGCGGAGGGCACGATCCACACCTCCGAGTTGAAGTGCTCGTCGGGCGTCGAGAAGGCGATCCAACGACCGTCGGGCGACCAGTCGTAGTCGGGCTCCGACCAGTGGTCGAGCAGCACGGTCTGTGCGCCGCCGCCCCTGGGGACCACGATCAGGGTTCCGGGCCCGCGAACGAACGCGATTCGCTTGCCGTCGGGCGAGAAGGTCGCGCCGTGCTCCTCGTCCGGCGATGCCGTGACCCGCGCCAGATCGAACTCGAAGGACTCCGCCCACGGAGTGTCCGGATCGGCGGGGACGGCGAGGTACACGTCGTCGTCACCGTGGCGGGCGGAGGTGAAGAGCAGGCTGGAGCCGTCGGGGGACCAGCTGATATCGCGCTCGCGGGCCGGCGTCGACGTGACCCGGGCGGTGGGCGGCATCGCGATCTTTTGATCCTCCTTCGAGGTGACCGCGGTGACGAAGATGTCGCCGGCGACCACCACCGCCGCGAGCTTGCCGTCGGGACTGACGGCGAGCTCGTCGGCATCGGCGGTATCGACCGTGCGTACGACCGTGTTCTTCACCGGGTCGGGCGGGACGTCGATGCGCAGGCGACGCGGCTCGCCTCCGTCCGGCGGGATCGTGTAGATGGCGTCCTCGAACTCGTACGCGATCAGGCTGCCGTCGCCGGCAGCGCGCGGAAAGCGCACCGCGGAGCCCTCGTGGTCGGTGAGCTGCTCGGCGCGTCCGCTGCGGAGGTCCACTCGGAAGAGGTTCTTGCGCCCGGTGCGCGATGACAGATAGGCGATCGAATCGCCGCCGAGCCACATCGGATGGTCGTCGGTGCCGTCGAAGTCGGTGAGCCGGCGGTAGTCGCCGCCGGCCTCGCGCAGCCACAAATCGCGGCTCGCGGCGCCGCGGTAGCCGCGGCGGAACCATTTGGTTTCGCCGCGGACGAACGCGAGGGTAGAGCCGTCGGGCGAGTAGGTCGCGTTCTTGCCGAAGGCTTCCTGGGCGAGTTCCGGCGTGCCGCCGGCGACGGGAACCAGCCACAGTTGATCTCCCCACTTGACACTTTCGGCGCGGTTGGAGCTGAACAGCACTGCAGTGCCGTCGGGTGAGAAGTCGTGCGGGATGTCCGGCGTCGAGGCGTGGGTCAGCCGCAGCGGTGCACTGGAGGCGTCGGCGGGGACGACGAAAATGTCCTGGTTGCCGTGCCGCTTGGAGGCGAAGGCGATCAAGGTCCCGTCGTGCGACCACACGGGGTGCCGTTCGGTGGCGGGGTGGGCGGTCAGCCGCCGCGCCGCCCCGCCCTCGGAGCCGACGATCCAGATGTCGCCCTGCCAGGAGAAGGCGATCAGCTTCCCGTTCGGTGACGGCGCCGGGTGGCGGGGGAGCGGGGCGTCGATAGCCAGACACGGAGCCGCCGTGACGGCGAGAAACCCAAAGGACAATGCAACTGATCTGAGCATCGGTAGACCTCCCGGAAAATGCGGCGTGGCGGGCGCCGAACAACGGCGCGGCCGGCCGGCCTCGAGAGTAACAGACCGCGCGCGGCGACTCACGCGTCGCCAGCGATAGATAGATAGGAGCCAGGCCCAACGATTTTAACGATTTGCTAGAATGGTCGCAGGAGCAATCAGATGCCGAGGCGGCCGCGGGTCTTCGTCGAGGGTGCGATCTACCACGTGTACAACCGTTTTGCCCGAGGCGCGGACATTTTTGCCGATCCTGAGGAAGCCGTTGATTTCCTCGAAATTCTGCGCAAGGCGAGGGATCGCGATGGCCTGACGATTCTCGCCTGGTGTCTGATGTCGAATCACTATCATTTCGCGTTACGGGCGGGCCCGGTTCCTTTGGCCAGGACAATAGGGTACGTGCAATCTCGATTTGGCCAAAGGTATAACCGAAGCCACCGATCGAGTGGTCCGAGGTGGCAGAGTCGATACAAAGCGAAGATGGTGAAAGATGCGCGGTATCCGGAGCAGCTGATCGCCTACATTCACCTCAATCCCGTTGTTGCAGGATTGGTGGACGATCCGGGGCGATACACATTCTCTGGTCATCGCGAGCTGTTGGGAAAGGTCAGGCATCCGCTTATAGAGGTCCAAAGCGTGCTAGCTGTGTACGGGGAAACCGTCAGGGCTGCGCGGCGCGCCTACGTCCGAGCCTTGAAAGGGGCGAGGCAGGCGGAGTGGAGTGGTGAATCCCCAGGCGGCCTTCCCTGGTGGCAAAAGGAGGTTGATCGGCCGCTGGAGCCGATCGTTCCTGACGCGTGGGTCGACGAACTGGGTCGAAGTACCGGCCTCGAACGGAGGCGGCTGGACGCGGCCGAGTTCCTGACGCGGGCTGGTGCCTTCATCGGCACCTCACCATCAGCGATTTCGGCGCCTGGGAAACGGCGGGAGATCAGCAGACATCGGTATTTGATCGCCGCCTTGGCGATCGAACGATGGGGGATCACAGCGAGATCACTGGCTGAGTTGGTAGGGCGGCGCCGGGAAGCAATCAGCAGATGGGCAAGTATGGGGGCGACGTTGCGGCTGGAGTCGAAGGAGTTTTGCGCAGCGTATGAAAAGCTGGATGCGGAACTGGCGGGTGAGAAACGTCCCGGAGATGAATTCTTGAAGCGGGAGTGAATTCGCCGGTGTATATATCCCACTGGATGGGAGATAGCCTCATGACGATTCCGATTGAACTGACTCCGACCCAGGAGAATGCGCTCCGAATAGCTGCGCAGCGTCTTGGAGTCTCGGCCGAGGATTTGGCCCGCTTGGCAGTGCAAGATCTTTTGGACCAGCCGGCGCCTGATTTTGAAGCAATCGCTCAACGGGTCTTGGAGAAAAACCTCGAACTGTACAAACGGTTGAGTTGATGCGATTGCTCACCCTCGGGGAGGTGATCGTTCTTCACCAGAGGGTGATCGAAGAGACCGGTGGCGCTGCGGTGGCGCAACCACGGGCCACTTTCGATAGCAAAGACCTGTAACCGTCGGTCATCGAGAAGGCAGCGGCGCTTTGCTTTTCTCTCGCCATGAACCACCCGTTCCTGGATGGAAACAACCGTGTGGCGCATGCATCGCTTGAAGTCACTTTGATGTTGAATGGTCACGAACTGTCTGCGTCAATAGACGAACAGGAAGGGGTCTTTCTGGAGTTGGCTAGTGGAACTCTCGGCCGGGAAAAGTTCCTGGGGGGTCGTGAGCCATGCTGTGGTCATCTAGCCTGAACTTGAATGACCAAGTATAAAAACGTTAAAATCGTTGGGCCTGGCACTTATTACGAGCATCCGGAGTCGTCGAGCCGCCACTCTGATTTACACCAGCTTCACCCGGCCATGGTCAAAGAAAGCATGCACCAAGCGTTTGAAACGCCATGACCACGAGCCGCGACGCGATCTTCTCGCTGCGAAGCACCGGCAGTGGTCGGGGGCTGTCGCTGCTCCTTGCCGGACCCCTGGAGCAGCTTCTCGGACTGCGCTGGCTGGCCGACACCTACGCCGGCCTGCCGCCCTCGTCGAGCGCCGCGGAGTTCATCTCGCATCTCCTCGAGCGCTGGGGGCTCGAGGTCCGGGTCGAAGACAACGACCTCGCCCGGGTGCCGACGACCGGCGCCGCAGTGGTCACAGCCAACCACCCCTTCGGTGGTATCGAGGGCCTGGCCCTCGCCCACGTGCTGCTCACGGTACGTCCGGATGTGCGGGTGATGGCGAACTCCCTGCTCGGCCGTATTCCCGACCTCGTAGACTTCTTCCTGCTGGTGGACCCGTTCGGCGGCTACGGGGCCGAACGACGAAATCTGCCCGCCCTGCGGCGCGCTAAGCGATGGCTGTCCAACGGCGGCCTGCTGGTGATCTTCCCCGCGGGAGAGGTCTCCCATCTCGACCTGCGCACCCGCCGGATTGTCGATCCGCGGTGGCTTCCCACCGCTGCCCGTTTGGTGCGCGGCGCCGGCTGCCCCGTGGTGCCGGTGTGGTTCGACGGCCACAACGGCGCATTGTTTCAGGCGGCCGGGCTCCTCCACCCGGTGTTGCGCACCGCGCTGCTGCCGCGTCAGCTCATCGCGCACGCCGGTCGCCGCCTTCGCATACGAGTCGGCGGACCCGTCCCCTACAGCCGCCTCGCGGACATCGACGGCGATGCAGAGCTGACCGCCTACCTGCGGCGACGAACCGAGTTCCTCGCCACCCGCCGGCAGCGGTCGCAAGGTCGCCAGTGGCCGGCGGCGCAGCCACGCCGCACGCTGGCTGATCCGGAGCCGATCGCGGAGCCCGTCCCGCCGGAAGCTCTCGCGCGCGAGGTCGCGGCGCTGAAGCCGGACGATCTCCTGGTGGATGCCGGCGCGCAGGCGGTCTACGTCGCCGACGCGGAGCAGATCCCCGAGCTTCTGCGCGAGATTGGCCGCCTGCGGGAGATCACGTTTCGGGCCGCCGGCGAGGGCACCGGCCGCGCGCTCGACCTCGACAGATTCGACCGGAGCTACCGCCACCTCTTCCTCTGGCACCGCCACCGGCGCGAGTTGATCGGCGCCTACCGAATCGGCCCTACCGAACGACTCCTCGCCGAGGGCGGGGCCGGCGGCCTCTACACCTCGACCCTGTTTCGATTCGACCGCAGGCTCTTCGAGGAGATGGGGCCGGCCCTCGAGCTCGGCAGGTCGTTCGTCCGCGGCGAGGACCAGCGCAGCTTCTCGGGCCTGTTGCTGTTGTGGAAGGGCATCGGGCGGCTGGTGGTCCAGCAGCCGGAGCACACGGTGTTCTTCGGCCCGGTGTCGATCTCCGCGGACTACCGGGCGATCTCGAAGTAACTCATCGCCGCGTTTCTCGAGCGGAACGCCTACCGCCACCCGGCCTCGCGTTGGGTGCGGTCGAGAACTCCCAACTGGGCTCGACCGACGAACGGATTGCGCCGCATCATGCCCGAGCTGCGGGACCTCGACGAGGTCTCGACTTTCGTCGCCGACCTCGAGCTCGACCGCAAAGGTCTGCCGATCCTGCTCCGCCAGTACCTCAAGGTCGGCGGGCGCCTGCTCGGCTTCAACCTCGACCCGGAGTTCTCGAACGTGCTCGACGCGCTGGTGATGGTGGACCTGAGACAGACCCCCGAAAGGACCCTTTTGCGCTACCTGGGGCCGGATGGCGCCGCGCTGTTCCTTGCCCGCCACCGGGCGCGACCGCACCGTTCCGCAATCATCGACGGCCATGTTAGCTTCCAGTCCTGATGTCCGGTAGGAATTTCCTCTCACCCACCTCGAAGGTACCGGTCCCACTATCCCCCGAACCCGCGCCCCACGCGTGAAGAATATGTTCGATCGGGGTGTTGTGGGGCCGATCCCGCTGGACACAGGACCCTTGACGTCCGGTCACCGCCCCACCAGGCCGCTCGACTCGCGATTCCTGCGTTTCGCCCACCCCTCTCCCAGCCGCGCATCGGGACGAACCCGACTCACTCCGAGATCTCCAGCCCCTTGTCAGTTGGGCGGCGCTCTCGTTCGTGGCATCAATCACCATGGTTTTCTCGTGGCGCTCGCCTGTGGAATTGTGGAAAACGGGGCCTCTACCCCGTTCACCACAGCCCCGCAGGCTCGGCGACGACGAAACTACCTCAGTGTCCGGTCAACCGGGGCAGGTCCATGGCGTTCATGAAAATGGTCGAACCGGGCACCCACCACGGCCGCGTGATCCGGGTCTGGAAGGACAGCGATTGATTTTCGCTTGCGGAGAATTCGAGCGGGAGGGCAAGCCCTCCCGCGTTTCCTTTTAGCTGCGAAGGGTGTCGAGCCAGGCGATGGTGTCGCCCCAAAGAGCTTGCGAGGCGGGCCGGAAGTAGCCCACGTGGCCGATGCGCTCGAGTCCGAAGTCCGCCGGCTCGACGTGTCGGTGCTCGAGGTTTGGGTAGGCGCGCATCATGGCGCGGACCGACCGGGCGGTGCCCCAGGCGTCGTCGCCGAAGCTGTAGGCGAGGACCGGAGCGGTGAAGGCGCGATAGCGTCCGAGCGGCAGCGTGCGGTCGCCCAGCAGGTAGTCGCGGTGGCGGCACCACGAGGCCCACTCGAGCGCCGCGTCCCGCGGAAGGTCCTCGCCGGCGCCGAGCAGCCGCCACGGCATGTAGCCGAAGGCCCGCGACAAAAGCGGGAGCGTCAGCCAGGTGTGGATCAGGACCATCAGCTTCTGCGCGCCGCCCTGCAGCCGCCAGTTGCTGCTCTGGGCGGACATGGTCACCATGCCGTCGACTCGTGAGGCGTTGTCGATGAGCCCCGCCGTCTGGCCGCCGAAGCTGTGGCCCACCAGGAAGATCGCTTTCGGGTGCAGCTCGTCGGCGACCCAGTCGATCACGCCGGCCATGTCGGACAGCACCCAGTCGCGGGCCCGCGCCCGGAAACCGCGGAGCTCTGCCGGCTTCGAGTCGCCGATGCCGCGGTAGTCCCAGGTTACCGCGGTGAAGCCGGCGTCGGCCAGACCGGCGGCGAAGTGGCGGTAGAAGCGGTGGGGCACGGCGGTGGCGGCATTGACGATCACCGTCCGGGTCGAAGGCTCCGGACGGCGAAAGACGGCCGCGCCCAGCGGGTAGCCGTCGCGGGATTCGATCCGCACCGGCTCGACCGCCACGGTGGCGCGTGGGGACGCAGATTCCGGACCCGTCATCGATGTCCCGCGAGGCTACCACGGGCGTTCGACGCGATCTCTCGCAGCTCGGTGCCTCAGTTCGCGGGGGTTGTTGCCTCCTCTGCCGGTTCGGCGTTCTTGACGTGCTCGTCGAACCAACGGAGCTGTTCCCACAGGACGTGCTCGATGCTCTCGATAGCGCGGTAGCCGTGGTCCTCGAAAGGCAGCAGCACCAGCCGCGCGGTGCCGCCCGAGCCGCGCACGGCCTCGAAGAAGACCTCGGATTGGATGGTCAGGGTGCCGGGGTTGGAGTCCTCATTGCCGTGGATCACCAGCACCGGCTCGTTCACCTGGTCGGCGAAGAATGTCGGCGAGACCTGGATATAGACGTCGCGGGCCTCGAACAGCGACCGGCGCTCGGACTGGAAGCCGAACGGCTGCATAGTCTTGTTGTGGGACCCCGAGCGGGCGATGCCGGCGCGGAAGAGGTCGGTGTGGGCGAGCAGGTTGGCGACCATGAGCCCGCCGTGACTGTGGCCGATGATGCCGATCCGCTCGGGGTCGGCGACGCCGATATCCACCGCCTTGGCCACCGCGGCCTCGGCGTCGGCCACCAGCTGCGGCACGAAGGTGTCGTAGGTGGTCTCGGGGTCGCCGATCATGGGCATGGCGGTGCGGTCGAGCACGGCGTAGCCCTCGAGCAGGAAGAAAAGGTGGGACGCGCCCCAGAAGCGGCTGAACCGCCGTGTCGAGCCGCGCACCTGGCCGGCCGTCGACAGGTCCGAGTACTCGAGGGGGTAGGCGTAGAGCACGGTCGGCAGTCTGGCGCCCTCTTCGTACCCGGGCGGCAGCATGAGCTGGAAGCTCAGCGGCACGCCGTCCTCGCGCTCGTAGCGCACGAGGCGTTTCGTGATCTCGCGCAGCTGGGGTGTCGGGTCCTCGAAGCGGGTGATGGGCGTGCGGGTGATGGCCCTGGTGGCCTCGCCGGCGGGCGCTTCAATCGTCTCGCCGAGAGTGGCCAGCTCGTAGTTGGGCACGTCGGCGGCGGACTCCGAGCGCATCACGAACCGGTCCTCCCCCCCGGCGAAAGCCACGAAGTACTCGTAACGTTGCGGGTCGCATCGGAACAGGCGCTCGGCATCTCCGGTCGTCATGGAGCGCAGGTCGAGGAACGGCCGGTCGCCGTCGGGGGTCGCACCGCTCCCCGAGAAGAACACGGAGCCGCCCTTCTGGTGCATCACCCGCCGGCCGTTGGGCAGCGGGCGGGTGAGGGGCGAGCCGGGGGAGTTGTAGCGATCGCTGACGTTGTGGTCGAACCAGAGCCGTGAGCTCCCCTCATCGACGTCGAGCAGCCAGGCGTAGACCCATCGCCGGATGCGCTCCCACTGGATCAGCATCAGGGTTCCGCCCTCGGCGCCCCAGCTGTCCTGCCAATCGAAGATCCGGTGCTCGGCCCTGAAGACTTCCTCGGGCTCGCGGGTGAAGGGTGCGTCCAAGCGCATCAACCGGTCGCGGTGCTCGGCCTCGGCCACCGGGTTGCCGCCGTCCAGAGCTTCCACCCAGTAGAGCTGGTGGGGATCGGTGGCGCGCCACGCGGGGCCACGCGGTCCGAGGGGAACGCCGTGGATCGGCACCTCGTCGGCGAGGGGGAGCGACGCGACGGTGGCGATCACGTTGCCGGCTGGGTCCCACACCTCGAGCTCGCTGGCGAAGCGCCACCACGGAACCGCGTGCGACCACGGCCCCACCAGGTACTCGACGAGCAGGTAACTGCCGTCCGGCGAGAAGTCTGCGGTGGTGTAGGCAGCGGGCTCGCCAAGCGACTTCACGGTGCCGGACGCGGGGTCCACCACCACCAGCTCGGAGGTGGCGAAGTATGAGAACAGGGCATCGTCGTGAGCGGTCTCGAGCAGGTTGCGTGACTCGTAGGTGGAGCGGGCGCGGTCTCCGGAGCCTTCGAGGATCTCGGGGCCCGCCGGGATCGCCGGCGGCTCGGGGGGCGAGCCCCAGTCGGCGAAACTGCGGACCAGAAGACGCTTCTGGTCCGGGAGCCAGATCGCCCCATCGCCGAGGAGCCCGTTGACGGCCACGCCGTCGATCTTTTCGAGATCACCCTCGACCGAGCCGACCCACAGCCCTATGTGGTCGGGGTGGCGGACGATCAACGCGAAGCGGCGGCCGTCGGCGGTCCAGCGCACCTCGGCGACCTCGGCCCCGTCGGGCAGCGGGAGCGGCGTCTCGGCGCCGCCGTCCACTCTGACCAGTCGCGGCGAGGTGGCTCCGTGCCGGCCGTGGATGGTGCCCACCACCGGGTCCACGCGGATGCCGGCCAGCTTGTGCATGGGCGCTGCCAGCTCGGCCAGCGGAGGATAGAGGACCGGGTCTGCGAGCAGCAGATGCTCGCCGGACGGTGCTGTCCACACCCACGGCAGCTGGGGCGCGTGCAGGACCTCGAGGATTTCCGCAGGCGGCTCCTGCCATGTGTTGGGTGCGTCGATGGCGGTGTCGGCGGCTCCGGCGATCGGGTTCGCGATCAGTGCGACGGCGACGATGATCGGTGTCACGACACGGGACATGGTGTGCCCCCAGCTTCTCTGATGCTCCCCGGGCCGAGCATCGAGCGACACGGGTGTTCTTTGGACGATGCGAGAAGCGAGCTTCCGATTCTCATCCTGCGATGCCACGCTAGCGCGCGCCTGATGGGATCGTCAACGCTCGGCCCGACCCAGAACCTCGAGCTTCGAGATGGACGCAGTGCACATCGGCGGTGGCTTCCGTCAGGAATTCTCGATTCCGATGCCGGTTGCACGGTGGCAGGGAGGCGTCGGCCGGCCGGTCCCGACAGTAACAGACCGTGGCGCGTGCGGCACCGCGCGCGGGCACGCGCGCAGACTCGGACGCGGACACGGATCGGGTTCCGGGCGCGAGGGTCAGACGATCAGTGGTGGATCGCGCCGGAGTACATCTCGCCGGCCTCGATGGGCACCTCGAGCACGTTCTGCGGCGGCGGCAGCGGGCAGGTGGCGTACGGAGTGAACGCGCACGGCGGGTTGTAGGCGAGGTTGAAGTCGAGCACCGTCCGGCCGCCGGGCCCCGGGGCGTCGGCGGTCAGGAACCTCCCCGCGCCGTAGGTGGTGTCTCCGCTGGTGGCGTCGCGGAAGATCAGTAACATCGTGTCGTCGGCCGGGCCGTCCATGTACGGCTCGAGGGTGGCCTGGCGGCCATCTACGACGAAATGGACGAGCCCGTAGGCCGTCATGCTGGTGTCGTGCCCGAGCACGGTGGGGATCGCGACCTCGCGCGGCTCATCGAAGGGCTCGAACCGCGCCTGCACCCGCATCGCCGGGTCGATCGGATAGTGCTCGAGGCCGCGGAAGCCGGCCCGGCTCGGGGCCTGCGGGTCCCGGACCCTGGCGGCGAGCCGGCCGTCGCGGTCGATGATGTAGAAGGTGTTGCGGCCGACGGTGATCATGTCCGGCCGCCCCTCGGCATCGGTCCGCAGGACGGCTTCGGTCAGCGGCTCGCCGTTGACCGTCGCCTCCGCACCCTCGGCGGCGCGCGCGGTGACGGTCCCGTCCTCGTCGAGGGCCAGCGTGCCGGCGGTCCCGGCGACCTCCGCGTCGGGCAGCACCACCCGATTGCCGGCAGCCGAGCCGAAGGCGTTGTCTCCCGGCTCGAGCCAGAACAGGCCGGTCAGGGACAGCCAACCGTCCTCGGCGGTGAGGCGCTGCAGGCGCTGGTCGCGCCACGCTTCCACCTCGGCCAGATAGTCGGGATCCACCGCGGGCGGCGCCTCGGTGCACGACAATGCACCGATCAGCACGACGCCGATCATCCACAGCTGCGACAAGGGAAGGTACGGTTTCAGCATCGATTTCTTTGTACCACACCGGCCCGCGCCCGATCCCGGTCAATCCGCGGATCACGCGGTCTGGGTGGGTTGATCTCGAATTTGAGACGCCACCCGCCCGAGGCCGAATGCGGGACGATCGATCCCCCCGGGACTTCGGGGGGCGCGCCCAGCACATGGGTTGGCATTCGCTTGTGCCGTCTCGGCTGCCGGATGGGGGGTGAGCCCGTGACCACGCTACACTCGGCCGGTGAAGGTCCGTGTTCTCTTCCTGACCGTTCTTCTGTCGGCGGCGGCGGCTCCGATTCCCGCCCAGGGCTGGCTGGCGGCGATCGGCGGCGGCACCGAGTTCGACGAGGCGGGCGCGTGGTCGGAGGTCCCGTACCGCTGGGTCGTCGATCGTGCCGGCGGTGGTACCGTGGCGGTGCTCTCCGCCGGCCGCGAGTCCCGCTGGATTCCCGATTACTTCGAGCTGCTCGGAGCCCGGGACGCCTTCAACCTGCAGATCGCGGACCTCGAGACCGCCGACAGCGCGGAAACGGCCGAGGTGATCCTCGCCGCCGATGCGGTCTTCATCAAGGGCGGCGACCAATGGCGCTACGTCCGCTCGTGGAAGGGCACGCGAACGGAGGACGCGATCCGGGCGGTTTATTCGCGGGGCGGGGTCGTCGCGGGCACCAGCGCCGGGGCGCACATCCTCAGCGAGGTCGTGTTCGACGCCCGTAACGGGACCATCTACCCGGAGGAGGCGGTGCGCGACCCCTTCGACCACTACCTGAGCCTCTCGGAGGACTTCCTCGGCCTCCTTCCCGATGCGCTGGTGGACAGCCACTTCACCCGCCGCGGCAGGATCGGCCGCCTGCTGCCGATGCTCGCTCGCTGGTACCACGACACCGGGCGCCACCTGCTCGGCATCGGGATCGACGAGCGGACCGCCCTGCTGGTGAACCCCGACCTCCGAGCCGAGGTGGCGGGGGAGGGGGCGGTGACGTTCCTGCGCGCGACCCCGGCGACCCGAGTCGAGATCGCGGAGGGCGCGCCGCCGGTGATCACCGCCGTTGCCTGTGACCAGCTCACCGAGGGCTTCGTCTTCGACCTGCTGGCGCGGACGGTGGCGGCGGTGCCGGAGGGAGCGATCACGCGATGGCCCGAGCCGTTTCGGGGCGAGGTGGTCGCGACCGAGTTGGTCGGGACCGACGAGACGGCTGCTGCCGCCGGCCTCGTTCGAATCGAGGATCCGGGAGCCGACCCCTATGCGCTGCAGCTCGGAATGCTCGAGGAGGCCCCGGGTCGCGGAGAGCTCGGAAGATTGATCGTGATGCCGCGGGCGTTCTCGGATCGCGACGAGTACGAGAACCGTGTCGGGGGCGCGCAGTGGCTGCTGGCGCGCAACCCCGGTGCGGCGGCGGTGCTGCTCGATGCCGGCGCGCAGGTGTCGGTGACCGGTTCCGGTCGGCTGCGGCCGGTGCCCGGGCGGGCCGAGCCCTCCGTGCTGGTGCTCGACGGACGGAATCTCGCCGCTGTCGAATTCTCCAACTGGTGGACCTACGAGGACAGCGTCGGCCCCCGGCAGTCGGTGGCTCTGGCGGGCCTCGAGGTGCACCTGATCGCGTCGGGGCTGGTCTACTCGGAGCTTCCGGGTCGGGTGGCGGGAGTGGCCCCGAGGCCGGCAGGCGACCGGCAGCGCCCCGTCACCGAGTGACGGCGATCAGAGCCAGCGAACCGCCACGGCGGTCAGCGGCAGCCGGCGGCCGCGCTCTCGGTAATCCGACACCGGAGCCGTTGACACGGACCGCGAGCGTGTCACCGAGGTCGCAAAGGTCACAGCTGCTCCTCGAACACCCTCCCGAGCTCCATCAACGCGTCGAGGTCGGTGGGCTCGTCGGCCATCAACGGCACCTCGACCACGGGGTGAGAGTCGCCGACCAGGTCGCGGAGCTCGGCGACGCCGTCGTGATCGCGGCGGCCGAGCCAGGTCAGCAGCCGGCGGCCCGCGCTCTCGGTGGCCGGCGACGCCGGCTCGAGTAGCGGGTGGACCCGGTTGACGACTATCGGTCCCAGCCGGTAGCCGGCCTCGGTCAGCCAGCGGGCGAAGAACAGCGTGTCGGCCACCTTGCCGCTGCCCGGCCCCGACACCAGCACGAACAGCGTCCGTCGCGACCGCAGCAGCTCCTGGACCTGCAGCGCGCGGCTGCGGAAGCCGTCGAAGAGCGGTGCGAAGGCCTGGAAGAACTCGGCCATGTCGCGCAGCAGCTCGAGGCCCACCAAGCGGTCGAAGAAGCCCTCCACGTTACGGCCGAGGGGGCCGAGGCGGGAGGTCACCTTGAGGCGGCCTTCGGAGTCGAACCACGGTTTGAGGGCGATCCGGAGGGCGCCGCTGTCGAGGAAGCTGACGATGCGCTCCGGGGCGCCGAGGAAGTCGAGGGCCTGGCGGGTGGGCGGCGTATCGAGAATGATTCTGTGGTAACCGCCGGACTCGGAGGCCTCGAAGAGGCGTTCGGAGGCCATGTACTCGAGGACGCCGGCGAGGTTTCCCGAAAGGCGGTCGTAAAAGCGGTTCTCGAGGATCCGGCGCCGGGCCGCGTCATCGGGGGCGTAGCGGTCGATCAGCCGGTCGAA
Organism: uncultured Thermoanaerobaculia bacterium; assembly: GCA_964609835.1. Classification (GTDB taxonomy): domain Bacteria; phylum Acidobacteriota; class Thermoanaerobaculia; order Thermoanaerobaculales; family Sulfomarinibacteraceae; genus Sulfomarinibacter. The sequence goes on from CAZSTH010000013.1 coordinate 33,969, forward strand.
GGTAGTGCGGGCGTCGAGCAGGCTCGCCCACAGCGGCGCCTCGGTCTCAGACTCGACCCGCGTCTCCCGGCTGCGGGCCTCGTCACCGACGCCGAGGGCGTCCTTCAGGCGCAGTGAGGGGTCGAAGGTCATGACCAGCGTCTCGTCGCCGCGGCCGGCGGACCGCAGGCCCATGGCGGCCGCGAGGGTGGTCTTGCCGACGCCACCGGAGCCGACCACGATCACCAGCGGTGCGTTGCGCGGGTCCGTCATTGCGCCTCGATCTCGGCGGCCAGGCGCTCACCGACGATGCCGACCAGAGCCGGCCCGGCGTCGACCGCCACCAGCGGTATCCGGGCCGTGGGGCCGGTCCATTGCTCGCGCAACCTCGCGAGCTGAGCCTCGTTGACCTGGCGCCGCCGGTGCCAGACGCGAGTCGCGGGGTCACGCTTGCGGCTGCCGCCCGCGATCGGAGGGTAGAGCGCGTTGACGGCCACCAGCTCGGGCTCCCGACGGAGCCGCACGCGCATCGCCTGCAGCAGCTCCAGCGCCTCGTGGACCGGCATCTCCTCGGCCGTGGTGACCACGACGGACCCGAAGCGCTGTCGGTCCTTGAGGAAGGCGGCGATCTCGGCCGCCATGCTGCCGATCGGTCCGCTGGAGATGACCTCCGAGACCAGCTGCGGCGCCGACATCCACGCGACGCCGTGGCCGGACGCCGGTGCGTCGAGCACCACCACGTCGGGGCGCCTCAGCTGTTTCGGGCCGTGTCCCTGCACCAGCCGGAGGGCCCGCCCGAAGACCGCGGTCTGCTTGAGCCCGGGCGCGCCCTCGGTGAAGTGGAGGTGGACCGGGCTCGCCAGCACCCTGCGCACGAGCGCGCCGACCCTGAGCTTCTCGCGCACCAGGTCGTCGAGCAGGGTGCGAGGATCGAGGTGCTGGAGGTAGAGATTAGAGGCCGCCTCGACGATGTCGCCGCCGGACGGTGGGGTGTCGAGCAGCTGGTGGAGGTTTTCCCGCGGATCGACCTCGATCAGGAGGACCTTGCGGCCGCGGTTGGCGAGCAGTGCCCCGAGCGCTGCAGAGACGGTGCTCTTGCCGACGCCGCCCTTGCCGGTGACGACTACCATCTGCAGCCCGTCGAGCCGCTCGGCAACAGTCCGCGTGCCGTCCGCCATCAGATTGGCCGGAGCTTAACACGGTGGACGGTCGGGACGGGTTCCGGGAATTGATGATACAAATTCTCATGTTTGATACTTTGAGTCGATTGTTGATCCGCCGGTTGCGGCCGGCGGGGCGTGGAGGACTGGTGGGAAACGACAATCCGTTTAAGGTCGCGGGAGTCCCCGATTCTGTAGGGGGCCTCGGACAGCCTGTTATCGAGGCCGAGCCGTCTGGTGGCCCCGAGCGGCGGCTCCGGTCGATGATCGGCTCGGCGGACGTGTTTCTGCTCATCAAGGGGACGCCCCAGCGTCCGATGTGCGGTTTTTCGGCCAATACGGTGGCGGTGATGGAAGCTCTCGGCGTCCCATTCCGCACCTTCGACGTGCTCTCCGACGAGCCGGTTCGGGAGGCGGCGAAGAAGGTGGCCGCCTGGCCGACGTTCCCGCAGGTTTGGGTGCGGGGCGAGTTCGTCGGCGGCAACGACATCGTCACCGAGATGTACCAGGCCGGTGAGCTGCAGGCGCTGGTGGCGGGGGCGAGGACATGAGCACGCCGTCCGCAGTCGAACCCCTGGTGACCGTCACCGAACGCGCCCAGCAGGAGGTGCGCGAGATCTTCGAGCGCGAGCGGCGGGGGGTTCAGGTCGGCCTGCGGCTGAGCGTTATCGGCGGCGGCTGCTCGGGGCTTTCGTACGAGATGAATTTCGACGAGCCCGGCGCCGACGACCTCAGCCTTCCCTACGACGGGTTCTCGGTGCTGCTCGACCCCAAGTCGGCGATCTACCTCAAGGGCATCACCCTCGATTTCCAGGACGGGCTGATGGGCAAGGGCTTCATCTTCGTCAACCCCAATGCCACCAATACATGCGGCTGCGGTGAGTCCTTCAGCGTCTGACCTCCTCCTGCGGGAGGGCCTCCAGGCCGCGCTGATCGGGTGGCAGATTCTGCGGGTCGAAGGCCACGACCGCGAGCGCTTCCTGTCGACCCAGCTCACGTCGCATGTCAAGTCGCTCGCCCTCGACATGTCGCAGCCGACCGCTCTCCTCGATCGCGTCGGCCGGCTGCGCTTCTTCGGTTTCCTCGCCCGGCGCGAAGGCCGCTTCGACCTCCTGGCTCCTGAAGCAGCCGACGCCGCCGGGGCCATCCAGGCCAACCTGGTGGCGGACGACGTGCGACTGAGCGTGGTGGAGGCGCCGCGCCTGCGGCTCGTCCTTGGGGCCGAGGCCGTCCGCCTCTCCTCGCGCCTCGACCCCGCGTCGCTGGTGCCGGTGGCGGGGTGGGGGAGCCGTGGCTTCGTGCTCCTCGACGACACCTCGCTCGGCCTTGAAGAGATCGAGCCCGCCGAGCTCGACGCCCTGGCGGTGGCCTCGGGCCAGCCGCGCTGGGGCATCGAGGCCGCGGCCGGGATCCCAGTCGTCGAGACGCCCCTTCTCGACACCGCCGTGGCCTTCGACAAGGGGTGCTTCCTCGGCCAGGAGACCGTGGCCAAGGTCATGAGCGGGCGCGGTCCGGCGCGAGGGGTGATGCTGCTCGAGGTCGAGCAGGCGCCGCCTGGGGTGGCGGCGGGACAGGCCTTCGCGACCCCGGAGAGGGGGCGCGCGGGCAGGGTTCTCTCGACCCTGGAGTGGGAGGACCGCCACTACCTGGTGGTCAGACTCGCGCGCGAGCTGCGGGTGCGGAATCGCCGGCTCGACTGCCGGCTGGAGGGCGGGCTCGGCATCGCGGCCATCGTCCGCGAGCTGCCGCTCGTGGCGGCGCGCGAGCCGGCGGCGTGGGCCCGCGAGCTGACGGTGGCTGCGTCGGCGGCGTTCTCCGCCGACCGTGACGGCGAGGCGATCGCGCTGCTCGAGCGGGCGGTCGCGGTCTGTCCCACGTACGCCGACGCCTACGAGGCGCTGGGCGTCATCCACGGCCGCCACGGGCGTTACGACGAGGCCGTCGGCCTCATGCTGCGGCTGCTCGAGGTCGACCCCGGGTCGGTGATGGCCCACACCAACCTGTCGCTCTACTACAACCGGCAGGGGCGGATCGAGGATGCAGAGCGCGAGGCGGCGGCGGCGATGCGCGCCGAGATGCGGCGCTCGCAGGACGCGAAGGCGCACGAGCACGAGGCACAGGCCGCGGCCGAGGCGGCGGCGGCCGACCGCCGGCGGCGGGCCGAGCTGTTCCGCCAGGTGCTCGAGATCGATCCCTTCGACCCACTGGCGAACTTCGGCCTCGGTGAGCTCGACGTCGAGGAAGGGCGCTTCGAGGAGGCGCTGACGCACCTCCGGCGTGCCCTCGAGGCCGATCCCCGGCACTCCGCGGCGCTGCTGGCGGTGGGGCGGGCGCACGAGGGCGTCGGCGATCGCGCGGCGGCGCGCACCGCCTACCGCAACGGCATCGAGATCGCCGCCGCCCGCGGCGATCTCATGACCGCCAACAAGATGCAGGAGCGCCTCGCGAAGCTCGCCGATGACGACGCATAGCCGTCGTCGGCGAGCTTCGCGAGCCGGGATACAATCGCTCATGATGCACCCGAAACCCCTTCCAACGATCGGCCGCGTCGAGTGCCGCAGCGAGGGCCGCGGCGACGAGCATCCGGTGGCGGTGGTGATCGGCGATCGTAGGTTCGCGGTCACCCAGGTCCTCGACCGCGCCGTCATCAGCAGCGCCGTGGCCGGCGAGCCGATCCGTCATCGGCTATGGGTGGAGCTCGAGGACGGGCGACGATGCGAGCTGTCGCGCACCATCCCCGATGGGGCGTGGAGGGTCGATCTCGAGGTTGCTTCCGGCGCGGACTAGGACGACTTCTCCACCCAGACCGTGAGCGTCTCGAGGGCGGTTTCGGCCGCCTTGGTCATCCACTCGAGGGACACCCACTCGTTGACCGAGTGGAAGTTCTGGCCTCCGGCCCATACGTTGGGCGTCAGCAGCCCCATGTAGGAGAGGCGGGCGCCGTCGGTGCCGCCCCGGATCGCCTGCCGTTTGGGCTCGATGCCGAGCCTCTCCACCGCCTCGAGAGCGTAGTCCAGGACCTTGGGGTCTTGGCGGATCTTGTAGGCCATGTTGCGGTACGACTCGTCGATGGCGATCGAGATCTTGGCCTTCGGGAAGCGCTTCTCGACCTCGGCCACCACCGACCGTAGATGCTCCTCGCGCTGCTCGAGCTCCTCCACGGAGAACGCGCGGACCAGCACCTTGAGGTCGACCTTGGAGACGTCTCCCGAGGCGATGTAGGGGTGGAGGTAGGGCTGACGGCCCTCGGTGGTCTCGGGCAGCAGCTCGTCTCCGATGCCCTCGATGATCGCCGCCGTCACCCGCAGGGCGTTGACCAGCTTGTCCTTGGCGTAGCCGGGGTGGACGTCGTGGCCGACGACGGTGACGCTGGCGGTGTCGGCACAGAAGGTCTCGTCCTCGATCTCGCCGAGGTCGGAGCCGTCGAGGGTATAGGCGTAGTCGGCTCCGAAGGCGTCGACGTCGAAGTGCTCGGTGCCGCGCCCCACTTCCTCGTCGGTGGTGAAGGCGATGCGGACCGGCCCGTGCAGGAAGTCCGGGTTCTGCTTGAGCCACGACACCACGGTCATGATCTCCGCGACCCCGGCCTTGTCGTCAGCGCCGAGCAGGGTCGTGCCGTCGGTGTGGATGAGAGTGTGGCCGACGCACTTGGGGAGGTTGGGGTTGTCGGCAGGGTCGAGCACTTGTTCGCCGCCGATGCGGATCGGCCCGCCCTCGTAGCGGTCGATGATCTGCGGTCTGACCTCCTTGCCCGAGGTCCCGAAGTAGGTGTCGACGTGGGCGATGAGGCCGATCACGGGGACCTTCCCGGCCGCCGGGTGGCCGTCGGGCAGGTTTGACGGGATGGTGGCGAAGACGTAGCCCCACTCGTTCATCGCGGCGTCCTCGCAGCCGAGATCGCGGAGTTCGTCCGCGAGTATCCGCGACAGGTCCTTCTGCTTCTCGGTGGTCGGACTCGATTCGGAGGCCTCGTCCGACTGGGTGTCGACCTTGACGTAGCGCAGGAAGCGCTCGAGCAGGTCCTGGCGGTGGGCTTCGTCGAATTGAATTGGCATGTCGATCCTCCACTCGATCCCTTGCGGCCGCCCAGTTTACCCGATCCGTTTCACGGAACCATCGGGCGCAAGACACATTTTTGTTGAATAGAATAGGAAAAAACGGCCCGCCTGACGGCGGGCCGTGTTGGGGATGGCTGGTCAGCCGGAATCGGCTGGCTCAGCCGCGGGGGACGATCACGGTGTCGATCACGTGGATGACGCCGTTCGACGTTACGATGTCGGTCGCGGTGACGGTAGCGTCGTCTATTTTGACGTTGCCGCCGGCGAGCTTGATGGCGATGTCGGAGCCCTGAGCGGTGGTAGCGGACGTCAGGCCGACAACGTCAGCCGCCATCACTTTGCCGGGAACGACGTGATACAGCAGCACCTGACGCAGCTGCTCGGGGTTGGCGAGCAGATTGTCGATAGTTCCCTCGGGAAGCTTGGCGAAGGCCTCGTCGGTGGGTGCGAAGACAGTGAACGGCCCTGCTGACTGGAGGGTCTCGACCAGGCCGGCTGCCTTGGCCGCGGCGAGCAGCGTGTTGAAATCGCCGGCCGCCTGCGCGGTGGCGACGATGTCCTGGCTGGCGCCGTAGTTACCTGCCAGCTTCACATTCTTGGAGCCGCAGTCACCTGCAACGGCGGGGATGGCTCCGAGGGCGAGCACAAGACCGAAAATAGCGAGACGCTTCATCATGACCTCCCAGGTCGTTTTTTTTCGCTGCCGGAACCCGGCATCCGTCCGGCTAATTTCTAGGTTTCGTCGAGTATTCCAGGGTGGGAAGAAAATTTCGATTTTTCTTCCGCCCGCCCTATCGCAGCCGCCACGGTGCGAGCCCCCTGATCTCACCGGGTGTCGGCTGCGGACAGCGAATCGCTGCGTCCCTCCCTGTGTGTCGCACGCCGTGCTCCCTGACGGAGCGCTCATGAACGGCGGGTGAGTCGCCACCGAGAACACGAGGGCCTGCCGCCAGCCCCGTGTCAGCGCGCGGCGGGAAAGAGGGCCTCGAGGGCGGCGCGGCGGAACTCGAAGATCCGTGCCACGTCGCGATCGACGATCAGCGGGTGGCTGACGAGCCCGAGGGGCGCGGCGTAGTCGACGCGATCGATCACCAGCGTGCCGCCCGCTTGCTCCTCGAAGAGGTGCTCGTGGTGCCAGAGCCGGTAGGGGCCGCGGATCTGGCGGTCCACGAAGCGGTCCGGCGGCTCCCACGCCGTGATCTCGCTTCGCCAGCGGATCGGCACACTGCGCCACGCCAGCCGGTAGTCGATGGTTGTTCCCGGGGCCATGAGGATCGGTTCCGGGGTGAGAACGGTGAACCGCAGCCACGGCGGCGTGATCCGCTCGAGGTTGCGGGCCTCGGCGAAAAAAGGGAACAACTCCTCCAGCGCCCGCGGCAAGCGCTGCCGCTGCTCGAGTCTCGCGGTCCTCACGCCGACTCAGCGCGTTCCGCGATCCGGCGTACGAGGCCCGAGAACATCACGGAGTGGACCGGGTAGAGAACGTTCCAGTACATCTGCCCGCCGAGGCCGATGGGTTGAAAGATGGCGGTCTGGACGAGGCGCGTTCCCTCGCCTTCGGGAACCGCCTCCCACTGCAGCCACGCCCGCCCGGGCACCTTCATCTCGGCCCGCAGCCGCAGCAGCTGCGGCGGATCGACCTTCTCGACCCGCCAGAAGTCGACGGCGTCCCCGGGGTCGAGATCCGTCGGGTGGCGTCGCCCGCGCCGCAGCCCCGGGCCGCCGACGAGCTGGTCGAGCAGGCCCCGCAGCCACCACGCCCACCCCCAAAACAGCCAGCCGGTATCGCCGCCGAGGGACGAGAAGGCCGCGAAGGTGGCTCCCGGGCTCGCCATGACGGTGCAGCTTCGGGTCTCGCGGATCAGCCCCTCCTTCTGCTGCAGCTCGAAGGCGGGCGCCGACCCCAGTGCGGTGCTCCAGCGCGTGGCAACCGCGTTGGCCTCGGTCTGGCGGAGCGCCCGCACGACGGCGTCACGGTAGCTCATGGGCGCGATGTTGGGGAAGTCGGTTCGCGCTCGTTCGGTGTCCGCAACAACCGGGTGCACCACACCCTCGATCAGGGGCACCGCGAGCCGGTTAGGAATCGGGGTCACCAGGCCGACCCACAGCGCTGCCAGCTTCGGGGCCAGCACGGGCACCGGAATGATGACCCGGCTCAGCCCCCGGACCGCGGCGAACTCCTGCATCATGCCCTGGAAGGTCAGCGGCGCGGTGCCGACGTCGTAGATGCCCGCAGGCTCGCGGTCGAGTGCCGCCGAGAGGTAGGCGAGGATGTCGCGCACCGCGATCGGCTGCACCTCGTTGAGGATCCACTTCGGTGCGACCATCGCCGGCAGGCGCTCGGTGAGGTAACGAACCATCTCGAACGACGCCGATCCCGCCCCGATCACCGGCCCGGCGCGAAACTCGGTGGCCGGCAGCCTTTGGCGCAGGATCTCGCCGACCTCGGCGCGGCTCGCGAGGTGGGTGGAGACGTTGTCGGCCTTCGGCAGCAGGCCTCCGAGGTAGATGACGTGGCGCAGGTCGGTGGCGGCCGCCGCGAAGCTCTCGGCGGCACGGCGGTCGCGCGCGGCGAAGTCTCCGCCCGAGCCCATGAGGTGGATCAGGTAGTAGGCGGCATCCATGCCCGCGGTCGCAACCGGCAGCGTCTCGGGCTGCTCGACGTCGCCGCGCACCACCTCCACCGAACCACTCCACGGCCGGCCGGCGGCGCGCTGGGGGTCGCGCACCATGACGCGCACCTCGTGGCCCCGATCGAGCAGAATCGGGATCAACAGCCCGCCGACGTAACCGGTAGCGCCGGTGACCAGAACTCTCATGACGATGGGCTCCTTTCGGCGTAGCGATCCAGGTACTCGGTTACCGGCAGTTTGCGGGCGGTGTTTTTAGACGACATGTAACGAACCTTTCCGAAGATTGGCCGCTCGGGGCCCCATGGGCGGTCGTGGCGGCCGAGTACCCAAAAGATCCCGGTGTAGGAGTTGGGGTCGCGGCCGTCGAGGGCAAGGCGGTTGTTGAGCTCGACCATCACCTCGAGTGCGTCGCGCGGCGACTCGGTCCACTCGAGAATCTTCTTGCCCCAGAGCATGCGAAGGTAGTTGTGGATGGTGCCCTCCCGCAGGAGCTGCCGTTGGGCCGCGTTCCAGAGTTCGTCATGGGTGGCCGCGTCCCGGAACTCGCCGAGAGTGTAGACGTGCTCGCGCCGATCCGTGGAGTGCTCATCGAGGGTTTGTCGCGCCCACTCCGGCAGCGACTCCCACCGGTCATGGTCGGGCAGCCGGTGGCAGACGTGAAAGCCCAGCTCCCGCCAGGTGACGACCTGGTCGAGGAAGCCCTCGGCCCCGGCGCGGACGCCCCACCAGCCCTGCCGGCGGCCGTCGGCGGGCGAAATGACGTCTTCCGGGGTCCACCGCTCACGGCGCATCAACTCGAGGAAGATCTCATGGGCGGAGATGTGCCCGAAGTGAAGGTAGGGCGAGAGCCCGCTCGACCAGTCGCCGTCCGGCCGGTTGCGCCGCTCCGCATAGCTCTCCAGCGTGTCGTCCAGGAACTTTTGCAGCCGGCGTCCGGCTGCCGCCTGGCCGCCGGCGGAGGCCACGGGTGCGACCTCGTGGTCGATGGGGAGTCCGGCCGCCGCGTCGGCCGGCGCCGCCAGCAGGTGGTCGGCTGCCGCCGGCCATCGCTCGAGCGCGGCTGGCGCTTGGTCGGGCCGCGGCAGCTCCTCGGCCAGCGGGTCCTCGAGCGGGACGCTCGCGATGTGACCGAGGAGGTGCTTGTGGAGGAAGCGCCGAAACGAGTGGGCGGTTTTGTGCTCACGGTCGGCCGACGCCATCGGCACCAGGCCGTTGCCGTCGACGGCCTCCAGGCGCATCGGGAGCCGCTGGCCGACCGCCGCCACCATCCGCGGCAAGAAGAATGTCGGGAAATCATCGGTGACCACGACCGCGGCGTCGGCGGCCATTGCCTCCAGAAGCCCCTTGCCCTCCCCGCGGCGCACCTCCAGCCAGGGGTGGTAGAGGACGCTGCGGCCGTCCAGCGCCGCGCGGTTGTCCGCCATGCCCTGGATCACGAACCCATGGAGGCGGTCGCTTGCCCAAGGGTAGTCGCAGCGGAGCGCCTCGAGCACGAGCAGCGGCTTGCCGAGGTGGCGCGCCCACTCAGCGGCGCGCTGCAGGCCGTAGTTGAAGCGCGTCCGGCGGGCAGCGATCATCCAGTACATGACCCAGCCGCGTTCGCCCGCGACGGGTGAGGAGTTGACGCAGCGGACGCGATCACTCGGAACCGCAGACGGGACTTCGCTTGGTGCTGAATTCATGATTCGCCCAGTATGCCCGAGCGGCGAGCAGCTGGCGAGCCGCGGAAATTTCTTTGTCTAGGAAATTTCAAGAAGATGCGATGGATTCACTCAGACAGCTGGAGGTTTGGATGCGCAAGCGAGAAAAGGGCATTCGTTTCGAATGGAGTTCCAGCTTCGAGGCTCCGGTCAAAGACGTGTGGGCGTTCCACATGCGCCCGGACGCGCTGGAACAGCTCGCGCCATCGCTTCTCGGGTTCGAAGTTGCAGACCGCGGCAAGGGCGTGGCGGAAGGTTCGGTGGTGGACATGCGGGTCGGTCGCTGGCCGCTCAAGCAGCGCTGGACGGCGTTGCATGCCGCGGTTGAAGACGGATGTTCGTTCTCTGACGTCGCGCTCGAGGCCCCGGTGCCGTACTGGGTCCACTGTCACAATTTCGAATCGGAGGGGGCAAGGCGCTCGCGACTGACCGACACCGTCTGGTTCGTGCCGCCCCGTTGGTTGCCTCGGTCCTTCGCGGCGGCGGCATTCCGCGCCGCCCTCAAAGCCCTCTTCGGTTGGCGCCACGCGGTGACGCGGCGCCATGTCGAGAATGACGACGGTTCGAGATCGCGGTCGTGGTGCCCCCTGCGCCTAGCCGGCTCTGGAGGAAAACTATGAAGCTCTTCGATTTTGATTCCGGTTCGCGGCCGACCGCCCTCATCATCCTATTTCCGGTCGGCGTGAAGGGACTTTTTAACCCTGCGGTCCACTCGCTGGTTCGGGAGGTGCAGGAGCAGCTCGACGACGTGTATGTTTCCTACGCGCTGTCGTCAGGTGCACCCTCGGTGGCAGATGCGATTGCCGCGTCGCGCTTCGCCGGCTGCTCATCGGCTGTCGTGGTGCACGCGAGCGATCACGCGAGCGATGCGGACCTCGGGTCGCCCGGTGAGCGCTTCCACGGCGATTCGCCGATCCAGGGGTCCCTCGAGCTTGTCGACCTGACGCCGGCGTCAGTGGTCGGCGCCTACCAATCGGCGGTTGCCGGTGCCCATCGGGCGGCGTAAGGCGATGTCCGGCCCGTGCCCGATGGGGACCTCTTCTGTTAGGCTTGGAGGTCGGCGGGGTCTGCCTCGCCGGGTTCGCCGGGCCGGAAACCGAGGCGGAAAATGGCAGAGTTCGCGATGACTGGAGAGCTGCAGACCGATTCCGAACAGGCGTGGCCGATGGGCGCGGTGACCCGGCGGACCGGGATTGGTGAGCACACCCTGCGGGCCTGGGAGAGACGTTTCGGCTTTCCGAAGCCCTGTCGCCTGCCGTCGGGCCATCGCCGCTACTCGGGCGAACAGGTGCAGCAATTGGTGATGATCGCGCGGGCCCTCGACGCCGGCTATCGTGCCGGCGACGTGGTTCCGCTCGAGATCAGCGCGCTCGAGGAGCTGTTGCGCGGAGCGGGGTTGCTCGAGTCGATGGTGACGGCGGGGACCGCGGAGGACGTCAACGCGCTCGTTTTCGACGCCTGCCGGCGGTTCGACCGCGACGCCCTCGCGGCGTTGCTACGGCGCGAGGCCGCGATGCTCGGCGTACCTCGTTTCCTGCGGGATCGGGTGGCGCCGCTGCTGGCCGAGGTCGGCGAGGCCTGGGTTCGCGGCGAGATCGAGATTCGCCACGAGCACTTCTTCTCGGAGATTCTCGAGGACCAGTTGCGGACCATGCGGGCCGCTCTCCAGGACGACGCGACCGGCCGGCCGGTGGTCGTGGCGAGCCTGCCCAACGAGTTTCACGGCCTCGGTCTGCAGATCGGCGCTCTCGCGGTGGTCGCCACCGGCCGCGCCGTCCGCGTCCTCGGGCAGCACCTTCCGGTTGAGGAGATCGTCAAGTCGGCTGAGGTCCTGGAGGCCGCTGCGGTGGGGTTGTCGATCAGCGTTTTCGCGGAGCCCGCCGAGACCGCCCGCGAGGTGAACGCGCTGCGCGAGCAGCTGCCGCCCGCCACCCGCCTGTGGCTGGGGGGTGCCGGGGCTCCCTCCCTGAAAGGGCTGCCCGACGGCGTCGAGCTGACAGCGACCCTCGACGAGCTCGACGGCGCGCTCTTGCGGCTGGCTGAATGACCCGCCTTCGACTGCGGGCGCGGTCCCTTGACGAATCCGCGAGAAGCCCGGTTTGACCTTTGCGGTCCGCGACGCCATAGTGGGGCGGTCGCCCTGGGCTTGATGCGCCCCCCCGGCCGACACAGGAGGTTCCTTTGAAGGATGTGATCGTGAGCGTGTGCGTGCTCGCCGCGATGGTTTCGGCCGCGTGTGCGCAGGTAGAACGCCGCTCGGCGGACGACCCGGTGGTGGCGCGCATCGGCAACGAGGTGGTCACCGAGACAGAGCTGGAGGCGATGATCGGTCCGTCGCTGGTCAGTCTCCGCCAACAGATGTACGACGCCAAGGTCAACCAGCTCAAGGCGGAGATCTTCGACCGTCTGGTGGGGGAGGCCGCGACCGCCGAGGGCCTGACCCGCGCCGATTACCTCGCGAAGCGTGTCTCGACCAAAGTCACCGATCCCGACGAGGGCGAGATCGTCCAGGTCATGAGCCAGTTCCGCTCGCGGCTGCCGCAGGACGACCTGCAGGCGCGCCGGCAGGTGATCGAGGCGCTGCGCCAGCGCAACGAGGCTCAGCTGTCGGAGCAGCTGCGCGAGGAGCTGTTCGCGAAGGCCAGCGTCGAGATCCTGCTCGAGCCGCCGCGGGTCGAAGTGGCGATCGATAGCGGGACCCCGTCGCGCGGCCCCGCCAAGGCGCCGATCGTCCTCGTCGAGTACACCGATTACCAGTGTCCCTACTGCACCCGCGTGCAGGGCACCATCGACCGCCTGCTCGAGGTGTACGACGGCCAGATCCGGCACGTCTTCAAGAACCTGCCGTTGCCGTTCCACCAGCAGGCGGAGCTGGCCGCCGGAGGGGCGCTGTGCGCCCAGGATCAGGGCAGGTTCTGGGAGTTGCACGACTGGTTGTTTGCCAACGCCAGCAACATCAGCGTCGACTCCATGGCCGCCGCGATGGCAGAGCTGGAGGCCGACACCGATCTCTTCCGCGCCTGTGTCGAGCAGAACACCTACGCCGAGCAGGTGCGGGGCGACGCGATGGAAGCTCGCAGTTTCGGCATCACGGGCACCCCGGGATTCCTCGTCAACGGCCGCGTCATCACCGGCGCCCAGCCCTACGAGGCCTTCGAGACCGTGATCGACGAGGAGCTCGCGCGCAAGGGTATCGAGTCGCCGAAGACGACCGCCGATGCGACAAAGGGGAGCGGGGTCACGGCGAGCGAGTAATTCGGAAAGGGAAAATTCGGGATTCCGAAGTCGCCTGCTCTCAGGGTTCAATCCAAATCGATGTCTCGAATCGGCCTGCTGCCGTCGTCCCTCTTCTTGGCGTCGTCGAAGAGCTCCTTGAAGCGGTCTTCCATCAGGCGCCCCTTGTCCTTCTCGCGACGCATGGCCTCCGCCATCTTGTCGGCCGACCGCTCCCTGTCGCTGTCGATGGCCTTGAGGCGCGCCTCGAAATCGGCTTTCTGGCGGTGCTCCGATGGCGGCGCGTGGCTCACGACGACGCCCGCCTCGGTGTCGATCCGGACCGTCGACCCGCAGTGCGGGCAGGTCACGTTGAGCTTGTCGGTCATGACTCCCCCCGAGCCGGTTCGACTTTCTTGACGAGCTGGTTGGCCGCCACCAGCACCGGGTCCCAGACCGGCGCGAACGGCGGTGCATAGGCGAGGTCGAAGTGCTGTAGGTCGGCCGCCGTCGAGTGGGCGGCGAGGGCCGCGGCGAGGATGTTGATCCGCAGCGCGGCCCCCTCACGGCCGGTGATCTCGCCCCCCAGCAGCAGGCCGGTCTCGCGGTCCGCCACCAGGTGGACCTGGACCGGCGCGCCGTCCGGGTAGCCGTGGGCGCGTGAGCGCTGGCGGATCGTCACCGCCACCGGGTCGAAGCCCTCCTCCTTGGCCTGGGTTTCGCCGATCCCGGTGCGGGCCACCTCGAGGTCGAAGACCACGAAACCGGCGGTGCCGACGATGCCGCGGAAGCGCTGGCCGGCGCCGGCGATGTTGGCGCCGGCGATCCGTCCCTGCTTGTTGGCAGTGGTGCCCAACGGCACCCAGTCGTTGCGGCGCAGCAGCCGGTGGTAGACCTCGGCGCAGTCGCCCGCCGCCCACACCGCGTCGTCCGAGGCCTGCTGGTACTGGTTGACCCAGATCGCCCCGGTGTCTCCGATCCGGAGCCCGGCCCGCGCCGCGAGCTCGCTGTTGGGCCGGATGCCGGCCGCCACCAGCACCAGGTCGGCCGGGAAACGGCCACCGTCGGTGGCCACCGACGTCACCTGGCCGCGCTTGCCGCGGTTGGCGCTCTTGACGGTGATGCCCGTGCGGTGCTCGACCCCATGCTCGGCCAGGGTGGCGGCCACCACCTCGACCGTGTCCGGGTGCCAGCCCGGCAGCAGCTGGTCGACCCGTTCGAGCACCGTGACCTCGAGCCCGCGGGCCCCGAGCACGTGCGCCATCTCCATGCCGATGTAGCCGGCGCCGATGATCACCGCCCGCCGCGGCTTCTGCTCGAGGAGGGCCTTGACCGCGGCGCCGTCGGGCAGCTCGCGCAGCACCGCCACCCCGTCGGCGTCGAAGCCGTCAAGGGGCAGGCGCACGGCCCGCGCTCCGGTTGCGAGGACCAGGGCGTCGTACGCCTCCGAGCGCTCGGCTCCGGACTCCAGGTCGCGCACCGTCACCCGCCGCTGGCCGGGGTCGAGGTCGACGGCCTCGTGGCGCAGGTGGAGGTCGATGCCGCGCTTGTCCCGCGCCTGCTCGGCGGACAGCACGATCAGATCCTCGATGTCGCGCTCCGGGTCCTCGATGTTGTAGGGCATGCCGCAGGCCCCGTAGGAGATGTAGCCGCCGCGCTCGAAGACCGTGACCCGGGTGTTGGGGCTGCGGCGCCGGATCTGGCTGGCGGCGCTCATTCCCGCTGCGACCCCCCCGACGACGATGACGCGCTCGGGTTGTGGCATTCAATCCTCCTGCGATTGCTCATTTTAGCTCTCCACCGCGTACCTGGCCAGCACCCGGTGCTGCTATTCTCCGCGGTGAGCGCCGGGGCTGCCCCGGGAGCAGGGAGGTTCCCATGCCCGCCGTCACACGCCTGCCCGTCCTCATGGTCCTCGCCCTCGCGGTCCTGGGCGTCGCGTGCGAGGACACCGAGCCCGATGCCGGAGAGCGGGGAGCCATCGAGGCCGCGGTCCGCGGCTACCTCTTCGCCCTCGCCGAGGCCTACTCGACGCTCGACACCAGCGTGCTCGAGCCCCATGCCAGCCCCAACGAGATCGCGGCCGTGCGCAAGCTGATGAAGGAGCTGCTGCAGAAGACCGGCGACCGCATCGACGCCGAGATGGTGGGTTTCGACATTCAGGCCATAAAGATGTTCCGCGGCATCAACTCCACCGTGCGCCTGATCGAGGTCTGGAACATCACCCGCTACGGCGCCGGCGACGGCATCGAGAAGGGTTTCACCGAGAACTCCATCCAGAACACCATCCTCCAGATGCGGCTGGTGGACGGGGTGTGGAAGTGCGTCGGCCGCTCGATCCTGAGCCGCGAGACGCCGCTGCCAGGGGCCGGCGAATCGGCCCCTGCGGACGAGCCCGCCTGATCGATGGCCGCCGGCACCAGGCGCCTTCCGGTGGTCGTGGTGGTGGGCCGGCCCAACGTCGGCAAGTCGACCCTTTTCAATCGTTTGACCCGCAGCCGGCGGGCGTTGGTCCATGACCTGCCGGGAGTCACCCGCGACCGCATCTTCGGCGAGGCGGAGCGGCCCGGCGGCGCCACCGTCACGGTCGTCGATACCGGCGGCCTGCTGCTCGGGGACGAGGACCGCTTCGTGCCCCTGATCCGCGACCAGGCCGAGGCCGCTATTCGCGACGGCGACGTTGTGCTCTTCCTGCTCGACGGCGAGGCCGGGCCGATCCCCGAGGACCGCGAGATCGCCGACTACCTGCGCGGCCTCGGCCCGCCCGTGGTGCCGGTGGTCAACAAGGGGGACCGCAAGGGCGTCGACCTCCAGGCGCCGGAGTTCCACCGCCTCGGCCTCGGCAACGCGGTGGTCGTCTCGGCTGAGCACGGCACCGGGCTCGATGGGCTGTGGGAGGCGCTCGAGCCGCACCTGCCCCCGGCGGAGGTGGGGGAGGACGCCGTGGAGTCAGGCGAGGGCGAGATCCCGGTCGCTGTGGTCGGCCGTCCCAACGTCGGCAAATCGTCCCTGGTCAACCGGCTTCTCGGCGACGAACGGCTGCTCGTGACCGAGGTCGCCGGCACCACCCGTGACGCCGTCGACACCCTGCTCGAACAGGACGGCGTCCGCTACCGGCTGATCGACACTGCCGGCATCCGCCGCAAGGGGCGCACCGAGCGCGGCCCCGAGGTGCTGTCGGTGGTGATGGCCCGCCGCTACCTGGAGCGCGCGCACCTGTGCCTGCTGGTGGTCGACGCGGTCGAGGGCATCACCAATCAGGACGCCCACGTCGGCGGCTACGCCTGGGAGGCGGGCCGAGGAGTGGTTCTGGTGGTCAATAAATGGGACCTGGTGGACGACCGCGAGCGGGCGCGTGCCCGCCTCGAGGACGAGGTCGCGCGGCAGATGAAGTTCATGCGGCACGCACCGCGGATCTACCTCTCGGCGCTGACCGGCCGCGGCGTCCACCGGCTGCTGCCGGCGGTCGATCGCCTGCACCGCGCCTTCTCCGTGCGGATCGCCGCCGGCGACCTCAACCGGGTGGTGCGCGCGGCCTGGGAGCGCAACCCGCCGCCGTCGGCGGGCCGCAAGGCGCCGCGTCTCTTCTACTGCTCGCAGGTTCACCACCAGCCGCCGCACTTCGCCCTCTTCACCAACCTGCGCAGGGCGCCGCACTTCTCTCAGATGCGGTACTTCGACAACGTGCTTCGCGAGAGCTTCGGTTTGGACGGCGTCCCGATCCGGGTTATGATCAAGGGACGAAAGAGTTAGCCCGTTTTTACACCGCAGGTTGAAGGCGGGTCTGTCAAGGGACGTCCATGGTTTTCTTCAACTACGCCCTCAGAAAGCTCAACGCGAAGATCGTCTACTACGGGCCGGGGCTGTGCGGCAAGACCACCAACCTGGCCTGGATCCACGACCACTTCGAGGGTGGATCCAAGGGCAAGATGATCTCGCTGGCGACCGAGGGCGACCGCACCATCTTCTTCGACCTCCTGCCGCTCGAAATCGGCTCGATCCGCGGCATGGACGTCACCCTCCAGCTCTACACCGTGCCCGGTCAGGTCCACTACAACTCCACCCGCCAGCTGGTGCTGCGCGGGGCCGACGGCGTGGTCTTCGTGGCCGACTCGCAGCGCGCCATGAAAAGCTCCAACATCGATAGCTTCAAGAACCTGCAGGAGAACCTGCTGCTGCAGGGGATCAGCCTCGACGGTTTTCCGCTGGCGCTGCAGTTCAACAAGCGCGACCTGCGCGACATCCTGACGGTGGAGGAGCTCAACGAGGACCTCAACCGTTACCTGGTGCCGATCTTCGAGGGGGTCGCCACCGAGGGCGTCGGCGTCCAGGAGACCCTCGAGGGGATCGTCAAGCTGGTGATGCGCAGCCTCCGTGAACGCTACGAGGGCGCCACCGGGCCCAAGGCCCCCGGCGCCGAGGAGGCGCCGCGCCCGGCCGCCGCACCCCCGACAGCGCGGCCGCCGGAGGGCAGGCCGGTCACACCGCCGACCCCGTCCGTGCCGAAGCCACCGCCGGTGCAGCCGGTCAAGCCGCCCGCCGACACGCCGAAACCGGAGCCGCCGCAGAGGGCCGAGGCGTCACGCCCTGCCGAGCCGGGTCCGCCGGCAGCCGGGCCCGCCGACGACGTCTTCTCGAACGACCTGGGTGCCCGCACCCACGACTTCTCCAAGACCCGGCGGGGCCTTGAAGGTGTGCCGCCGCGACGGCGCACCGGTTTCGAGGACGAGGTCAGCACCGACGTCTATGAGGTTGGAGACGACGAGCCGTTCGCGGAGATCCCCTCCGATCCCGGCTTCAGCGCGCCCTCGGCCGCCCCGCCGCCGGTCGGCGAGGTCAGGCTGCCGGAAACGCCTCCCGAGCCCGAGATCGAGGTCGTGATGCCGGAGGAGGACATCGCCTCGCCGGACATCCGCCCCGGCGCGCCGCCCCCGTTCCCGGCCGAAGCGCAGGAGCCGCCGTGGCCCGAGCCCGAGCCTGCGGTGACCCCATCGGGCCCGACCGCTTCGCCGGAGCCCGGCCCGCGCGCCGAAGACCGGATCGAGCCGCGATACGAGGACCGCATCGAGGCGCCGAGCCCGTTCGTGGCCGGCCCCGGCGACGAGCACGAGCTGTCGCCCGAGCTCTTCGAGTCGCTGGCCGGCCGGCCGTCCAAACTCGACGCTGCGAAGCAGCCGGCCGCCGATTACGAGGCGATCGAGGCCGCAGTGGCCGCTGCGGACGAGGCCGACGGCGAGGGTGACGAGCCGGTGATCTTCGAGGAGGACGAGGGGGACGGGCAGCCGATTGTCCTCAGCGGCTTCGACCCCTTCGCCGAAAGCGAGGTCATCCAGATCCACGATCCGCGCCGGGCGGCCGCGGCGCCCCGGCGGCCCGTCTACGATCCGGAGCCGGAGCCGCTGCCGCCGGCCCCCGAACCGTCGCAGGAGCCAGAGCCGCTGCCGCCCGAGCCACCCGGCTACGACCACGATGCCGCGGTCGAAAGCGAGCCTGCTGCCCTCGAGCTTCCGGCGGTCGACGACGGCATCGAGCTCGAGTTCGACCTCGATGAGGACGGCGACGACACCGCGCCCTCGGCGCCCTTCGAGCAGCCCGCTCCGCCGCCACCGGAGCCCGCACCCGCTGCGGCGATCGAGGCATCGCGGCGGGAGGTCGACGTCCGCGCCGAGGACAATCAGCTCCATCTGCGGTTGCAGGGAACCGGGGCGATCGTCGACAGCGGCCAGGTTCGGGCGCTCGACATCGAGGTTCCGGTGCCGGGTTCATGGGTCGGCAACCGCCGCGTCACGCTCCAGCTGCGGCTGACCCTGACGCCGGATACGGAGGACGGAAATGACGGACCAACCGGTTCTTCCTGAGGACCAGGAGCTCTTCAAGCTCAACGAGGTCTGCAAGCTCGCCAACGTCCAGCCCTACATGCTGCGCTTCTGGGGCTCCGAGTTCCCGGAGCTCGAGGCTGAGAAGAGCGGCACCGGACAGCGACTCTACTCACGCGACCAGGTCAACCTGATCCTCGAGATCCGCCGCCTGCTCTTCGACGAGGGCCTGACCATCGCCGGTGCCCGCAAGAAGGTCGCCGCCATGTCCGATACGCCGCAGCCGAAGCACGAGGCCCCCGCGCCGAAGCCGGAAGCCGACGCCGGGGAGGAGGCCGCAGAGGAGGTTGCGGAAGGCGCTGAGGTTGCTGAGGGCGCCGAGCCGCCCAAGAAGAAGGCCGAGGTCAGAACCTCGAGCGCCCGCCGCAAGACCCCCGCCACGAAGCCGGCGACCGGGCCCGAGGTTGACAAGTTGCCCGCGGCCGACGTACAACCACTGCTCGCGACGCTGAAGAACGTCCGCGACGAGATCGACAAGATCGTCGCGGAGCTCAAGAGCGAATAGGAGCGAATTCGGAGTTCGGAATCGACCACTTACCCCCGCGGAGCACCGGGAGGGTGGGCGGAATTCAAGATCGAGCATCGACAAAGTCGGGACGTGGCGCAGTCTGGTAGCGCACTTGACTGGGGGTCAAGGGGTCCGGAGTTCAAATCTCCGCGTCCCGACCAACTTCACTTCAAAGCCGCCTGGTGGCGGCTTTTTCGTTGCGTGCGGAGTGCTGCGGGGTGCCACTGCGGGGTGCCACATGCGGGGTGCCACGTTCACCATTGCACCATTGTCCGGTGCATCGATATCCGCCGAATGGTGAGCAAGCCGCAACGGTGCAATGGTGAACGTGGCACCTCACGGAGGCGGGAGTAGTAGGATGCCCTTCGGGCATTCGCCCCCAGTGAAGGGAATTCCATGAGCATTTTGAAGAAGATCTTTTTCTCCACCGTTGCGGCGATGACGATCGCTGCCGCGGCTGACCGGCCGGCGACGGCGTGCACGAACTACCTGGTCTCGAAGGGCGCATCGGCCGACGGATCGACCATGATTACCTATGCCGCCGATGCGCACGTGCTCTACGGCGAGCTCTACTTCACGCCGGCGGCGGTCCACCCGCCCGGTGCCATGCTCGATGTCTACGAGTGGGACACGGGCGACTATCTCGGTCAGATCGAACAGGCGCCGGTTACCTACACCGTGGTCGGCAACATGAATGAGCACCAGGTGTCCATCGGCGAGACGACGTGGGGTGGGCGCCGTGAGCTCCGCGACCCGGACGGCATCATCGACTACGGCAGCCTGATGTACATCGCACTGCAGCGCGCCCGGACAGCGCGGGAGGCGATCCTGGTCATGACCGAGCTGGTGGCGAAGTACGGCTACTCCAGCTCGGGCGAGGCCTTCTCGATCGCGGATCCCGACGAGGTCTGGATCATGGATCTCATCGGCAAGGGCCCGGCCGAGAAGGGCGCGGTGTGGGTCGCGCGGCGGGTCCCCGACGGCTACATCTCGGGCCACGCCAACGCCCCGCGGATCCGGCAGTTCCCGCTCGACGACGGGGACACGCTGTACGCGCCCGATGTGGTCTCGTTCGCCCGCGAAATGGGCTGGTACGACGGCCCCGACGCCGAGTTCAACTTCGCCGACACCTACGCCCCGCCCCGCTTCGGCGCACGGCGCTTCTGCGACGCGCGCGTGTGGTGCATGTTCAATCGCGCCGCGCCCTCGCTCGGCTTACCGCCGGACTGGGCGCTGGGTGACGAAGGGGCCGATCCCTACCCGCTGTGGATCAAACCTGACCGGAAACTCACCGTCGCCGATGTGATGGGCTTCATGCGGGATCACTTCGAGGGCACGCCGCTCGACATGACACGGGACATCGGCGCGGGTCCCTATCGGCTGCCGTATCGCTGGCGGCCGCTGACCTGGAAGCTCGAGGATGACAGCGCCACCGAGTATTTCAACGAGCGCGCCGTGTCGACCCAGCAGACCGGGTTCTCGTTCGTCGCCCAGGCGCGGTCCTGGCTGCCCGACCCGATCGGCGGCATCCTGTGGTTTGGCGTCGACGACACCTACAGCACCGTCTACTTTCCCATGTACTGCGGTGCGACCCGCGTGCCTCGGAGCTTCGCCGTCGGCACAGGGGACTTCCACCACGTGACCTGGGACTCGGCATTCTGGGTCTTCAACCAGGTGGCGAACTTCGCCTACCTGCGGTACAGCGAGATGATCACCGACATCCAGGAAGTGCAGGCGGAGCTCGAGCGGGGATTCCTCGCTGAGGTCCCGCAGATCGACGAGGCGGCGGTCGATCTCTACGCGAGGGCCCCGCGCCTTGCCAGGGAATACCTGACCGATTACAGCGTCGCTTCCGGAGCCATGGTGGTTGAGCGCTGGCGAGAGCTCTCGAAGTTTCTGCTGTACAAGTACCTCGACGGCAATCTCAAGAACGAGCATGGCGAGGTCGAACACCCCGGCTACCCGGACGAGTGGTATCGGATGGTGGCCGAGGCGACCGGTGACCATCTCCAGATGAAGACGTTCGAGGCCGGTCGGCGAGCCGAAGAGGCGAGGCAGCAGGAGCTGAACAATTTGACCAAGAGCGTGCTCGCGCTGCTCGAGGCGCGCGGCTTCGAGATCGAAGCGGCTGCACGCGACAGGGTGCTCAGCTGCGATGACCCAGCGCAGGCCGAGGCCTGGCTGGTGCGCGCCGCGACGGTGGATTCGATGCAGGAGGTCTTTGCCGAATCGACTCGGCAGCATTGATCAACTGTGGTGCCACAGAGGTGCTCACAGAGGTACCACGTATCTCATTGCTGCATTGCAGCATGAGTGCCAGCGCCCGTAGGGTGCCTGCCGTGGAGTGCCGTGGGGCGCTTCCGTGGAGTGCCACGTGGGGTGCCACGTTCACCATTGCACCGTTGCGTGGGGTGCCACGTTCACCATTGCACCGTTGCGTGGGGTGCCACGTTCACCATTGCACCGTTGCGGCTTGCTCACCATTCGGCGGATGTCGATGCGCCGGACAATGGTGCAATGGTGAACGTGGAGGTCCTATAAATAAAAGACGACGCGAGTAT
>CAZSTH010000014.1:0-6170 GCA_964609835.1 uncultured Thermoanaerobaculia bacterium
CGATTCGTCGGACGAATCGCAAAATACGGAGAGGAGTTCGTCCCATTCACGGACGGCTCGGGTGCCCTCGGCGGTGACGAGGTTTCTGAAGAGCTCGCGCACGACCGGGAGGCGCTCGTGTCCGATCTGATCGATCGTCGCCTCGGCGTGTTTGGCCAACGCGCCGCCGACACCACCGATGTTCTGGTACGCCTGGCGGGTGAGGAGGCCTGTCTCCCGATCGCGCTTCTCCCACAGCCGGGCGGCGGCGAAGGCGAGCAGGGGCAGCGCGCCGCGCTCGCCCTCCACCTCGGCCAGCATCTCGTCCACCAGCTCGTCGTCCTCGAAGCGGTAGCCGCACTGCAGGGCCGGCTGGGTGAGGGCGCGGCGGAGGGCCGCGTCGGACAGAGTTGGAAGAGCCGTGAGATCTGCAAAGGTCGACTGCAGCGCCTCGAAGTCGCGACACCGGATCATGAAGTCGTCCCGCATGCTCAGCAGAACGTGCATGTCGGCCTCTAGAACGAGACGTTCCAGCAGGTCTGCGAATCGACGCTGCACATCCAGAGAGTTCTGGGTGAACAGCTCCTCGAATTGATCCACCACCAACAAGGCGTGTTCGTGGCGGTGGCGCCAGCGGGAAAGCACCTCCACCGCGACGTCGGGGTCGTCGAATCGCAGCAGGAGGTCCATCACGTCCGTGTCGCCCGCCATGGCCGGGGCCAGCGCGCGACCGAGGCCGAGCTGCGGATTGCTGCCGGGCTTGCAGATCGCCGTCGCCCAGCGGGCGCTGGCCGCGGGGAACGCACCCGCCTGAAGGAACGAGGTCTTCCCTGCACCCGAAGGCCCGACAACTCCGAGCATCCTCGCCGGCCCCTCGAGCTTGCGCCACATCTGCTCGACCTCTGCTTCTCGGCCGAAGAAGTACTCCGCGTCGGCCTCGGTGAAGGATGCGAGTCCTGGGTAGGGGTGGAGATCCTCAGCGCCCTCGACGCGCAACGTCACGTCCTCCAGGGCGCGGGTGAGCGTGTGGGCTGTGTTGAATCGGCGCTCACGGTCCTTGGCCACCGCTTTCGTGATGACCTCGGCCCACGGTGTGTCAGGCAGCTTGGCGGGTTCCGATCGCACGCCGTCCCAGACACTTTGGCGAGATTCGAGATCGGTGAGACCATCCGGGCTCACCATCTCCGCCAGAACCACACCGGCCGAGTAGACGTCGGCGCGGGCATCAAGCGCCTCACCCGCAGCTTGCTCAGGGGACATGTAGGCGGGCGTCCCGGCCACCGTCCCGCCGCCTTCGCTGTCCTGCCGCGCGAGGCCGAAGTCCATGACGACGACGCGGCCGGCACGGGTCAGCATGATGTTCTCGGGCTTGATGTCGCGGTGGACGAGACCGACCTTGTGGATCGCCTCGAGACCGGACAGAAACTGCGAGGCGATGTCCTGGGCTTCCTTCAGCTCGAGCGGGCCGCGCTCCTGCAGGACGCCGAGCAGCGTCGCGCCGTCTACATACTCCATGGACACCAGCTCGCGGTCCTCGATCTCGATCAGGTCGAAGATCCGGCAGACGTTGGGCGACACCACCTCGCGAGCTGCTCTCACCTCGTCGCGCAGCATCTCGAGCCGTCGCTCGCTCTTGAAGAGATCCTCGCGAAGCGCCTTCAGCGCCACCTCCACCCGCAGCTTGAGGTCGAAGGCCCGCCACACCTCGCCCATGCCGCCGCGGCCGAGCAGCGCGCGGATCTCGTAGCGCTCCCCCAGCACCAGCCCGGGCCGGATGCCGCCCAGCCCTTCCGGCAGGTCGAGGGTCTCGCCCTCACCCTCCGTGCGGGTGGGATCGGAATCAGTCATGAGACATGATCACTCGAGCGAATGAGATGTGCGGGCGAGACGCCCGCACCACAAGAGGGATCGCTGCTCTCGATGGACCACCCCACTGCCGCACCCACTCCAGGAAGTCCTCTGAACAGCCAATGGGATGCACCTCGGGGCAGATCGGTCGGCGGTGCCCGTCCGATCGTCATAGCGCCGTCTCGGTCCTGGTGGGGTCGCCCTCGATCACGAAACGCAGGCGGGCGATGCTGCGGCCGAGCCAGATCTCGTCGCCGCTGGCAAGCTGCGCCGGCTGCTCGAGCCTGCGGCCGTTGAGGTAGGTGCCGTTCTTGGAGTCCAGGTCCTCGATGGAGGCGGTGGTGCCGGCGATGCGGATTCGGGCGTGGCAGCGCGAGACCTCCGTCCGGTCGATGCAGACCTCGGATTCCGGGGCCCGCCCGATGATGTTGGCGCCCTGAACGAGCGCGAAGTCGCGCGCCTCGCCCTGCAACTTGAACGGCAGGGTCACCCGGCCGGCTGGCGCGGCGGACGGCGCGGCCTCGGTCACCTCGGCCACCAGTCGATAGCCGCGTCGAGGAATGTTCTCGATGTAGCTGGGATTTCTCGCGTCGTCCCCGAGGGCTGACCTGATCTCGGCAATGACCTGGGTGAGGGCGTGGTCCGACACGAACTCGGTGCGCCAGACCGCATCGATGAGGTCGCGCTTCGTGGCCAAACGCCCGGCCTGCACCGCGAGACAGACCAGCACGTCCATGGCGCGGGGACGGAGGCGGACCTCCCGCCCGTCTTTGGCGACGCGGTCGAGCGACGGTTCGACCAGCCAGTCGCCGAGATGGAACGGACGCCTGAGCGCTCCCCCCATGTCGCCTTGTTTCGGCATTTTGAGAAGAGTATAGCTTCCGCGCACCGGCTCGGCAACCACGTGGATCTCTCGAGCGCAGTCGCTGCAGACGACACCATCACGAGCCCACAATGGGACTCGCACGCCGGATTGAAATCAAGGATCTGTACGGATTCGGTTCGAAACGCGTCGCCGGGCGGTCAGCCGGCTGCGGCGTCGCGCAGTCTCCGCCGCGCCTCCGCCTCGGTGGCGCAGACGCCGAGGGTGGACTCGAGCATGACGATGGTGAAGACCTCGCGGACCTTGTCGCTGCAGCCGTGTATGGCGACAGAGCCACCGACCTTCTGCAGGCGAACGAAGAGCCGAACCAGGATGCCGATGCCGGCGCTGGTGAGGATGTTGACGCGGGTGAGGTCGAAGCGGAAAAAGCGGGTTCCGGCGGCGGCCTGGGCAGCTGCGAACTGCCAAAGCACGGCGGCGGCGTTGACCTCGAGAGCGCCGGAAAGTCGGACCACGACACCACTCTCGAGCCCGAGTTCCGGCTCATGTTCGAGGCGCATACGGGAGCAATTATCGGCAATCACGAGAATCATCACGGATTGTAGCACCTGACCGTTTGACGCGGCACGCCGGTCGCGATCGACGTGACCGTGGTAGAGTGGCAGCCAGCAACACGGATCGCAATTGAACCGGACTCGAACTCCGAAAAGGTCGGAGTCGAGCGGTCGTGCCGGGGACCGGGGGGGCACATAAGGTGGCGACTGCGAGCAAGTCCTTCCCACGCAGGATCGACGCGCTCGAGGAGATCTTCGAGTTCGTGTCGGCCTTCGTCGGCGACCACCCGATCGACGAGCGATCGAGGATGACGATCAACCTGGTCGTCGAGGAGCTGTTCACGAACCTCGTCCGCCACAACCGGGGCGGTGGAGACAGCATCCTCCTCACCCTCGACAGAACAAACGGTTGCCTGGCGCTGGAGCTGGTCGACGCCGATGTCGACCCCTTCGACCCCGACAGCGTGGCGCCGGTGCCCGTGGAGGCCAGGATCGGCGAACGGCGCCCCGGCGGGCTCGGCATCCACCTGGTACGCGAGATGGTGGACTCGTTGGATTATGACTACGAAACCGACAGTCGGCGGATGCGGGTGTCGGTCACCACGACATTGGAGCCGTGACATGTTCGAAATCACACGTGGCGACAGCGGTGTCATCAGCCTCCACGGGCGTTTCGACGCCTCGCAGGTCGAATCGGCGCGGCCGTTCTTCGACTCGATCACCACATCGAGCACCCTCGATCTCGGGGAGCTCTTCTACATCTCGAGCGCGGGCCTCGGCGTGTTGTTCGCAACCCAGAAGCGGCTGGTGGACGCCGGGGACGCTCTGATGCTGGTCAACCTCAACCCTCATATTCGGGAAATCTTCCGCATCGCGGGCTTCGACAACATCTTCGAGATCAGGTGATGGACGGCGCAATCTCGACCGAGACCAACCTTTCGGTCCGGGGCCGGTAGTTATGACGAGAGACCGAGACGCCATGCTCGTAGAAGCCTGCCTTCAAGGAGACCGCAGCGCGTTCGACGACCTCGTCGACCGCTACCAGAGGCCGCTCTTCGCCGCCACTTACCGCATCACGGGCTCGGTCGACGACGCCATGGACGCGACCCAGAACGCGTTCGTGAAGGCGTACGAAAAGCTCCACACCTTCGACGGCTCTCACCGCTTCTTCAGCTGGGTTTACCGCATCGCGATCAACCAGGCACTGAATCTCGTGGATGCCGGAAGCCGCCTACACCCGTTCGACCAACAGACACCGGTCGCTGAGCCGAGCCCCGAGGCCGCGGCGGGAACGATGGAGAACCGGCAACATCTCCAGCGTGCCATGGTCGAGCTTCCGCCTCACTACCGCACGGTGCTGGTCCTCAAGCACCTCGAGGGCCTCAGCTACCGTGAGATCGCGGAGATCCTCGAGATTCCGGAAAAGACGGTCAAGTCGCGGCTGTTCACCGCCCGCCGGCGGCTACGCGAAATTCTCGTCGAGCGGGGGTTTGCCCTATGAACCGTGATCAGTTCGAAGAGTTGCTGTGGGAGCGCATCGACGGCACGATCTCGCCGGGCGCCCTCCAGGAGCTCGAGAGGCACCTCACAGCGAACCCTGATCTCCGCGACCTCGAGCGCGAGGTCGGGCGCCTAGCGGAGCTGCTCGACGCCGACCGGCAGGAGCCCGCTCCCGCGGAGCTGCGAGCGAGGATCGCGAATGCAATCAACGCCGTTGACCAGCGTCCGGCCGGCGTCGCTGCCCGAGACGCAGCGAGCGGTCCGCGGGCGACCGGACGGTCGGTTTCGACCTGGGCAGCCATCGCGGCCAGCCTGGTGGTCGGCATCGCGATCGGGTTTCTCCTGCACACGAGCATCAGCGGGCCGATCGACCCTGCCCACGCCTCCGGAAGCATGACGATCGTGGCCACGGAGCGCTTCGGCCGCGCCCGGAGTGTCGATCTGGGAGTCGGCTCACTCGAGCTAGCGATCGCCGAGGGCTCCACCGTCATCGAACTCGAGCTCGAGAAGGCCGGTGAGGTCGAGGTCGTGGTGGTGACGGCGGGCCCTCCGGTACTGGCGCTGACCGTCGCCGGCCCTGCCTCGCAGCGACTCGTCTTCGACCGCGGCGACGCCCGGGGAGTCGAGGTTCGGGTGGACGGGCGGCTGACTGCCGTGCTGCCGATCGACAGACCACCCGGAGGGGCCGATCCATGACAAACGACCAACTTTCCGCAGCCTACCCGGTACTTCGAGTAAGGGAACCGATAGCGTCAACCGAAGAAGCTGAACAGCCAAGGGGGTAAACCATGGCAAGCAACAAGATCGGGGTCTTCGCCGTCATCGTCGCGATCGCCGTCATCGGCGTCGCCGCGGTGCTCTTCTACTCACAGCGCGGGCCGGACGACGAGGATGTCACCGGCGCGATCGGCGCCGCCGATCGCTATCGCGCGGAACAGATCTCGGACGAGGACGTGATCCTCGACATTCCGGGAGAGCAGGAGTTCGCAGCGGTCGTCTTCGACCACATGACGGCTGAACAGAAGGCCGAGCTGCTCGGCCGTCTGGGCGACGTGGAGCGCCGGCGGATGATCGATCGGATCGGGGGCGTGGAGCACCTCGAGCGTCTGTCTGTGGCCCAGAAGGCGGCACTGGTGGGGCTTCTCGACCGGCAGGCACAGGAGCGATTCGTGGCCAACATGAAGTTCGAGGCCGCTGACCTCGAGCGGATGGACCCGGCGCTCGTCGCCGCCGCCCTCGACCGCATGTCGCAGGCGCGCCGCGACCAGCTCGTCGCCAACCTCAAGGCGATCGAAAACCTCGAACGGATCTCGGCCGAACGCGCCTGGGGCGCGGCTCTCGCCCTCGATCGCGGTGCCCGCGAAGAACTGATGGCCAAGATGCAGTTCGAGGCCGCTGACCTCGAGCGGATGGACCCGGCGCTCGTCGCCGCCGCCCTCGACCGCATGTCGCAGGCGCGCCGCGAC
>CAZSTH010000014.1:6270-15429 GCA_964609835.1 uncultured Thermoanaerobaculia bacterium
GGACCCGGCGCTCGTCGCCGCCGCCCTCGACCGCATGTCGCAGGCGCGCCGCGACGAGGTCTTCGCCGGCCTGAAGGCGGCGGAGGACCTACAGCGGATGTCGCAAAGGCAGAAAGCCGAGGCCGTACTGTCCCTGGACCGGCAGGCGCAGGAGCGGTTCGTGGCCAACATGTCCTTCGAAGCCGCCGACCTCGAGCGCATGAATCCCGAGCTCGTCGCCAGGTCCACCGGGCGCCTCGACGCCAATGCCCGAAGCCAGATCTTCGCCAGCCTCCAGGCTGCAGAGAACCTCGAGCGCTGGTCCGCCGAACGGAAGTTCGGGGCCGCCCTCGCCCTCGACCGCGGCGCGCGGCAGGAGCTCGCCGCCAACCTGTCCTTCGAGGCCGCCGATCTCCAGCGCATGAACCCCGAGCTCGTCGCCAGGTCCATCGAGCGCCTCGACGCCAATGCCCGAAGCCAGATCTTCGCCAGCCTCCAGGCTGCGGAGAACCTCGAGCGCTGGTCCGCCGAACGGAAGTTCGGGGCCGCCCTCGCCCTCGACCGCGGCGCGCGGCAGGAGCTCGCCGCCAACCTGTCCTTCGAGGCCGCCGATCTCCAGCGCATGAACCCCGAGCTCGTCGCCAGGTCCATCGAGCGCCTCGACGCCAATGCCCGAAGCGAGCTCGCCGCGAGCCTCGAGGCGGCCGCCAACTTCGAGCGGATGTCGCTGCAGCAGAAGGCCTCCTGCGCGGATCTGCTGGGCGCCGGTGCGTGCGAGCGGGCGGTGCTTGAAGCTCGCGCCTTCAACCGTCTGAGCGCCGCGCAGCAACGCGCGGTGTGGCATGAACTCGGCCGAACCGGGCAGGAGGCGGCCCTCCGCCATGCCGGCTTCGAAGCCAGCCTGGCACGGGGTGACGCACTGCACCGCGAGGCCCAGTTCGAGCGGTTCATGAGCGAGCGCTCCGCCCGGCAGTGAACGCCGGCGGATACCAGCTGAAGCAGGGGCGGGCCGCGCCCGAAGCGGCCCGCCGTTCGTGTCGTCGCCGGCCGCCGCCACCGCCGACATGACGCAGCGGAAACGCTCTGCACGAGAAACACCCGGCCGGGTCGGCCGATGGAGGGACCGGGACGGAACCAGGATCGCTGCGGCGTGCCGCGGCGATCCTCTGCCAGGAGGGGACCATGCGACGCCTCGCCACCGGCCTCGCCACCACGATCGCGATCCTCGGCGCTGCACCGGCCGTGGCGCAGCTTCAGCCACGGTTCTTCAGGGCCGACGACCTCATGGTGGTCTATCTCGACGAGAGCAACGAGTACATCCTCCCCCACCTGTCCCGGTGCTTCATCAACTCCTTCGAATTCCACAAGGAGCTCTTCGACTACCAGCCGAAGGGCAGGGTGACGGTGCTGCTGCAGGATTTCGATGACTACGGCTATGCCGGCGCGTCGTCGATCCCGTCCAACTTCCTGAGCATCGGCATCGAGCCCTTCGAGTACGTGTACGAGACCTCGCCCACCAACGAGCGCATCAACTGGGTGATGAGCCACGAGCTGCTCCACATCGTCGCCATGGACAAGCCGGCGCCGGCCGACGAGCGGGCGCGCAAGGTGTTCTTCGGCAAGGTGTCGCCGACCCCAGAGCAGCCGCTGTCGATGGTCTACAGCTACCTCACGATCCCCCGCCTCTACGCGCCGCGCTGGTACCACGAAGGGTTGGCGGTGTTCATGGAGACCTGGATGGCGGGCGGATACGGCCGCGCCCTCGGGGGCTATGACGAGATGGTATTCCGCACCATGGTCCACGACGGCGCCTATTTCTACGACACCGTCGGCCTCGAGTCGGAGGGCAAGGCCATCGACTTCCAAGTCGGCCAGGTCTCCTACCTCTACGGCACCCGCTTCGTCACCTATCTCGCCTACCACCACGGACCGCAGAGCGTGCTCGACTGGCTCAACCGGACCCCGGACAGCAAGCGGTCGTACCGGGGGCAGTTCGAGCAGGTCTACGGCACCGACCTCGACAGCGAGTGGGCACGCTGGATCGAATGGGAGCACGAGTGGCACCAGGCCAACCTCGATACGATCCGTGAGTACCCGGTCACCGAGTTCGAGCCGCTGTCGGAGCGGCCGTTGGGATCGGTGTCGCGTGCCTACTTCGACCCCGAGCGCCGAAAACTGATTACGGCGGTGAACTACCCGGGTGAGTTCGCCCATGTGACGGCGATCGACGTCGACACCTGGGAGGTGGAGAAGATCGTCGAGGTGCCGACCCCTGCGCTCTATTACGTGACCTCGCTCGCTTACGACCCGGACACCGGCACCGTCTTCTACACCACCGACAACAGCCGCCAGTGGCGCGACCTCAACGCAGTCGACCTCGACACCGGCAAAGGCAGGACCCTGATCAAGAACATCCGCACCGGTGACCTGGCCTTCAACCGGTCCGATTCCAGCGTGTGGGGCGTGCAGCACCACAACGGGCTGTCGACCCTGGTGCGGATCGCGCCGCCGTACGAGAGCTGGGACGACATCACCCAAGCCCTGACCATCGCCTACGGCAAGGACATCTTCGACATCGACATCTCGCCGGACGGCCGGTGGCTGACCGCGGCCATGATCGAGGTCAACGGCCGCCAGCGCCTCATCCGGATGCGCACCGAGGACCTGCTGAAGGGCCTCGCCGACTACGAGGTGCTGTACGAGTTCGCCGATAACTCGCCGGCGAACTTCGTCTACTCCCCCGACGGTCGCTACCTCTTCGGCACCTCGTACTACACCGGCGCCTCCAACGTCTTCCGCTACGACTTCGAGCGAGGGGAGATGGAAGCGGTGAGCAACGCCGAAACCGGTTTCTTCCGGCCGACGCCGGTGTCGGATGAGACGTTGTTCGCCTTCCACTACACCGCGGAGGGCTTCGTACCCGTGGTACTCGCCAATCGGACCACCGACGACGTGAACGCGATTCGCTTTCTCGGGCAACAGGTCGTGGAGGAACACCCGGTGGTCAAGGAGTGGATGCTCGAGCCGCCGTCGTCGGTCGACCTCGACGACCTCGAGCCCGAGCGAGGCCGTTACCGTCCCGGTCGCCAGCTCCGCCTGACCTCCGCCTATCCGATCCTGGAAGACTACCTCGGCGATGTCGCGATCGGCATGCGGTTCAACTTCATGGACCCGGTGGGGCTGAACGCGATCGACGTCAGCGCATCCGTCAGCCCTACCACCGACCGCTCCAACGACGAGAATTTCCACCTTACCGCCAACTACAGCCGCTGGCCGTGGCGGGTCAGCCTGTTCTTCAATCCCGCCGACTTCTACGACTTCTTCGGACCTACCAAGTCCGCCCGCAAGGGCTACGGCGCGATCGCCGGCTACGAGGGCGTGCTGATCCAGGACCGGCCGCGATCGCTGCGTTACAACCTCTCGGTCCAGGGGTTCGGCGGACTGGACACCCTGCCAGAGTTCCAGGAGATCGAGGCCACCATCGAGGACTTTCTGGCCTTCTCCGGGAGCCTCGAGTACAGGATGCTGCGGCGGACGATCGGGGGCCTCCACCCGGAGAAGGGAATTCGCGCCGGGCTCTTCGTCAACAACAAGTACGCCGAGTCCGAGCACTTCCCCCGTCTGTGGGGCAACCTCGACCTCGGCTTCCCGCTGCCCATAGACTACTCGTCGCTGTGGCTGCGGACGACCGCGGGTTACGGCTGGGGCGACCGTGACAACACGCTGTCGAGCTTCTACTTCGGGGCCTTCGGCAACAACTGGGTCGACCACCAGGAGGTGCGGCGCTACCGTGAGCACTACGCCTTCCCCGGGCTCGAGATCAACGAGCTGGAAGGCAAAAACTTCGCCCGCACGATGCTCGAGTGGGAGCTGCCGCCGATCCGGTTCAAGCGCGCCGGGTGGCCCGAGTTCTACTTCACCTGGGCGAGCCCCGCCATCTTTGCGAGCGCCATCGTGACCGACCTGGAGGACGACGGCCTCAGGCGGGAGATCTTCAACGCCGGCGCCCAGATCGACTTCAAGATGGTGATCTTCACCAACCTCTCCACCACCCTCTCGATCGGGTACGCACGCACCTTCGAAGGCGGCGGGGAGTCAGGGGACGAGGTGATGATCTCCCTCAAAATCCTGTAGCCGGATGGTGATCGTCCTCGCCGGCCTGCGCCTGCTGCTCGGACTGCTACCGGTGCTGTGCTTCCTGGGCGCGCTGATCCTGCTCGACAGCTTCAAGCTCGTCGAACGGCGCCACGTCGGCTGGCTGCTGATCTCGGGCGCGCTGGCGGCGGCCGCAAGCCTGGGCATCAATCGACACGTCGCCGAGGCGTTCGCCCTCGATGCAACGCCGTTGACCCGCTACGCGGCTCCGCTGGTGGAGGAGCTCCTGAAGGGATCGATCGTCGTGATCCTGATCGCGCGCCACCGGGTCGCTTTCCTGGTCGGGGCAGCGATCATCGGCTTCGCGGTCGGCGCCGGCTTCGCCGCGGTCGAGAACCTCCACTACTTCATGGTGCTCGATGACCGCAGCCTCCCGCTGTGGGTGGTGCGCGGCTTCGGCACCGCGATCATGCACGGCAGCGTGACCGCCATCATGGCCGTGACCTCGAGGCAACTGGTCGACACCCAGGGCGGCGCCCGCCCGTGGGTCTTCCTGCCCGGGCTCGGGTTGGCCATCGTGCTCCACTCGGCCTTCAATCACTTCCTGATCGATCCGACCATGACCACCGCCCTGATTCTGGTCGCCTTGCCCGGGTTCTTCTTCGGAGTCTTCGAGCTTTCCGAACGGCGCACCCGCGACTGGCTGGGAGTGGGCTTCGACACCGACGCCGAGCTGCTGGAGATGTTGCAGGCCGGCAGGCTGTCGGAGAGCCGGGTCGGCGGCTACATCGCAGACCTCCAGGCGCGATTCCCGCCCACCACGGTGGCCGACATGCTGTGCCTGCTGCGGCTGCGCCTCGAGCTGTCGATCCGGGCCAAGGGCATCCTCCTCGCACGCCAGTCCGGCTTCAAGATCCCGGCTGACCCCGACATGGAGGGCCGCTTCGCCGAGCTGCGCTACCTCGAGGACAGCATCGGTCCGACCGGGCTGCTCGCCATGTCCCCCCTGTTCCACTTCTCCGACCGCGACCTCTGGCAGTACCACATGATCGGGAACGGCTGATCTCATCTCGAACCTGTGCACCCGAAGCGGGCTGGGGGCGAAGAGAACCTCTGACGCTGCCCGCCGGGGGGTTGGAACGGTTATCATGGCCGCACACCATGTGCAGGCTCCACATCGCGCCCGCCGAAGGCACGGCGTTCGAACACGAGATCGAGTCCGACTCGTTGGTCATCGGCCGCTCGTCGCGCTGCGATCTGGCGGTCGCCGACCGCTGCCTGTCGCGACAGCACCTGCGCATCTTCAAGGAGGGCGAGGCGTGGATGGTCGAGGATCTGGGATCGCGAAACGGCACCACCCTCAACGGCATCGCGATCGAGAAGCCGACCCGTCTGAGCCCCGGCGACAGGATTGCGGCCTCGCTGTCGACGATCAGGTTTGGCGGGGTCGATGATCCGTCCCGCGGAGCTCATGCGAGCGAGGGCCGTAACCTCTACCGTGACGCGTCCGAGATCCTCGCCGACACCGAGCGCGATCTCGGCGTCACCTCCGATCAGCGGCGCATCCAACGGGCCATGGACCAGCTGCGGGTCCTCAACGACGTTCACCGCGCGCTGGCGGTCGCGTTGACGACCGAGGAGCTCTTCGACAGCGTCCTCGACCGGGTCTTCGTCCACCTGCAACCGCAGCACGCCGCCATCTTCCTCGCCCACGACAGAGGCCTGGTGCGGGCGGCAGCTCGCACGGCCACGGGAGCAAGCGAGGACTTCCCGGAGTCGACGAGCCTCGCGAGCGAGGTCATCGGCAAGGGCATGGGTGCCCTGGTCCAGGACACTTCCACCGACGATCGGTTCCTGGACGCGCAAAGCCTGCTCGAAGCGGGCATCCGCACCCTGGTCGCCGCTCCCCTGCTCACCCCCGAGGGGTCACTCGGCATGATCGTGGTCAGCTCCGGCGTGACCGAGCGGGTCTTCGGCGAGCACGACATGGAGCTGCTGGTGGTGGTCGCTTACGCCACGGGTCTCAAGATGCGCAACCTCGCGCTGGCGGAGGAGGCCGCGGAGCGCCGGCGATTGGAACAAGAGGTGGTGATCGCCCGCCGGATTCAGGTCGCCCTGCTGCCGT
Source organism: uncultured Thermoanaerobaculia bacterium (assembly GCA_964609835.1). Taxonomy (GTDB): domain Bacteria; phylum Acidobacteriota; class Thermoanaerobaculia; order Thermoanaerobaculales; family Sulfomarinibacteraceae; genus Sulfomarinibacter. Next base: position 12,470 of record CAZSTH010000014.1, read on the forward strand.
CGCGGATGCCAGAGGTCCCCGGAGTCGAGATCCACGGCGGCAACACGCCCTCGCGGGGCGTTTCCGGCGACTACTACCAGGTCGTGCACCTCCCGAACCGGGGCGAGGTGGCGCTCATCATCGCCGACGTGTCAGGTAAGGGGATCGGCGCCTCGCTGCTCACCGGCTATGTGGATGCACTGGTCAACGCCTATGTCAGCGAGGGCCTCGAACCGGCCGAGATCTTCGCCCGGGTGTCACCGCAGATGAACGCGAAAACACCGGTCGAGTCGTTCGCGACCTCGTTCCTCGGCCTCTATTCGATCGAAACCGGCCACCTCCGCTACGCCAGCGCCGGCCACGACCCGAGTCTGCTCGTCCGCAACCACGGTGACATCGAGCTTCTCGACCCCACCGGGATGCCGCTCGGCCTGATGCCCGAGGCCGCCTATTCGGAAGCGACGGCGACTCTCGAGCCCGGGGAAACGCTCGTTCTCTACACCGACGGCATCACCGAGGCGGCGAAGGCCAACGACACCATGTTCGAGCGCGAACGGCTGGTCGAGGTGTGCCGGGAACATCGTCACGAGCTGCCCGCTCGGCTCGCGCATTCGATCCATGCCGCGGTCGCGGAGTTCGTAGAAGGCGAGCCCTACGCCGACGATCAGACCCTGTTGATCCTCAGACGGGTGAGATAACTTCCGAGATTCCAGGCGCGTCTCACCCCGACAACCGCTGCCAGATCTCGGCCATGCCCTCGTGCTCTTCAGCGAAGATCTCCACCAGCCTCGGGTCGAGGTGCTGGCGGGGGTGGAAGCGCTCGTCGCCATCGAGCAGGATGCGGTGGGTCTGCTCGTGGGTGTAGGGCGGCTTGTAGGGGCGCTCGGAGCGGAGGGCGTCGTAGATGTCGGCGAGGGCGACGATGCGCGCGGAGACCGGGATGTCGGTGCCCCTGCGGCCGGCGGGGTAGCCGCCGCCGTCCCACTGCTCGTGGTGGTTGAGGGCGATCTCGGCCGCCATCTGCAGACGGTCAGAGGCCGACAGGATCTGGAAGCCGTACTCGGGGTGGCGCATCATCTCGGAGCGCTCCTCGTCGTCGAGGGGGCCCTGCTTGCGCAGGATCGCGACGTTGACGCTCATCTTGCCGACGTCGTGGAGCTGGGCCGAGTAGCGGATGGTGTCGCAGAAGCGCCTGGGCTTGCCGAACTTCTCGGCCAGGAAGTACGAGTACTCGTTGACCCGCTCGACGTGGTGGGCGGTGTTCTCGTCGTGCAGCTCGGCCGCCCGCGACAGCAGGCTGATGGAGAGCTGGAACGCGTCCTCGGTCTCGTCCTGCAGCGCGGCGATGCGGGCGCGCTGCTCGCGCAGCATGCGGTTGCGCTCACGCAGCCGCAGGTTCTGGTTCGAGATCCTGTCGAGCATGTCGGCGCGCTCGATGGCGCCGCCGACGATGTGATTGAAGGGCACGATGAGGTCAGCCTGCTCGCGCTCGAAGGGGATCGGGCCCGCGCCGTTCATGCGGTTGATGAGCTGGACGACGCCGATGACCTCGCGGCCGTGGTTGACGAGCGGGAAGCTGAGCATGGAGCGGCAGCGGTAGCCGTGCTGGCGGTCGAAGCTGCGATCGAAATCGAAGGGCAGCTCGTCCGGAATGTTGTAGAGGTCGGCGACGAACACCGTCTCACCCGTGATCGCGGTGTAGCCGGCGATCGACGAGGTGGTGAGGGGAACGACGAAGTTGGCGGGCTCGAGGTCGAGGCGGTCGTTCTGGGTGTCGGCGGCCTCGAGGCGGCGCCTGGCGCCTCGCCCGCGGAGAATGAACACGGTGCCCGCCTCCGCTCCGGTCAGCTTCCGGCTCTTGAGCAGCACCCGACGCAGCAGCTCACCGGCAGGCTGCGGCTTCGAGTACTCGATGAACTCCAGGAACTCGCGCAGGACGTCCATCTCGGCCCCCTGACAGGATTCGAACAACCATCATAACGGAGCCGCGGTGGTGAAATTCAAAAGACCCGGCAGCCTGTCGGTGCCGGGCCTCTCGCGGCCGCCGCGACGGCGGCCTGGCGTCCCTCCAGTGGGACCTAACGCGATTCCTTGAAGACCACGTGCTTGCGCACGACGGGGTCGTACTTCTTGAGCTCCAGCCGCTCGGTGGTGTTCTGCTTGTTCTTCTTGACGCTGTAGGTGTAGGCGCTCTCGGTGCTCTTGAGCTTGACCGTCACCCGATGTCCTTTGCCTGCCATCTCGTCCTCCACTCACGTAGCCGCGGAATAGTAATCGGGCTGAGAAGTTGTGTCAAGCCGGAAGAGCCGCCCGCAACAAGCGCTCGAGCTCATCGTCGAGATCGATCCAGAATCCCGCGAAATCCGGATCGGTCCTCTCGAACGCCGCCGCGCCACGCGGCCGGGCCGCCATCTCGAGCCCGGTCACCAGCAGCTGCGCCGTGTGGAGGAGGCGGAAGCCCGTGCCCGGCTCGAGACCGTCGGCGGCGCCGTCGATCAGCCCGCCGACCTCCAGCATGCGGTCCTTGCGCCGGAGCTGAAAGCGGAAGACCTCCATCGCCTCCATGTTCTGCTCGAGCACCACCGGCAGCAAGCTCAGAAAGCGGCACAGCTCCGGCCGCTCGGCGAGGCTGCGCGCGATCATCCGCACCGGGTCCGATCTGCCGGCACGATCACCGGAACCCGCCAGCTCACCCTCGAGAGCATCGAACCACTCCTCCAGCTCGTCGCGGAGGATCAACAGAAAGAGCTCCTCGCGGGTGCGGAAGAACATCGAGGCCACCCCCCGCTCGACGTGGGCGTGCTGGCCGATGGTGTCTAGCGTCACCTCGACGAAAGGCATCCTCATGAGGGTGGTACGGGCTTCTTCGAGGATGCGCCGTTTCTTCTCCGCGCGCTCCCGTTTCGCGCGCTCGCGCTTCTCGCGGTTGATCAAACGTCCCATGTGCATCGACTCCGCGGCGTGGGGATCAATCGTCGTCG
>CAZSTH010000014.1:15439-54912 GCA_964609835.1 uncultured Thermoanaerobaculia bacterium
ATGTGCCGGTCCTCGAGCAGCCGCTTGAAGACCAGCATCGAGTCGATCGGCGTCAGCGGCGACACCTTGACGATCGACGCGATATCGGAGTTGCCGTTGATCCGCGACAGGATGAAGCCCTCCTCGGGCGAAAAGCTCGAGCTGCGCATGTCCTCGAGCGAGGTCTGCAGGATCGGAATGCCCTCCAACCGGACGCCGTCCGACTCGACGGCGGCAATCACCCGAGCATCGAACTCCTTCACCACCAGGGCCAGCTCGCGATTCCGAGGGTCGAGGCTTGCCGCGGCGCGGATGTGGCGCGCGGCCTTCTCGAACTGCCCGTCCTCGAGGTAGGCGTTGGCGCGGGCGATGAGCGAGTCCTTGCTGGACGCATCCGGCGTTTCGGGGGCGACCACCTCCGGATCTTTCGCTTCCGTCTTCTCCGCCTCGACGTGGACCACGCGGGGGCGGACCACCTTGAGCTTGCCCTCGGCGATTCTGTGGTGGAGCACCTGGCACACGAAGAACTCGCTCGAGTGGGTGTGGAGGCAGATGTCCTCGATCGACCGATCGTCGTCCACCGCCTCCAGCACGCCCCGCCATCCGAGGTCCATCTCGTCCTCGTCCAACAGCTCATCCACCGCCACCGGCACGCACTGGATCGAGGGGATGACCTCCTTGATCGCCCGCGCGTGGTCGATGCGGCGCATCCCCTCCATGATCAGGCCGGTGACGTTGGCCGACACGGGGACCAGCTCGTAGTCGGGCAGCTCGCCGTCGAGAAACTCGAAGTTGCCGCCCTCCCAGGCGAAGAGATCGCAGATATTCTCCTCCGCCTTGAGCCTGAGCATCTGATCGAGCGTCTCCTCGTCGAGCGCCCCGGACGCGACAAGGATCTCGCCCAGCATGCCGCCCCGCGACTCCTGCTCGAGGATCGCGGTCGACAGCTGTTCCTCGGTGATGACACCCTTCGACACCAGGAAGTGCCCCAGAAACCCTGTCGGGTCGGTGCTCGACGACGACACGATCTTGCCGTTGTCGAGGTAGATCCGCTTCTCGACCGATCCGTCCGAGACGATCAGGGTGCCGGTCTGCTGGCCGTTCGCGAGCCACTGCAGCAGCTCGGCAAGGTTCATGGTCTTGAGATTGCCGGTGATCGCCATCAGCTCACTCGAACATACCCCGACACCCCGCCGCTGTCCATTCTCCGGACGCCGATCCCGCCGCCGGAGGGGGCCGGCGCGGCAACCGTACGGCGCGCTCGCTCACGGGGTGGCGGGCCCCGCTGCCGGGATGTCGATGAAGAACGTCGTGCCGACCCCGAGTTCGGTCTCGAAGTGGATGCCGCCGCCGAGCTCGTCGACGATCGCCCTGGCGATGCTCATCCCGAGGCCGGTACCGCTCTTGTGCCGCCAGTCGTCGCTGCCACCGCGGGCGAACGGCTCGAAGATGCGGTCGCGGAATTCCTCGGCAATTCCCGGGCCCCTGTCGGTGACGGCGACCCGCACCAGGTCGCCGACGCGGTCGACCGTCACCTTCACCACATCACCCTGGGGTGAGAAGCGAACCGCATTCGAGAGCACGTTGGTCACGACCTGGATCAAACGATCAGGATCGACCCTCACCACGGCTCCATCGACCGACGAATCGAGCTCGAAGCTCACCGAGTAGCGCTGACCGTACCCCTCAACGGCCTCGATCGCCTGCTGCACGAGCGGTACCAGATCGACCCGCTCGAGCATGAAATCCAGGCGACCTCCATCGAGCTTGCGGGTCATCAGGATGTCGTTCACCAGGCGCTCCATCCGCTCACAGTTGCGCAGCGCGATCGACAACAGCTCCCTGGCACGGGGGCCGAGATCTCCGGCCACGCCGCCGTCGAGCAGCCCGATGGCACCGCGGACCGCGGTCAACGGAGTCCTCACCTCGTGGTGGACCATGGTGACGAACTCGTCCTTCTGGCGCTCGATGCGCAATCGCTCGCTGATGTCCGAGGCCGCCACCACGCAACCCGCCGCCTTCCCCGAGGACTCGGTGATGGTCGAGACCGACACCAGCACCGGGACCGTGCCACCGTCGACCCGCGACAGTTCGGTCTCGATGCCGGCAGCCCCCGGCTCGCCCGACGCGGCGTGCAGGATCGATGCGTACCCCTCGGGGGCGCGGACCAGCTCTCCGCAGTGGCGGCCGACGAGATCCTCGCAACGGGCGCCGAGAATGCGGCACGCCGCCCGATTCACGCGGTGCACCGTCCCGTCCGGCGACGTCACCAGGAGGCACTCGCCGACGTGCTCGAGAACGCTGTCGAGGTAGTCGAGCGACACCGTCGTCTCGTGCAGCCGCTCGGTCATCTCGTTGAACGCCGCGGCCAGCTCGCCAACCTCGTCCGACGACCGGACCCGGAGAAGCGGCACCCGCCGACCGGCGGCCAGCGAACGCACCGCCTGCGTCACCTCCGTGAGCGGCCGCGTCACGGCCTCGGTCAGCAGCGCCACCGCTGCGAGACCGACGAGCGCGAAGATCGCCCCGACCAGTGCCGTCTGCCGGGTGAGATCCGCCCGCTCTTCCATCAAGCCGGCCAACGACAGGACCACTCGGACACCGCCCAGCCGACGGCCGCCGAGCACGACGCCCTGGGTGACCGCCATCTGGTCGCCGTCGTACTCCACGAGAAGGTCGCTGGAGGCCTCGGCGTGGCGCCTCGACGACTCGTCGACTTCCGTGTGGCGACGGAGGTTCTTGATCGTGCCATCGGTCAGGATCCGTCCCTTGTCGTCGAACGCGTACGCCCGCAGCACCTGCTCCTGGGCGGTGATTTCCGCGATCAGCCGCCGCAGCTCGTGCACCTCGAGCAGCACCATGGCATCGGTGGCGTTGGCGGCGAGCACCCTCGTCAGCAGCTTTCCGCGCTCCTCGAGGCCGGCCCGGAGGCGCTGGTTCTGAGCCTTCACGGCGAATGCCGTCATCACAACCCAGAAGGCAACGATGATCGCCGTGATGGAGGCGATGAAGCGGCCCCTCACGCCGAGCCTCACGGACCGTGCTCCCGGTCGAGGCCGTTCACTGTCCCAGGTCCTCCTCGACATGGGACAGGAGCTCCTCCATCTCCTCGCGGAACTCCAGAGGGGCGATCTTTAGCTCGTCGAAGCGTACCGTCTCCTCGAACGCCTCGAGCACCTCCCGTCCCGCCAAGTTGCGGTCCAGAGCCAGCAGCACCTGCCTCAACCGCCCGCCGACCGCAGGGTCGAGATCTCCGCGCACGCAGACCAGGTTGCGTGGCAGCTCCCTGGTCACGTGGATGATCTCGAGCTCGTCGGCGCGGACTCCCGCCAGCTCCTCGTAGTAGTGGCGGTTGACAGCGCCCGCCGCGATCCTCTTTTCGAGCACCCAGATCATCGTCGTCTCGGCGTCGTTCGAGAACACGTAGCCGATGCGGCCGGCCGCCACCGTCGCTGCTGCATCCTGGAAGGCGTCGAGCTCGTGGCCCATCATCCCGAGCTCGGCCTTCGGCAGCAGGTAGGACGACGTCGAGTACGGCGCCCCGAAGGACACCATGTTTCCGCGCAGATCGGCGACGCTCCCGATGCCGCTGTCCGCCCGAACGAAGAGCACCCCCCGGTAGACGGCGGATCGCCGCTTCCAGCGCCGCAGCAGGATGGAGACCTCCGTACGCTGGCCGACGAAGGCCACCGGGAACGGGCTGTCGATGAAGACGTCGACCTCACCGCGGCGCACCTCCTCCGCCATCCGGTTGAGGGAGTCGACGACCACAACGCGCCCATGCCCGATCCCGACATCCGCCATCTGCGAGCACACGTGGTCGGCAAACGGCTCGAACACCTCATGCTCCCAAGCCGGGTCGAGCGACACCGAGCCGAAGGTGAGAACGCCGCCCGGGCGGCTCTCCGGCGGTCCCACCGGTGCCTGCGGGTGGTCGGCCTGGCCTCCGCAACCAGCCAGCACCAGCAGCCACAACGTGACGTCCGCCGGACCGGGGCGCCTCACTCGGGCACCTCCTCAGGCTCGGCCATCACCACGCGGTCGCGCCCCGATCGCTTGGCCTCGTACAGCGCCTCGTCCGCCGCCGCGATGAGCTCGTGGCCGGTCAGGCAATCGGGGAACTCGGAAACGCCGCAGCTCAAGGTCACGGAGAAGCTCTCGCGGCCGGTGTCGTGCTCGACGGCCGCGAAGTTGCGGCGGATCGAGTTCATCTTTCCCACCGCGGTTGCTCCGTCGGTGTCGGGCAGGACGACCACGTACTCGTCGCCGCCGAATCGCCCGAGGATGTCGCTGATGCGGAGGCGCTGCCGGAGGAGGTAGGCGAGCGCCTTGAGTACCTGGTCGCCGACCAGGTGGCCGTAGGTGTCGTTGATCCGTTTGAAGCCGTCGATGTCGAGCATGCCGACCGCGAGCCGGGCGCCGGAGCGGCCGGAGCGCCGGACCGCCACCTCCAGCTGCTCGATGAGCCGGCTGTGGGTGTAGAGCCCGGTCAGGCCGTCCCGCTCCATGAACATCCGCAGGGTCCGCCCGCGCTGGGCCCGCGCCACCACCGCCGGCACCAGCTGCTCGGGCGGCACGGGCTTGGTGAAGAAGTCGTCACCCCCCTCGCCGAGGGCCGCGATCTGCTTCATGCGGTCCTGCTCGACCGACAGGAACACGATCGGAACGCCCACGAAGGCCTCTTCCTGGCGGATCACGGCCGCCAGCTCGAGTCCGCTGCAGCCCGGCATGTAGACGTCCATCAGCACCACGTCAGGCTGGAACTCAACGAGCTGGGCAGTGACCACGAACGGATCGGTCAGCGCCACCGTCTGCATGCCCGCGGCCTCGAGGTGCCGGGCATGGAAGATCGCGGACTCCTCCTCGTCATCGACAACCAAAATGCGATAGGGCTCGGGCTCCAGCCGCGTCAGGCGATCCAGCGTCGCCAGCACGTGCGCGTAGTTGACCGGCTTGACGAAATACCCGCTGCAGCCGGCCCGCACGGCGTCGAGCCTCGCCTCCATGTCAGATCGGTTGGAGACGAAGATCAGCGGCACCTGGTCGCCGAAGGCCCCGCGGAGGCTCGACGCGACCTCGACCGCCGCCACCTCTCCTGTCGGCGACGAAAGGTCCATCACGACCGCCGCCGGCCGGCGATCGACCCTCTTCTCGAAAACTTCGTCGAGGCGCTCGAACATGTGGAGCTCGAACCCGAAGTGTCCGAGCTGGAAGGCCAGCTCGTGCGCGAAACGGCCCTCGGTCTCGACCACCACGATCAGATTGCGCTCCTCGAAGACCCGCGCCTCGGGGACGGCCTCGACCGCGACCAGGTTCGCGTTCACCTGCCGCCCGGCATCGTCGCCCACCGCCTCACCGATTCTCTCGAACCCCTCGAGCACCGCGCGGCTGTCGTGGTCGGTCGGCGGCACCCCGGCCTCGATGATCGACAACAGCAGCTGCTCGAGCCGCCTCGCCGCACGCGACACTGTCGGAAAACCGAGGCTGCCGGCGGTCCCGATCAGGCCGTGCAGCGAACGGTGGAGGTCGCGCGCGAGCCCGGGCTCCCATCGGCCGCCGAACAGCTCCTGCCACGTCACCACCAGTGATTCGAGCCGGTCCGGCAACCGGGCGGAGAAGTTGGACCGGAGCCGGTTGATCTCGGCCTCCAGCCGGTCGCGATCGACCCCGCGTCCGTCACCCGGAGCCATGGAGTCCGTCCCAGATCTCGCGCACCCGCTCCGCGAGGGTCATCGGGTCGAAGGGCTTGAGGATGACCCCGCACGCGCCGCCGTCACGCAGCGACTGCAGCCGGCTGCCGTCCACGACTCCGGTCAGGAAGACCACCGGTGTGGTCCGGAAACCGTCGATCTGCCGCATGGCCTCGAGCACCTCGATGCCGGCCATGTCCGGCATCACGACATCGACCACCACCAGGTCCGGCGAGAACGCCGTCAGTCGGTCGAGGAGCTCGCTGCCGGAGTGACATACCGCAACCTCGTAGCCGCCGACGGTCTCCAACGCCATCCGGGAGATGTTGAGAATGTCGGGCTCATCGTCCGCGATCAGGATTCGTTGCAGCGATGCACCTGTCAATGGCTCTCCCCGCGCCGCCCGCAGGGGGACGGCATGGATTTGCGGCGCTCACTCGTTGTCGCGATCGACCCGGGTCCAGACGGAGGTTCGGCCGAGGAGCGAGATGCCGATGAAGCCGCGAACCTTGAGCGTGTCCTCGTCGACGAGTGTCAGCTTGCACTTGTAGGTCCTGCCCTTGGCCGGATCGTAGATCGTGCCGCCCGTCCAGGTCCGGTCACCCGTGGAGGTGAACCCATCCATCAGCTCCAATCCCAGAATCGGCCGCGAGCGAAGGCCGGGATCGGGGTTGTTGGCATCGCGTTTGGGCGTTCCGGTCTCGCCGTCGTCGTTTCCGCCCTCGTAGAGCGGCTTCTCGAGCCACACGATGATTCCGTGATAGCTGCCGTTCTCGGCACTGATCTCGACGCGCGCCCGGCCGTGGACCTCGTCGGGTTCGGTCAGCCACACGCCGACGATGGCGTCCGCGCCACCGCCGGCAGCCGCCGTCGACGCCAGAAATCCGATGACTATGAAGAGGCCGCACGCTCGACTCATCAAGTGTCCTCCAGTCGCCAACCCCCGCATCATAACTCGGAATGCGCCACGCTTCCCGGGGCGCCGACCACCATCGACGGCCAATCGCGGTAGAGTTGAAACATGGCAGCTCGATCAACCGCCATTCAAACGGCGTCCATGGCCGTGCTCCTCGCCGCCGGGCTCGTGTCGTCGGCCTGCTTCGGCCCGCCCGCGGGGCCGCGCAGCCCCACCCGCGACCGGATCTCCGCCAGCCACCGCAACATCGGAATTCCGTATGGCCCCTGGGTGCTGTTTCGAGCCGGCGACCGGCACGTGGCGCTTCGGGTGATCGAGGCCTCCGCGCTCGGCAACCGGATCGAGTTCGAGTGGGCGGCAACCGCTCCCGGCACGGAACGGCTCCAGCCCACCGAGCGCGGCCGCGGCTCGGCGGAGGAACGGGCAACAGTCGAGCGGATTGCCGCGGGCCCGCTGCTCCTCAACTGGTCGCGCGGATCGGGCGATACGGGCTGGCTCTACTGGCCGGAGTCCCGCCTCGAGTTCGCGGTCTGCGCCACCACCTTCGAGAACCTGGACGAGATCCACCCCGGCTCCCGCCGACTCCGCTGGTACACCCGCGACATGTTCCGGTAGCCAATCCCAAGCCCGAAATTCCAGATTCCAAATTCCGAATTCCATAATCGTTGCTATCCTCCCACGTCATGATCGCCGTCTCCGATCTCGCGAAGACCTACGGGGTCCAGGTCCTGTTCCAGGCCGTCAACTTCCAGCTGAACGCCGATCACCGGTACGGCCTGGTCGGCGCCAACGGCTCCGGCAAGACCACGCTCCTGCGCATCCTCTCCGGCGAGGAGGATCCGACCGAGGGCGAGGTGTCGCTGCCCAAACGAGTGCGGGTCGGGGTCCTCGATCAGGACCACTTCCGGTTCGACAAGACCTCGATCCTGCAGGTCGCCATGATGGGCCACCGCCGGCTGTGGAACGCCATGCTCGAGAAGGAGCGCATCCTGGAGGCCGCCGATGATCACTTCGACGCCGAACGGTATGCCGAGATCGAGGACGTCATCCTCAGCCTCGACGGCTACAGCTTCGAGGCGCGGGCCGGTGAGATCCTCGAAGGTCTCGGCATTCCCACCGAGGGACACTTGCAGCCGCTGTCGACGCTGTCGGGCGGCTTCAAGCTGAGAGTGCTGCTGGCGCAGGTCCTGGCGTCGGAGCCGGAGGCGCTGTTCCTCGACGAACCGAACAACCACCTCGACATCCTGTCCATCCGCTGGTTGGAGAAGTTCCTGGCGGGCTACCGGGGCTGCGCGGTCGTCATCTCGCACGACCACCGCTTTCTCGACAACGTCTGCACCGACATTCTCGATATCGACTACGAGACGGTCACCCTCTACACCGGCAACTACACCGCCTTCGCCGCGGCCAAGATCGCCGAGCGCGAGCGCAGGGAAAGCGAGATCGAACGCCAGGAGAAGAAGATCGCCCAGCACCAGGCGTTCGCCGACAGGTTCCGGGCCAAGGCCACCAAGGCCCGACAGGCCCAGAGCAAGCTCAAGCTGATCGACCGCATCGAGGTCAAACCGCTGCCGAGGTCATCGCGGCGCTACCCCGTCTTCCGCTTTCGCCAGGCGCGCCCCAGCGGCAAGCAGGCCCTGCACGTGGAAGGGCTCAGGAAATCCTATGGCGACCACGAGGTGCTGCACGGCGTCGACCTCGACATCCGGCGCGGCGATCGCCTGGCGGTCATCGGACCCAACGGCATCGGCAAGTCGACCCTGCTCAAGGTCCTCGTCGGTCGGTTACCGGCCGACGACGGCGTCGTGCGATGGGGCCACGAGGCCAGTCCCGGCTACTTCGCACAGGACCACCACGAGGCCTTCGCGCACGACGACAGCACCGTCGAGGGGTGGCTGGCCTCGGCCTGCACCGGCGAGAGCGTCGGCTCGGTGCGCAACCGCCTCGGCCAGGTCCTGTTCTCGGGCGACGAGGTCGAAAAGAGGGTCTCCAGCCTGTCGGGCGGCGAGGCCGCGCGCCTGATCTTTTCGCGCCTCGCGGTCGAGGAGCCGAACGTGATGGTCCTCGACGAGCCCACCAACCACCTCGATCTCGAGGCGATCGAAGCCCTGGTCGCCGGGCTCAAGGCGTACGACGGGACGCTCATCCTGGTTTCCCACGACCGCTGGTTCGTGTCGCGACTCGCGACCCGCGTGCTCGAGATCACCGCCGACGGCATCAACGACTACCCCGGGACCTACGACGAGTACGTGGCCAGCTGCGGCGACGACCACCTCGACGCCGAGGCCGCCGCCCTCCGTGTCCGCCGCGACAAACGAGGCAGGAAACGCCCGGGTTCCCGGACGGCGGAGCGAACCACCGGCGACGGGCACCCGACTCGGCAGCTCAAGCTGCGTCGCGACCTGGTGACTGCAGCCATCGAGCGCGCCGAAGCCCGCATCGAGAAGATCGACACCGAGTTCTGCCGGACCGGCTTCTTCGAGGACACCGCCGAGAAGAAGGTGCGCGCACTGCAGAAGGAACGCGACACCCTCGCCGCCGAGCTCGACCATTTGATGGCGGAGTGGGAGAGCATCGAACGGGACCTCGAAAACGGGGGCTGACGTCAAAATCCTGAATTCGGAATCGCCACCCACGTAGCCCTCGATCTGCCACCGTCGACCGCGATCGTGGACAGCGGCAGCGCCATGGTGAGCGGGCCTCCGGCCCGTATGGACGTCGGTGCGCGGTGACGTGCGGCCGGGGCTTCCACACCATCACGGCGAAGGACCGCGACCGTCACCGCCACCGATCAACGCGTTTCGGCGCGACCGCTGGAGAAGGGGCGGTCTGCATGGACAGTGATGGCGAGAGCGAGTGCGCCCCGCGCCGGGACACGGTGCAATCACCGTGATCGTCGAAGGGCGTGAATGGTAAATCCGTCGCCGTGCTCGTGCGGCAGGATGCGAACGCCACCGGCAGCAGTCGGGATCCACGGGGTCCCGTCAGGCAACGCGGCCGCGACGTTCTCGACCTCGAAACCCTCCGCGGCCTCTGCAATCAACTCCTCGTTCTCCTCGGGCTCGATCGAGCAGGTGGCGTAGAGCAGCACTCCGCCCGCAGCCACCAGGGGCCGCGCCGCCGCCAACAGGCCGCGCTGGGCAGCGGCCATTTCGCCGATCGACCGCGGTTCCAGCCGCCACTTGATCTCCGGGTGGCGACGCAGAGTTCCGGTGCCGGTGCACGGCGCATCCAGCAGCACGAGGTCCCACGACCGCGGCTCCAGCGGCGGTGCCAGCGCGTCGGCGGCAACTGCCGAGCCGGTGCCGGCACGTCCCAGTGCCGGCATCATCAACCGCGTCCGAGTCAGCGACCGATCTGCCGATACCAACGGCTGCGGCCGCGCGAGCCGCGCCAACAGTGCCGACTTGCCGCCCGGTGCGGCGCACAGATCGACGGCCCGCGACCCTTCGCCTGCCACTGACGTGCCGACATGGGCCACCAGCTGGGAGCAGGGATCCTGCGCGTAGGCGGCGCCGTCCCGCACTGCGGCCACCAGTCGCGAGGCGTTGCCGCCCGCCCGCCAGCTCCCCGGGCACCAGGGGTGCGGCTCGAGCCTGACCCCGGACCGTTCCAACTCACGGCGGGGCTCGTCGCGGAAGAACCACACCCAGGTCGCTGCGCCGACCTGGGCCGCCGCCATGCTCCCCTCGGCCGCGGCATCGCCGAAATGGTCACGCCACCGCCGGTACAGCCACGCTGGGTGGGACAGCCTGACGTCGATCGACGCCGAAGGCTGGAGTTCGGGCCACCGGTTCGCAGACGCCCGCAGCACGGCATTGACCAGGCCCGCTGCCGAAGATTTCCCGAGACGACGAACCAGGTGGACCGCACCATCAGTGGCCACAGCCGGCGGGACCTCCAGCCGCGTCATCTCCGCCAGACCGAGACGGAGCGCGGCCCGCACCTCACCATCGAGATCCGCCAGCCGACGACGGCACCGCTGCTGTAGCACCCAATCGAGGGCCCGCTGCCAACGCAGCACTTCAAGGACCCGGACACGGACCGCGGTGTCCGAAACGGCGGCGAGCAGGCGCGAGGCAAACGCCCCGCGCTCGACCCGCATCAGGAGCCGTGCGGCGGTCAGCCGGTCAACCGAACGCCTCACCGCGGCTCACCCGCTCTCCCACCAGGAACGCGTCCGCGGGCAGCCGCCTCCGCCCCTCGCGCTGCATCTCGGTGATCCGCACCGCCGAGCCCCGCCCGCAGCGCACGACCACACCGTCGGCGTCGGCACTCAGGATCGTGCCCGGCGGTTCGTTGCCGGACGGTGCGGGCCGCACCTCCTCGAGGCCGTGGATCTTGAGGCGCCCGCCGCGGAACTTGCTGTAGAGGCCGGGCCACGGCGTCAGGCCCCGCAGGCGGTTGACGAGCTGGCGGGCCGGCATCGACCAATCGACCTTGGCGAAGCCGCGGCGCAGCATGGGCGTCGTGTTGGCGCCGTCCGACGGCTGCGGGCGCGGAGCCACGGAGCCGCTCTCGAGCCCGTCGATGGTCTTGACCACCAACTCGGCTCCGATCCCTGCCAGCCGGGGGGAAATCGTCTCCGCGGTGTCCTCGGGCTCGATCGGCACCCGTTCCTGAAGCAGGATCGGTCCGGTGTCCATACCCTCGTCGATCAGCATCGTCGTCACGCCGGTGGCGCGGTCTCCGCACACCAGCGCCCACTGGATGGGGGACGGGCCGCGGTGGCGGGGCAGCAGGCTGGGATGGAGATTGACGAAGCCGTGCTCGGGAATCGACAGCAGCCGCTCGGGAATCAGCTTGCCGTAGGCAACGACGACCGCCACCTCTACACCGTACGACACGAGGAGCTCGTCGATCTCCTCCGATTTCAGGCTCTTCAGCTGGGAGACCGCGAGATCGTGGTGTCTTGCCAGCTCGATGACTGGAGGCGACTGCATCTGCTGGCGCCGGCCCACCGGCCGGTCGGGCTTCGAAACCACGACGACCACATCGTGGCGGCTGGTCACCAGGCGCTGCAACGAGGGGACGGCAAACTCGGGGGTACCGAAGAAAGCGACTCTCATCCGCGCAGTGTACACGAAGATCCGGTCTCATTTCCCTACACCGGACCCGCCGGCGGGCGGAAACCAGGGTTGAAATAACTGAGATCTCGTATACATTGCAAAGCTCGGAGATGCCATGACTTTCCCCTCACAGGAAGCGATTCGAGACACGCTCGACGAGCTTCTACCCATGGTCGAAAAACCGACCCGCTACCTCGGACTCGAACGCAACCTGACCCGCAAGCCCTGGGCTGACGTCGACATCCGCGTGGCTTTGGCGTTCCCTGACGCGTACGAGATCGGCATGTCGCACCAGGGCACACGGATCCTCTACCACCTCGTCAATCGCCGACCAGACGCCTTGGCCGAGCGTTGCTTCGCCCCGATGCCGGACATGGCGGCGGCCATGCGTGACCGGGGTCTGCCGTTGTTCACCCTCGAGAGCTACCGGCCGGTGGCGTCCTTCGATGTCGTCGGCATCTCCCTGCAGTCCGAGCTCAACTACACGAACATCCCCTACCTGCTCGACCTCGCAGGCATCGCGCGCCGCGCAAGGGACCGCGGCCAGGACGCGCCCCTGGTGCTCGGCGGGGGCCCATGCACCGCCAACCCGGAGCCGGTGGCCGACTTCTTCGATGCGATCCTGATCGGCGACGGCGAGGCGGCGCTCGACCGCATCCTCGACGTCATCCGCGACGGCCGCACGAAGGCTGACCCGCGACTCGAGGTCCTTCGCGGCCTCGCCGCCATCGACGGCGTCTACGTCCCGCAGTTTTACGCGTGGGGGGCCGGCGCGGACGACCGGAGCTGGGAGCGACTCGAAGAAGGCATACCGTTTCCGGTCACACGGGTCTGGGTGGACAGGCTCGAACCGGCCGACCAGCCGGAGTCCGTGATCGTGCCTTTTGCCGAGGTCATCCAGGACCGCCTCGGCATGGAGATCATGCGCGGCTGTACCCAGGGCTGCCGCTTCTGCCAGGCGGGCTACTGGTACCGGCCGGTGCGGGAGCACGATCCCGAGGTCGCTCTCGACCGGATCCAACGCCAGGTGGCGGAGACCGGTTTCGAGGAGGTGGGGCTGCTGAGCCTCTCGACCGCAGACTACTCGCAGATCGAGCCCCTGGTCTACAACATGTCGGAGCGGCTCCGAGAACGCCGTGTCTCGGTCAACCTGCCGTCGCTGCGCGCTGACGCCTTCTCGGTCGGGCTTGCCGAGGGCGTGTCGAGCGTCCGCAGGTCGGGCTTCACCTTCGCACCGGAGACCGGGTCCGACCGCCTTCGCCGCGTGATCAACAAGACCTTCACCAACGCCGACATGGTCCGCGCCGCCGAGGCCGCGTTCGCCCGCGGCTGGACCCTGATAAAGGTCTACGCCATGATCGGGCTGCCGACCGAGACTGACGACGACCTCGAGGAGCTGGCGCGGCTGGCCGAGGACATCGTCAGCGCCGGCCGCCGGGTCAGCGGCCGCAAGGTCCAGGTCAAGGTCTCCGTGGGGTGCTTCGTCCCCAAGGCGTGGACGCCGTTCCAGTGGCAGCCCTACGCCGGCGTGGAAGAGCTCGATCGGCGCATCGATCTCCTCAAACGACGCTTCAAGCGCATCCGCGGCGCACGCCTGACCTGGTCAGCACCCGAGGAAGGCGCGCTCGAGGCGTTGCTGTCACGCGGCGGCCGATCGCTGTCGCAAACCATCGAGCGGGCACACGACCGCGGAGCCGTCTTCGACGGATGGCACGATCACCTCGACGTCACAGCCTGGTGGCGGGCGATCGACGAAACCGGGGTCGATATCGGCCGCGAGCTGGGCGCCCGCGGCCTGGGCGACACGCTGCCGTGGGACATCATCGACGCGGGCGTCCGCAAGGGCTACCTCAAGGCGGAGTGGCGGCGGGCCGTCAAAGAAATCGAGACCGAAGATTGCAAGTGGGGGCACTGCTACCGGTGCGGCATCCCCGGCGACGGCGCCGACACCGAGCTCGCGCCGTCCACGCTGCCGGTGATCGGGGAGCTTCTGCCCGAGCAGGACCGGCCGAAGGCAGCGGCCTACCGCCAGCGGCCGGGGCCGCGGGTTCCGCCGAGCGCCGTCGACCGCGCGCAGCCACCGGTCTACAAGCGGTACCGCTTCACCTTCGCCAAGACCGGCGACGCACGCTGGCTATCGCACCGCCAGGTGATGGACGCCCTCGAGCGGATGCTGCGTGCCGCCGGGGCGCCGGTGCGCTACACCGAGGGTTTCAACCCCCACATCCGGCTGTCCATGGGTGCGGCGCTGTCGGTGGGCCACGAGGGACGGGCCGAGCTCTTCGACGTCGACTGCGTGGCGCCCATGCGTCCGCACCACGTCGAGCGCGCCAACGCTCTGCTGCCCGACGGACTGCGCATCACCGACGCACAGCCTCTGATGTCGGGGGCACCGTCGCTCGGCAAGGTGGTTGCCGCCGCGCGCTACCGCCTGACACGGCCCGACAGCGACGCCGCCTGGCCGGGGGGGCCGCCCGAGCTGGGTGACGGGCTCCGAGAGGGAGTCCGTTCCTGGCAGCCGCAGCCGGACGGTAGCCTGCTGGTCGAGCTCAACACACGCCAGACCAACGGCCCGATGGTGACCGTCAAGAAACTGCTGCCGGCGCTCGGGCTCGACGAAGGCGACGCGGCGCGGGTCCGCGTGGTTCGCGAAGCGCTCGTCATCGAGGCCCGCGATCGCGGCCGCACCTCGCCGCTCGAGCTGGCCGAGGCGGGCGCCTCCTCATGAGCCGCTGGGTGGTGCACTCGCGCGTGGAGTTCGAGGCCAGCCACGCCTTGACCCTGTACCTCGGGGAACCCGAGGAACACCACAGTCACCGCTGGCAGGTGGCCATCCGCGTCGGGGCCGACGAGCTCAACGCCGAAGGCTATGCGCTGGATTTTCACGCTGTCCACGCCCTGCTCCCAGAGATCACGGCACCACTGGCCGACACCGACCTCAACGTCCATCCCGAGATCGGCAGCCCGACCCCGACCGCCGAACGGTTGGCCAAGTGGATCGCGGATCAGCTCGCCCCGGAGTGCGCCGAGCTCGGCGGCAGCCTGCTCTCGGTCAGCGTGTGGGAGGGCCCGGAGAACCGGGTGGATCTCGTGCTGGAACACTCCCTGCTCAGGTGATCACTCCCATACGAAATCGTCCCCTCGGGACCGTCTCGTTCGCTGCGGCCAATCGCCCGGCGAGCCCGTCGCAACCACCAAGGCACTACGGACACGAAGAAGACACCAAGTCTTCGTTTCATGCGTCGGGTTCGGTGCTGATGCGGCGGGCCGGGCGGACCTTGTCCACACCGAGGACCTCGACGGTCTCGGACTCGAAGCCCGCCTTGGTGAACGTCTGAGTGTCTTCGTGTCTTGGTGGTTGCGACGCGAGGCGGGTCGAAAGCCCGCGCGGAGGATCCTCGGTGACATGGTGAGCTCGTGGTGGCGACGGAGGGCACGGGGACCCTTCCGAAATTCAGAGACCGCAGCCCGAATTCGACCCGCGGTCTCGCCCCCGCACCGGACCCGAAGGAAGCTGGCTACTCCTCCACCGCCTGCGCGACCAGCTCGATGACGTCGTAGGTCGCGACCCCCTCGCGGCCGAGCTCGTTCTGGGCGTCGGACAGCATGGCGTAGCAATAGGGGCACGCCACGGCGACGTTGCCGGTACCACTGGCCTCGAGCTGGCCGAGCCGGGTCTGGTTGATGCGCTCGCCAAGTTTCTCCTCGAGCCACATGCGGCCGCCGCCCGCGCCGCAGCACATGGCGGTCTCGCCGCTGAGCTCGGCCTCGCGCACCCGGGTCCCGGGAATCGCCTTGAGCAGGAAGCGGGGCGCGCCGTACTCGCCGTTGGTCCGGCCCAGGTAGCAGGGGTCGTGAAAGGCGAGATCGAGGTCCAGCGACTGCGTCAGCTTGACCCGCCCGGTGCGCACCAGGTGCGCGACGAGCTGAGTGCCGTGGACGACCTCGTACTCGCCCCCGAAGTCCGGATACTCGTGAGCCAGGGTGTTGAACGCGTGCGGACAGTTGGTGACGATCTTCTTGACGCCGTAACCGTTCATGGTTTCGATGTTCTGCTGCGCCAGCATCTGGAACAGGTACTCATTGCCGAGCCGCCGCGCGGCGTCGCCGGTCGAGACCTCCTCGGACCCAAGGATGGCGAGCTTGACCCCTGCCGCCTGCAGGATCTTCACCAACGCCTGCGACACCTTCTTGCCGTGGTCGTCGTAGCTGCCCGGCGAGCCGACGAAGAACAGGTAATCGAAGTCGCCGACGGCCTCCGAGGCCAGCGGAACCCCGAGGTCGTCGGCCCACCTGCCGCGGTCCTCGGCCGGCAGCTGCCAGGGGTTGCCGTTGACCTCGTAGCCGCGGAAGGCGCCCTGCGCCTCCTCGGGGAACTCGGCCTTCTCGAGCACCAGCTGGCGGCGGTGGTCGACCAGCTTGTCGACGTAGGTGATGTCGAGCGGGCACCCGCGCTCGCACCAGCGGCAGGTGGTGCAGGCCCAGATCACCTCGGGGTCGACGACGTACGGAACCAGCCCTGTCTGCGACGGAGTCTCGCCGTCGCCGGGATCGGCCAGGATCTGCGGCTGCTCACGGTACAGCTGGTCGCGGACCGCCTTGAGGTAGAGCACCGGCTGCAGCGGTTTGTTGGTGATGGTGGTGGGGCAGAACTCGCGGCAGCGCCCGCACTCGGTGCAGGTGAACATGTCGAGCATCTGCTTCCAGGTGAAGTCGGTGACGGTGTCGACGCCGAAGCTGGTGTCCTCCTCGATGTTCTCGAGGTCCATGCTCGCCAGCTTCCCGGGAGGATCGAGCTTGGCGAAAAACACGTTGAAGAGCGACGTGTAGACGTGGAAGTGCTTGGAGTACGGAAGCTCGTTGGCGAAGGCGAAGAGCGTGACCAGGTGGATCCACCAGTTCCAACCGTAGATCGCCTGCAGGGTGTCGGCGCTCATGCCCGAGAACCAGCCGGCAACGACGCTCGACGCCGGCAGGTACGAGCCCGAGATCGACCCGGCGGCGATGCGAGCGCCCTCTGAACCGAGGTCGGTGACCATCAGCATGGCGATGAAGACGATCACCAGCCACGCGCCCCAGCTCTGCACCACCCGTTCCTTGCGCTCGATGCCGCGCCGCCAGATCGCCAGCACGAGACCCACAAGCACCAGCACCTCGAAGACGTCCTTCGAAAACAGATAGGCGTGACCGATGGGGGTGTGCAGGAGCGGCAGCTCCCACCCCGCGAAGAGGCCCTCGAGCACCATCGTTACGGTGCGTACGCTGACCACCAGGAATCCGTAGAAGATCAGCAGGTGGTAGACCCCGGCGAGCTTGTCATCGAACATCGTCTTCTGACCGATGGCGTAGACCATCATGTGCCTGAAGCGCTCGCCGAGGCGGTCGGAGCGGTCATCCGGCCGGCCGGCCTTCAACAGCTGAAACCGCCGGCCCAGCGACAGCACGACGCCGCCGACGCTGGCGATGGTCAGCAGCCAGAACCAGACGACACCCGAGATGCCCAGAAACGATCCGGCAGTTGCGTGAACCATGAAGCCTCCAAAATCGAAACGCCGCCGGTCAGCCCCGGCGGCGGTCGGTCTTCGAATCACCCGCGCCGTTCGGCGCCTCACCACGCTCCATAGGGTGAGTATAGCCGCGCGATTTCGGAATCCGGGATTCAGAATCCGGAATTTCCGTCCCCGACCCGGTCGAACTACCAAGGCACGAGGGATTTCGGGCGGTTGGGCCGAGGACACTCTGTTGCACCCGAGATGTCTTCGTGTCGTCGTGCCGTCGTCGTTCAGATCGGGCAGAGCGCAGCTGCGACGAGCTTCTGGAGGAGCGACGAGGTCGGCACGCCAGGGTCGATGGGATCGACCCAGCGCCATCCATCGACCGCGCCGTCCGCGCCCGCGCACTCGAAGAGAACCGGAACGACGTCAATTCTGCGGTGGGTGATGGAATGGCGAACCGCGTTCGCCGCCCGCCCGGGTACGTCCGCGAAGCCCGCCACCAGCGGCCGCGCGGCCGCGATCGGATCCTCGCCGGCCGCCAGCTCCGAGATCGGTGGCAGCCACAGGCCGTTCAGGATCGGGCCCTCATCGACCCGTCGAAGCAGCAGTCGTCCGTCGTCCCGCCGGCACAGGGCCGCGACCCAGCGGAGCTCGACCGCCGTCCTCCGGCGGCGAGGCGGCGGGAACTGCAGCTGGCGGCCGATCGCCCTGGCGCGGCAGCCACAAGCCAGGGGACAGGCCGCACAGGACGGGTTCGAAGACGTGCAGACCGTCGCACCGAGCTCCATCAGGGCCTCGTTGACAGCTGCCGGCGGACGACCGTCCATCAAGCTCAGGATCCACCGGTGGAGCTTCCTCGCGCCCGCCGCCGTCCGCGGGTCGTCGGCGGTTGCCAGGTACCTCGAGCCGACCCGGATGAGGTTGCCGTCGAGGACCGGAACCCGCTCACCGAACGCCAGCGAGGCCACCGCCGCCGCGGTGTAGGGCCCGATGCCCGGGAGGCCCTCGAGCTCCGCCGCGGTGCCCGGAATCCCCCTCCGTTCGACCACCTCCCCCGCCAGCCGATGGAGCCTCTGCGCCCGCCGGTAGTAGCCGAGGCCCGACCACTCCTCCACGACCTCCTCAGGCGGGGCCGCGGCCAGCGCCGCGAAGTCGGGAAAGCGCGCGACGAATGACTCGAACCGCGGCACCACGCGATCGACCTGTGTCTGCTGGAGCATGAACTCACTGACGACGACGTGGTAGGGATTGCGGGGCTCGCCTCGCCACGGCAGGTCGCGACGGTTCGAACGAAACCAGTCGAGCAGCGCGTCCGCAATCACGGACCTATCCTACCCGCGTTATACTCCGCCACGCGCGATTTCACCGTAACTCTCGACAACGCGGGGGCAAACGCATCCATGAACGCTGATCTGAAGGCCGAGGAAGAGCGTCTCGTCGACCTCATGATCGGCTACCAGAAGGGCAGCATGGATGATTTCGAAGAGTTGTACGCCGCGCTCCGCCCGCCGATCTTGCGCTATCTCTGGACCTTCGTCCGCAACGCAGCCGTCGCCGAGGATCTCCTGCAGGACGCTTTTCTGCAGATCCACCGGGCCCGACAGACCTACACGCCTCGACGTCCGGTGCGCCCGTGGGTCTACGCCATCAGCCGGCACGTCGCGTTGATGCACCTACGCTCCGGCAGGCGACGAAAGGAAATGCTCGCCGACGAGCAGCTGCCGGAGGTCCCGGTTCCACCCGAGATGGAATCACTCGCCGATCGCACCACCCTCCACGCCCTCCTCGCTGGACAACCGCGGAAAGCGCGGGAGGTGCTGATGCTCCACCACCTCCTCGGGCTCAGCTTCAAGGAGGTCGGGCAGGTACTCGGCATCGCGCCCGGGACCGCCAAGGTCCGCGCCCACCGCGCACTCAAGAGCATTCAAACCGAGATCCACGACGGAGGCCGAAAGTGAGCTCTCAGCCCGTCCCTGAAAAGCTGCGGCGAGCGGTCGCCGACGACCTGGCACCGGTGCAGCCGCTGCCTCCGGCTTGGCTGCGGACGCTGCAGGCGACGGGTCTGGCCGCACTCGGACTCGCGCTCGTCCTCCTGATTCTGAAGCTGCCGCTGCGTTTTGACCTCGCCGAGCTCCCAATGTGGCTGACTTGGGGCTGCGCCTGCCTGCAGCTCGCGATCGGCGTGCTGCTGATCGGGCTGGCCCTGCGAGAGTCGGTGCCCGGCCAGAGCGTGCCGGTGTCCATCGTCGCGACAGCCATCGGCCTCGCCGTCGCGATTCAGGTTTTGGTCGCGATCGCCACCCGCATGCACGGCCCGGGCATGGCGATGGAGGCCGGCATGGGCATGAAGGCGGGCCTCGGCTGCGCGATGCACGACACCGCGCTCGCCCTGCCCGCGCTTCTCGTCACGCTGTGGCTGGTGTTCCGGGCTTTGCCGCTGCGGCCATCGGTCGCCGGCCTGCTCGGGGGCGCCGGCTCCGCTGTCACTGCCGACGCCCTGATCCACGTCATCTGCCCGATGTCGGACCTCCGCCACGTTCTGGTGTGGCACACGGGCACCCTGCTCGGGTTGATGCTTGTCGGATGGCTTGTGGGCAAGGCATGGGAGGTCGCGCGCCAGCGCCGCCGTGGATGACCCGCCGGGAGGCGAACGGGTGGAAGGGAACACGAGGGGCAAGCGGTTGGCCGACATGGAAGGCGCGCTTGCTCGAAGCCACAAAGGCAAGGCGGGGCGCGCCATCCTCCGATCCGGTTCCCTCCCTCCCCGGAGTTGACAAGCCGCTGCAGGGGGGTCAAAGTTCTCTCGACCGCCAGGAGGAATCGCATGAGCAACGACATCGACTTCAGTCAGCTCTCGCTGCGCGACGTGCTCGACCTTGCCGTCTCCATCGAGGAGGAAGCCAAGGAGCGCTACGACGATTTCGCCGCGCAGATGGACGCCCACAAGACCGACGAAGCGGCGAAATTCTTCCGCTTCATGGCCGACAACGAGATCAAGCACGCCGAGAAGATCGCCGCGCAGCGCAAGAGCCTCTTCGGCAACCAGCCGAGCACCGCTGACCGGACGCTCCTCTTCGACGTCGAGGCACCCGAGTTCGAC
Organism: uncultured Thermoanaerobaculia bacterium; assembly: GCA_964609835.1. Lineage (GTDB taxonomy): Bacteria > Acidobacteriota > Thermoanaerobaculia > Thermoanaerobaculales > Sulfomarinibacteraceae > Sulfomarinibacter. The sequence goes on from CAZSTH010000014.1 coordinate 35,689, forward strand.
GCGGTGCGCGCCTTCATGTCCGTTCGCGCGGCGCTCGAGGTGGCGATGCAGGCCGAGATCAACGCCTACGATTTTTATGACGGCGCCCTGCCCGAGGTCGAAGACAGCGAGATCCGGGAGTTGTTCGCGCAGCTGCGCGACGAAGAGGCCCGGCACCAGGGCATGATCCGCCAGGTGATGGAGAAACTCCCCGAGGGCGAGGCCTTCGACCCGAACGATTTCGTCGACCAGCCGGTGGGGCACTGACCCGCCGCCTTCATGAGTCTTCTACTGCACGGCGGGCTGCCCTGCGCCTCCCGCCCTTCGTAACGAATCCTCATGAATCAGGCGGTCTTACTTTTCCATCTCACCACCCCGCAGCCTCCCGATCGCGGAGGCTCGGCGGTGAGGGTCGGCACGATTCAAAGCCGGGCGCACGCAGCGGCCGGCGAGCCACAGCGCCGTGATCGAGCGATTGCAGCATGACACTGAAAGGGTTGTTCTACACCGACGAACCGCCGCCGGTCACCGACCGGCCACCTGCCGGAATCCTGCTGGTCAACATCGGGTCACCGACCGAACCAACTGCGGGCGCTGCGCGGGCCTTTCTGCGCCAGTTTCTCGCCGACCCGCGAGTCGTCGAGCTGCCGAGGGCTCGCTGGTGGCTGGTGAGGAATCTCTTCATCCTGCCCCTGCGACCGATCCGTACCGCGCGCGCCTACCGCAAGATCTGGACCGACGACGGCTCGCCGCTGATCAGCATCAGCCGCTATCAGGCAGCCGACCTCGAGTGGGAGCTGAGCACGCGGACCGGCCGCAAGCTCCCGGTCTTCGCCGCCATGCGCTACGGCAAACCTTCCATCGGCGCCGGCCTCGATGTCCTTCGGCGGCGAGGCTGCCTCCGGATCCTCATTTTGCCCCTCTTCCCCCAGTACTCCGCGGCCACGACCGCCTCGGCCTTCGACGAGGCCTTCCGCCAGCTCACCCGCTGGCGGCGGGTCCCCGAGCTGCGCACCGTCGCGGACTATCACGACCACCCAGCCTACGTCGGCGCGCTCGTGTCACGCCTGTACACGACGTGGAAAGAAAAGGGAACGCCCGCCCGCCTGATCGTCAGCTACCACGGACTGCCGCAGCGCTACGTGGACGCCGGCGACCCCTACGAGGACCACTGCCGAGCCACGACCTCGCTGCTGTCGTCGCGGCTCGAGCTCGACCCACGAAGGATCGTGACCGCCTTCCAGTCCCGATTCGGCCGTGAGCCGTGGACCGAACCGAGCCTCGAGGACACGCTGCGCCAGCTCGGCCGGGACAGGACCAGCGGCCTGCACGTCATCTGCCCGGGATTTGCCGCCGACTGCCTGGAAACTCTCGAGGAGGTCGCGATCGCAGGCAAGAAGACCTTCTCCAAGGCCGGCGGATCGGACTTCTGCTACATTCCCGCGCTCAACCGTTCGCCCGAGCACATCACCGCACTCGCGGAGATCGCCATCGAACATCTGGCAGGCTGGGGGCTCTGATTCTGATCCCGGGCGCTGCGGCCGTCCGGCCACGGGGCCCGAGATCTCGTAAGTATTTCCCCGGAAGGAAACCGTCTCCGCAGCGGTTATCTCAAATATCATGAAAATCATAATCTCTGGCGCCAGCGGTCTCGTCGGAACCGTCCTCGTCCCCGCGCTCGAAGCGACCGGTCACGAAGTCATTCGACTCGTCCGCCCGCCGCAGGAGCCGAGCGCCGCCGAAGCGGTGTGGGATCCCTCCGCCGGCGAGCTCGACCCGCAGGTCGTGGACGGCGCGCATGCCGTTGTCAACCTCAACGGCCGCAATATCGGCGAGGGCCGCTGGACCGCGACGGTGAAGGAAGCGTTGCGAGCGAGCCGGCTCGACTCCACGGCCACGCTGGTCGATGCCATCGGGCGTGCCGACGACCCGCCGGCGGTGCTCATCAACGCCTCGGCGACCGGCATCTACGGGCACCGCGGCGATCAGCAACTCGACGAGGACTCGCCGAGGGGCGAGGGCTTCCTCGCCGATCTCGCTCACGACTGGGAACAGGCCGCGCTCGGCGCCCGCTCGGAACGAACCAGGGTGGTGCTGCTGCGCTTCGGCATGATCCTCGCTGAGGACGGCGCGCTCGACAAGATGCTGACGCCCTTCAAGCTCGGCGCCGGCGGCCCGATCGGATCCGGCCGCCAGTTCTGGCCGTGGATCGCGCTCGACGACGTCGTCGGCATCATCCAGTTCGCGATCTCTCACCACGAGCTCGAAGGCGCGGTGAACGCGGTCGCCCCGCAGGCCACGCGCTGCAAGGAGTTCACGAGCACGCTCGGCACGGTGCTCCGGCGACCGGCCTTCGTACCGCTGCCGGCGTTTGCTGCCCGGCTCGCGCTCGGCGAAATGGCCGATGCTCTCCTGCTGGCATCGACGCGAGTCCGGCCGAAAGCCCTGGAGGATGCCGAATACTCCTTCCGGTGGCCGGAGTTAGAGCCGGCTCTGAGCGACATCCTCCGGCGATGACTCGCACCGCACCCGCCGGCCGCCGGCGGCTGCAGGCCTTGGAACGCGAATGAGATTGAAGTAGGATCGCGGGATGCGAACGGTCGAATCGATCCTCGATCTCATCGGCAAGACGCCGATTCTCAGGCTCGAGGCCCTCGAGAACGGCGGCAGCCAGATCTGGGCAAAGCTCGAGAGCCTCAACCCGGGCTTCTCGGTCAAGGACCGCGTCGGGCTGGCGTTGATCCGCAGGGCAGAGGCCGACGGCGGCCTCCGCCAGGGCGGGACGGTGGTCGAGGCGACGGCCGGCAACACCGGCATGGCGCTGGCGATGGTCGGCCGCCGCCTCGGCTACCGTGTGGTCCTGGTGGTGCCGGAGCAATTCTCGATCGAGAAACAGCGCCTGATGCGGGCCCTCGGCGGCGAGGTCGTCGTCACGCCCTCCGAGGACGGGATTCCGGGGGCGCAGGAGCGCGCCCGCGAGATCGCCGACGGCACCCCGGGCGCGGTCTACGTCGACCAGTTCGCCAACCCGGCCAACCCCGAGATCCACGCCGCGACCACCGGCCCCGAGATCTACGAGCAGATGGGCGGCGACATCGACGCCTTCGTCGCCGGCTGCGGCTCAGGCGGGACCTTCTCGGGCGTCGCCGGGTATCTCAAGGAGGAGATTCCACACCTGCTGGCGGTGGCCGTGGAACCGAAGGGCTCGGTGCTCTCCGGGTGCGAGCCCGGGTCCTACGAGGTCGAGGGGATCGGCATGAGCCGGGTCCACCGCACCATGGACCTCCACGTTGCCGACGAGATCATCAGCGTTCCGGACTCCAACGCCTTCACCTACGTCCGGCGGCTGGCAGCCGAGTGCGGGGTGTTGGCCGGCTCGTCGGGAGGGGCGGCGGTGTGGGCGGCGGTCCAGGTCGCCGGCCGGTTTGGCCGCGGCAAGAAGGTCGTGACCCTGATCCCGGACTCCTCCGAGCGGTACCTGTCCAAGGACATCTATGAACGGTTCGTGGAGGAGACGTGAAGATCGCCACCACCTGCATTCACGGCGGCCACCAGGTCGATGACGAGACCGGCGCGGTCAACGTCCCCATCTACGCCACCTCGACCTTCGCCTACCGGGCTTTCGGCGAGCACCGCGGCTGGGAGTACTCGCGCACCGGCAACCCGACGCGGTCGGCGCTGGAACGGGCGGCGGCGGAGCTCGAGGGCGGCGCCGACGGCATCGCTTTCGCCTCCGGGCTGGCCGCCATCGATGCCGTCACCGACCTCCTCGAGGTCGGCGATCATGTCGTCGCGGCCGACAATCTCTACGGAGGCACCTACCGACTCCTCACCACCATCAGCGAGCGGCACGGCCTCGAGGTCTCGTTCGTCGCGGCCTCCGACAGCAACGCCTTCGCACGGGCCTGCGGCGAGCGCACGCGCCTGCTCTTCGTCGAGACCCCCACCAACCCGCTGATGCAGCTGGTCGACCTCGCCGCGGTTTCCGAGACCGCCCGCCGCAGCGGCGCCCTGCTGGTGGTCGACAACACCTTTCTGACGCCCGTGCTGCAACGGCCGCTCGAGCTCGGCGCCGATCTCGTGGTCCACTCCACCACGAAGTACCTCAATGGCCACTCCGACGGTGTCGGCGGCGTGCTGGTGGCTCGTGATCCGGCCCTCGGCGAGCGCCTTCACACGGTGCAGAACAACGTCGGCGCGGTGATGGGACCCTTCGACGCCTACCTGGTCCTGCGCGGCCTCAAGACGCTGGCGGTCCGGATGGCGGCCCACGAGGCCAACGGGCAAAGCCTGGCGGCATTCCTCGACGCCAGCCGGCTGGTCGAGCGCGTCTTCTATCCCGGGCTGCCGGGCCATCCCCAGCACGAGCTGGCGCTGCGTCAGCAGCGTGGCTTTGGCGGCATGGTGGCGTTCGACCTCGGGTCGGTCGAGCGCGCCCGCGCGTTCTGCGAGGCGGTCGAGATCTTCACCCTCGCGGAGTCGCTCGGCGGGGTGGAGTCGCTGGTCTGCCATCCGGCGACCATGACCCACGCCGCGGTACCGTCCGAGGTGCGGGCACACCTCGGCATCGGCAACGGCATGGTGCGGCTGTCGGTCGGCATCGAGGACATCGACGATCTCGAAGCGGACGTGACGAGGGGGCTGCAGGCCGCAGCGGGATAGATTCTCGCCACGGGCTCGTTCAACCGGTCAGGGCTTCCACCGGAGTCAGACGCGCTGCTTTGAGCGACGGGTAGAATCCGGCGACGAGGCCGATGCTGACGGCGAACAAGACCGCCAGCGCCACCGCAAAACCCGAGATCGGCAACCCGGCCTCGAAGAACCGCCCGGCGAAGCCGCACAGCAGCACCGCCACGACGAAGCCGATCACCGCACCGACGACGGACAGGAAGACGGCCTCGATCAGGAACTGGACCAGGATGTCGCGGTCCTCGGCCCCGATCGACTTGCGCAGCCCGATCTCGTAGAGGCGCTCGGCGAGCGAGATCTGCAGCACCGAGAAGATGCCGACGCCGCCCACCACCAGGGAGATCGCGGAGATCGAGAACAGGATCACGGTCCAGCCGTTCATCATCACCTCGATCTCCTCCTCGGCGCGCAGGATCTCGGCAGCGACGTTTTCGATCTCGAAGTCCTCGACCCGGTTGTGCTGCCGCCACAGCCGGTTCTCGAGGTGGGCGAAGAGCGAAGACAGGCTGTCGGTCGAGGCGGCCTTGACCGCCAACATCGGTACGCGCTCGCCACCGCCGAAGAGGCCCTGCAGGGTTGTCAGCGGGATAATCGCGCCAGCCATCTCGCGCCGGCTCCAGCCGTCCTGGACCATCTCGTTGCCGACCCGTTCGCCGACGCCGACGACCTCGAACCGGTGGCCACCGATGGTCACCCACTGGCCTACCGCGTCGCTGCCGCCGAAGAGCTCGTCGGCCAGCGTGTGGCCGACCACCACGACTCTGCGCTCGCGCTCGAGATCGAGATCGCCGATGAAGCGGCCTGAGTCGGTCCCGCGGTCGAAGACATCGGCATACTCCGGTGTGGACCCGGTGAGCCGCACCGAGCGGCTGTCGCTTCCCCAGCTCATGACCTGTTGGCTGAACGCGGCCGGCGCCGCCGACGCCACCTGGGAGCTGGCCGCCGCCAGCGCTTCCGCATCCTCGTGCCGCAGGCCGTTGGACAGGTGTGCGCGCTTGATGTCACGGTTCGAGGTCGGGCTCTCGGCGCTGACGAAGAGCACGCCCCGCAATCCGAGCGAGTCGATGCCGTTCCAGATCTCGACCTTGACGGCTTCGATCAGGCTGACCATGGTGACAACGGCCATGGTTCCGAGGACGACGCCGACCAGCGTCAGCAGCGACCGCATCTTGTGGGCCCAGATCTCGGTCACGGTCGTTCGCAGGCTCTCGCCGATCACCATGGAGTCCTCACTCGTAGCGCAGCGCGACCACCGGGTCGAGCCGCGAAGCCTTGACCGCGGGATAGAGGCCGAAGACCAGCCCGACCACGGTCGCCGACAGCACCGACACCAGGACCATCGACGGCGTGACGGTCATGTCCATCTGCAGGATGTTCATGATCCCGAACGTGAACACGATACCGAGCGCGAGCCCGGCGGCGCCGCCGAAGAGGGTCACCACGACCGCCTCGATCAGGACCTGGACGAAGACCTGCCAGCCGGTGGCGCCCAGCGCCTTGCGCACGCCCACCTCCCGCATCCGCTCCGTGAACGAGGCCAGCATGATGTTGGTGATGACGATGCCGCCCACCAGCAGCGAGATGACACCGCACGCCAGGAATGTGACGTTGTAGACCATGTCCTCCTGCGCGCCCTGCTCGAGCCGCTCCTGGCGATCCCAGATGCCGAAGTCCTCGAGGCCGTGGCGCGACCGCAACAGCACCTCCAGCGCCTTGCGGGACTCCTTGTGGACCCCGGGCGAGTGCAGGCGAAGGTTGAGCTCGTCGATGCGCTCGGCGCCCGGCTCCTGGTGCCGCTTCATATAGGACGTGATCGGCACCGTCACCAGCCGGTTGAGCCACTCGTGAGCGTTGTAGCTGTCCGAACGCTGCCAGAAGAAGAGTTTCTCGGCGGTGACACCGACCACGGTGTACGCCTCACCGTCGATGGTGACCGACCTGCCCACCGGGTCGGCGGTTCCGAAGAGCTCGCGCGCCCGAGTCGAGCCCAGCACGACGACCGCAGCCGCGGTCTCGACGTCGTGATCAGTGATGTAGCGACCGCGCCCCATCGTCAGCTCCCGCATCTGCCGGAACGCGGGCTCGGTGGCGGTGATCCGGTAGGTCTCCTCGGTGGCGCCGGCACGCACCCGGTGGCTGCGCGAAATCTCGGCCACGACGAGATCGAAGCCGTCGATGGCATCGCGGATCAGCTCCGCCTCCGCGAGCCTGAGGCCGGTCCTCGCCCGCTGGCTGGCGGTCAGCTCCAGCTCGGCCGGCGGCTGGTTGTAGACCCCCATCAGGCGGGTGCCGCCAGACTCGCGAAAGTACTGGTCGCGGCGCGCGTCCATGCTCGCGGTCATGCCGAGGGTCGCGACCACGGAGGCGACCCCGAGGATCACCCCGAGGGTCTGGAGGACGGTGCGCCCGAGGTGCTCGCGGATCTCGACGAAGCCCTCGCGGATGAACTGATCAGCCTGCATCGTTCACCGTCTTTCCACTGCGGCCCGCGATGAATCGCACTCAGCCGGCCTTTCTCGCCTCGCGGTGCTCAACGTACCGTCAGGTACGCCTGCGCACCGCTCGGGTCGAAATGCCCACTGCGCACGGCCCCTCGCATGCCTCGTAACGAAACACGGTGAACGATGCAGGCTCGGGTTCATGCCGCCGCTTGCTGTCCGTCGGGCAGGATGACGCCGTCGACGATGCGGATGATCTCGCGCGCGCGGGCCGCGATCGAGGGATCGTGGGTGACGATGATCAGGGTCTGGCCGCCGGCACGCAGCTCGTCGAAGAGCTCGAGGATCTCGCCGCCGGTCTGCTGGTCGAGGTTGCCGGTGGGCTCGTCGGCCACGATCACCGACGGCCGGCCGACGATGGCTCGCGCGATCGCCCCGCGCTGGCGCTGGCCGCCCGACAGCTCGTTGGGGCGGTGCCGCGCGCGGTCCGCGAGGCCGACCCTGGAGAGCGCGTCCAGCGCCAGCTCACGCCGTTCGCCGCCGGCGATCCCACCGTACAACAGCGGCAGCTCGACGTTGCGCAGCAGACTGGCACGCGGCAGCAGGTTGAAGTTCTGGAAGATGAACCCGATCTTCCGGTTGCGGAGGTGCGCGAGCTTGCGGCGCGAAAAGCCGGACACCTCCTCGCCGCCGAGCCTGTAGGAGCCGGCAGTCGGCGTGTCCAGAAGGCCGAGGATGTGCATCAGGGTCGACTTGCCGGAGCCCGACGGCCCCATCACCGCCAGGTAGTCGCCGGCGCCGACCTCGAGGTCGATCCCCCTGAGGGCCTCCACTGCCAGGTCGCCGTGGCCGTAGACCTTGGTGACGCCGTCGAGCTTCATCAGCGTCGTCATGAGGAGCTCTCCTCCTTCGGCTTCGACGGGTCGGCGAGCGCCACCTTCTCACCCTCGGCGAGGCCTTCGACGATCTCCACCTCGGAGGTCGAGGCGATGCCGGTCACCACCTTGCGCTCCTCGAACCAGCGCCGCCACCGCTGGCGCGGGTCGTCCCGCCAGCCGGACCCGGCCGCTTGCTCGTCGGCTGCCTCACCGATCTCATCGACTGCCGGCTCCCTCGGCAGCGGCTCGTCTCGCAGCACGTAGACCATCTCCTCCTCGCCGCGGATGAAGACCGACTCGACGGGCACCGCCAGCACCTGCTCGCGGGTTTCGCCGCGGATCTCGATGTTCGCCGTCATGCCGGTCCGCAGCTCATGGCCGATCTCATCGAGCGAGATCTCGACATCGAAGACCTTGATCTGGTTGTCGAGCTTCGCCGCCGGCGCGATGCGGCTGACGGCGCCGTCGAAGACCACACGGGGAAAGGCGTCGAGGGTCACCCGCGCGGCCTGACCGAGGTGGATCTTGCCGATGTCCACCTCGTTGACGCCGGCCTTGACCAGCATGGTCTCGAGGTCGGCAACCGTCGACAGCACGGTGCCGGCGTTGAACGACCCACTGCCGGTGACGGTCTCGCCGAGCTCCACCGGGCGCTCGATGATGACGCCGTCCATCGGCGAGATGATGTTGACCACCTGGCGCGGGTTGTCGCCGACCGGGATGCCTGAGGCCTCGACGAGATCGATCTTGCCCTGCGCCTCCTCCACCGTCTGCAGGGCCTGGCGGTAGCGGGTCTCGGCCTCGCGGTTGACCTCGACCGAGATCAGGCCGCTCTCGAAGAGCCGGCGCTTGGCCTCGTAGTCCTGTTTCGCGTCCTCGAGGTCGATCGCGGAGGCCTGGACCTGGTTGCGGACCGACAGCAGGCTCTGGGCCTGGTTGATGTCGGGCTCGATGCGGGCGATGAGCTGGCCCAGGGCGACGACGTCGCCGGCCCGAATCGGCAGGTCCACGACCCGTCCCGACAGCGTCGACTTGATCTCGACCTTGAGCTCGGGCTCCACCGTACCGACCTCGCGCACCACGACCTGGACGTCGCCGGTCGACGCCGCCAGGGTCGGAACCTCGGGCGGTTTCTCTCCCACGCCGTTGCCGCTGCCCCTGGTGATTGAGGCGTACGCCGCCGCCGCGGCGGCGATCACCAGCGCGGCAAAGATGATGAGCCAGCGTTTTCTCTTCGGAGCCATGGTTCCCCCTTCTGATCACGATGACGGCCACGTCCGCCTTGAATTACGCGCTGCCGGGGAGAAATGTTCACTTCCCGTGCCGCGAGGCCCGGCGCCCGCGTTCGGCGCCGCGAAATAAAGGACGGGAAGAACCTGTAAGATGCAGGTCACCAAGAGTGGAGGATTGAACATGCGGGAACTGTTCAGCCAACAGAATATCGACTACCAGGAGCGGGCGCGCGAGGTGGCAGAGAAGTACGTGAGGCCACGAGCGGCAGAGCTCGACCGCAGCGGCGAGTACGGCTGGGACATCCTCGAGGCGCTCAAATCCTACAGCCTCACGGGAGCCTGGATCCCGAAGGAGTACGGCGGACACGGTGCCGGCGTCCTCGACCTGTGTCTGATCGTCGAGCAGTTGTCGCGCGCCTGCGGCGGCGTCGGCGTCGCCTACGCGGTCAACGCGCTGGGCTCGTTTCCGATCATCCTCGGCGGTACTGATGAGCAGAAGCAGAAATACCTGCCGTCGATCGCCGCCGGCGACAGCCTGATCGCGTTCGGCCTGTCGGAGAAACCCTCAGGCTCGGACGCGGGCAGCCTGCGCACGACCGCGATCAAGGACGGCGACGAGTACGTCCTCGACGGCCACAAGAAGTGGAACACCAACGGCGGGGTCGCGTCGCTCTTCACGATCTATGCCCTGACCGAGCCCGACCGCGGCATGCGGGGAATATCGGCCTTCATCGTCGAGCGCGACACCCCCGGCTTCACCATCGGCAAGCGCGAGGACACCATGGGGATCCGGACGGTGTCAGTCAACGAGCTCGAGTTCGAGAACTGCAGGGTACCGGCCTCGGCGCTGCTCGGGGACCGCGAGGGCGTCGGCTTCAAGAACGCCATGATGACCCTTGACCGGGCCCGGCCGGGCGTCGCAGCCCAGGCCCTCGGCCTGGCCCAGGGAGCCTTCGAGTGGGCCCTGCGTTACACCTCGGAGCGGCGGCAGTTCGGCCAGTCTGTGATGTCGCACCAGGCGGTCCAGTTCATGCTCGCCGACATGGCGACCCAGATCGAGGCCGCACGTCAGCTGGTCTACGCCTCCGCCCGCCTGATCGACTCGGGCGCCAAGAACATCAACAAGATGGCCGCCATGGGCAAGGTCTTCGCGACCGACACCGCCATGAAGGTCACGACCGACGCGGTCCAGCTCTTCGGAGGCTACGGCTACTGCAAGGACTACCCGATCGAGAAGTACATGCGCGACGCCAAGATCACCCAGATCTACGAGGGCACCAACCAGGTCCAGCGGCTGGTCATCGGCCGAGCCCTGACCCGCGAGCTCAAGGAGCTCACCGGCCACCTCGAGGTCACGGTCGAACACTTTCCGGAGCACGAGGAAAACGGCTGACGCCGTTCGGAAGTAGGAATTCGGAATTCGGAATTCGACATTCGGCGACGCCGTCGCTATCCCTCGTCCAGCGACCGGTAGTGCTCCATCTCCCAGTCGTTCCACCACTCTTTCTCGATCCCGCCGCAGGTGACGGCAAAGGCCGAGCACGCGATGCAGCCCTCGCCGCGCATCACGTCGGGGTCCTCCTCCGGAGGAAACCGCTCCACCAGCTCATCAGCGAGCTCGCGGACGGTCGCTTCGGCCTCGGTCGGTCCGGGGTCGGAGAGGGCGGGCGCGCCGCCGCGAACCAGCCGCAGTCTCGCCTCGGGAAAGATCACGCTGGTCTCCTTGTCCACGTGCTCCCACAGGTGGGCGGCGAGCCGGCGGGCGATGCCGGCTGCCTCGGGGCCCGAGGCAGCCGCCGCCTCAAGCGCGTCCACGAGCGCTGCGGACTCGCGGTGCTCGTCCGTCAGGATCGGGATCGGGCCGTGCTTCGCCGGCACCTCCGCATACTCGACCAGGGCGGTGAACAGGATCCTCTCCTCCCGCCGATGGTGGAAGCCACCGACCCAGCCGCGCAGGACGCACACGAAGTCGGCGACGTCCGCGGCCCCGGCCACCCCCTGCTCGAGCAGCCTCGCGCAACAGATCAGCGAGCCCGCCAGCGCATCCACCAGCCGGTGCTCGTCCTCGAGCGCGTCGAGGAGGGACATCACGCGGGATCCGGAGCCACGACCTCCGCGGCACCGGGACCACGCGGGTCTGCAGCCGCCTCGACCGAACCGCCCGCAGTCCGGCGGACCGCGCTCACCTCGCCCATGCGATGGCTGTCGCGGAGCTCGTGGCCCCGCTGTTCGAGGGCTTGCCGGGTCTCCGGGGCGAACGCGTCCGGCTCGGCTGAGATGGCATCAGGGAGCCACTGGTGGTGGATCCGAGGCCGGTTGACGGCCGCCTGGAGCTCGTCACCGTCGACGATAAGGTGCAACAGCACCTGCGCGGTGGCAGTGGGGATCCGGGACCCTCCCGGCGACCCGAGCACGACCACCTCGTCCCCCCGCCATGCCACGGTCGGCGTCATGGACGACAGCATGCGCTTGCCGGGGCCGACGGCGTTGGCCTCGCCCTGGACCAGCCCATACAGGTTCGGTCGTCCGGGGGCGGCCGCGAAGTCGTCCATCTCGTTGTTGAGCAGGAAGCCGGCCCCGGGCACCAACAGCCCGCAGCCGTAGGACCCGTTGAGCGTCGTTGTCAGAGCGACCGCGTTGCCGTCGGCGTCGACCACCGACAGGTGCGTGGTGTCGCTCGACTCGCGGACCCGCTCCTTTGACCACACCGCAACGCCGGCCGACGCGGTCGCCTCCTCCATCAGGATCTCCGCGGCGCGGCGGTCCAGCCATTCCGGATCGAGTAGCTTAGCCGCGGAGGCCCGGCTCGTGCGGGGATCCCCGAGTAGATAGCGGTCGGCGTAGGCCCGCCGCCAAATCTCCGCCAGGAGGTGGAAGCGGTCGGCCCCGAACCGCGGCCTCCCGGGGTAGTCGAGGCGTCCCAGCAGGCCGCAGGTCTGGCCGAGAATGATACCTCCCGAGGATGGGAGCGGCATGGAGGCGATCGTCCAGCCAAATGCCTCGAAGCGGACCGGCTCCCGCCAAACGGCCCGGTATGCCGCCAGGTCGGCCGCGGTCAGCACCCCACCGCGGCTACGTGCGGCGGCCTCGACCGCCTCGGCGATCGGTCCCTCCGTGATCGCCCGCGGGCCGCGGGCGGCATATTCCGCAAGGGTCGACGCCAACTCCGGCAGGTGCATGACACTGCCGGCCGCCGGCAGCCGCCCCCCGGGAAGCCAGACCGCCGAGGTCTCTGGAAAGGCGGAGAGCAGCAGGGCGCTGTGCTCGAGCGAGGCCTCGAGACGCATGGTGACGCGGAAACCGTCGCGCGCGAGGCGCAGGGCGGGCTCCACCACCCGCCGCCACTCGAGGCGTCCGAACCTCCGGTGCAACTCGTAGAGGCCCGCGGGCGAGCCAGGGACCCCGGCCGCCAGCGGACCGACGAGGGATGCTTCCGGACGAAGCTCGCCGTCGGCGTCGAGGTACATGTCGGGCGTGGCCGCCGCCGGCGCGGTCTCCCGGAAGTCGAGGGCCGCGACCTCCCTGTCGACCCGCACCACCGCGAACCCGCCGCCGCCGAGGTTGCCCGCCTGCGGGTGGACCACCGCGAGGGCGAGAGCAGTGGCGACCGCACTGTCCGCGGCGTTGCCTCCGGCACGGAGAATCTCGAGGCCGGCCGTCGTGGCGGCGGGCGTGGCGCTCGACACGGCGCCGCCGGTGCCGCGGGCGGCGTCCGGGTGGACCGTCGCCGCGGGGGGCGCCAACAACAGGATCGCCGCCAGGGCGGCCGCTGCGAGCTGGCTGGAGGGAAAGCGGAGTCGTCGCATCGCAGCAGTGTACTGCACGCCGGAACTCGAACGCCGCTTGGTGCCCAGGAAGAACCGAGGATGAGAGCTCATGTCGATCGAATCACCCGCGCCCCGCGATAATCGCTCGCGCGGCCTCGCCGAGCCCATCCGCGGCGCCTTCCACCAGATCGCAGTCGAGCTCGGGCTGCCGTAGCAACCTCAACCTCCGGCCATCACGGGGGTTGGAGATCGGGTATCATACCTTCTGCGCCGAGCCGCGGCACGGCGGGAGGATCGATGACCTGGAACTACTCGCAGAAGACGACCGACCTGTTCATGGCCGCGGTGCAGGGCAAGCCCGGCACCCACCTGGGAGAGATCGAGAACGCCGACGGCTTCGGCGAGCACGGCTCGATCGCGTGCGGCGATGCCCTCCGTTTCACCTTCCGCGTCGAACGCCACCCCGACGACCCGCTCCAGGACCGCATCACCGAGGCGCGCTACCTGACCTTCGGCTGCACCTCGGCCATCGCTGCCTCCGAAGCGCTGTGCGCCATCATCGAGGAAGGGAACTACACCCCGATCGAGGCGCTCGAGATCACCAACCAGGACATCGTCAACTACCTCGAGGGCCTGCCTCAGGCCAAGATCCACTGTTCGGTGATGGGCGCCGAGGCGCTCGAGGCGGCGGTCTTCAACTGGGCGCAGAAACGCGGAATCGACCTCCAGGAGCTCGGCATCGACATCCGTCGCGATGAGCAGGAGGAGGGCAGGCTGGTCTGCACCTGTTTCGGCCTCACCGAGCCCTACATCGAGCGCAAGATCGAAGAACTCGAGCTCAAGACCATCGCCGAAATCACCAACGCCATCAAGGCGGGCGGCGCGTGCATGTCCTGCCACCACACGCCCGGCGGGCTGCAGGATCTGCTCAGCAAGGTGTGGGGCAAGCAGCCCACGGCCTTCAAGGAGCTGCCGGTGCTCCCGACCGCACGCGAGCCGCGCGAGCAGCCGCCGCGCGAGATGTCCCCCTTCAAGTTCGCCAAGCTCGTTGAGCACGTCCTCGAAGAGCACGTCCGCCCGCAGCTGGCCAGGGACAACGGCGATATCGAGCTCATCGACATCAAGGACCGCGTCATTTACTGCAGCATGCAGGGCGCCTGTGCCGACTGCGCGGGCTCCACACGCACCATCAAAATGATGGTGGAGCAGGCGCTGAAGGACCATATCGACGAGCGGATACGCGTCGTCCAGGTATGACCGATCGGTCACTGCAGCTTGGGTCAGCTGCTGGCTACTTGACGCTCGATACCGGCTGGATCCTGCCGAATGGGGCGCCCCCGCAACCCCCTACCTGGCGGGGATGCGGATCCAGCACGTATCATGCGTGAGGATGAGGTCCGGCCCGATCATTGTTCACCAATCAAGGGAGTAGCCGTGTCAGTCATCTATCTCGACAACAACGCAACCACACTGGTCGACCCCGAGGTCGTGGAAGCGATGATGCCCTACCTCACGGGCGAGTACTTCAACCCGAGCTCGATGTACGAGGCCTCGCGCGGCCCGGCCGACGCCATCACCGCCGCCCGCCGCACGGTGGCGAAGCGGCTCGGCAACGCCCGCGCCACCGAGATCCTGTTCACCTCCTGCGCCACCGAGAGCAACAACACCGCCGTCTACGGCGCCATCGCCGCCCGGCCCGAGCGCCGCCACATCGTCACCTCGGCCGTCGAGCACCCGGCGATCTACGAGGTCGGCACGGACCTCGAGCGGCGCGGCTTCGAGGTCGACTTCGTCCCCGTCGACACCCAGGGCCGGATCGACAAGACCGCCTTCGTGCGGGCCCTGCGGCCCGACACCCTGATGGTCTCGGTGATGCACGCCAACAACGAGACCGGCGTCATCTTCCCGATCGCGGACCTGTCGCGGATCACCAAGGAGACCGACCCCTCGATCGTCTTCCACACCGACGCCACCCAGACCGTCGGCAAACTCGAAATCGATCTGCAGGACGCCTTCCGGCACGTCGACCTGCTCTCCTTCTCCGGCCACAAGCTGCACGCCCCGAAAGGCATCGGCGCCCTCTTCATCCGCCGCGGCACGCCGTGCCGGCCGTACCTCCTCGGCGGCCACCAGGAGGACGGACGGCGGGGAGGGACCGAGAACGTGGCCTTCATCGTCGCCCTCGCGCGCGCCCTCGAGCTGGCCGCCGAGCGCCACGACGCCGACGAGCCCCGCATCCGGGCCCAGCGCGACCGCCTCGAGCGCGAACTCGTCGCCCGCATCCCCTACCTCGAGGTCAACGGCGGTGAGGCGGAGCGGCTCACCAACACCCTCAATATCGCCTGCCACTTCATCGAGGGTGAGGGCATCCTCTACCAGCTCTCCGAGCACGGCATCTGCGCCTCCTCGGGCTCTGCCTGCACCTCGGGCTCGCTCGAACCCTCGCACATCCTGCGCGCCATGAAGGTCCCCTTCACCGCCGTCCACGGCTCGGTGCGTTTCAGCCTCAGCCACTACACCACCGACGCCGAGATCGACCGCGTCATCGAGGTCTTCCCCGGGATCATCGCCAGCCTGCGCCGCCTCTCGCCCTACTGGGACTCGGCGAAGAACGCCCCCCGCCCCGAGGCCCTGGCGATGATGCAGCAGACCGAGATGCCGCAGTCGCAAGCATAGCTCGCGACAAATCCATCGGCGACATAGAACGTCGAGATCGACCCTCCTGACGCCTGAACCGTCTTCACGCGGCGACGACCGCCACCCCGTACTCGCCGAAGAACGGATCTCGGGTCACTACGGTCAACCCCTCGACCATCGACTGTGCGATCAGCATCCGGTCGAAGGGGTCGCGGTGGATCGGCGGCAATGAGGCGACGGCGTGGGCGTGGGCGACCGTCACCGGGAGCTCGACGAACGATTCGCCTCCCAGCACTTCAGCGAAATCCTCCGGGAGCTCGATCTTGCCGAGAGCCTGTTTGATGCGAAGCTCCCAGACCACGACGGCACTGAGAAAGACCACATTGCCGGGATCCGCGATCCGCGCCCGCGCTTCCTCGCTCAGCGATGGTTCGTCGGTCAGCCACCACAGCAGCGCGTGCGTATCGAGCAGCAGGTTCACGACGCCTCCATGCCGAACGCGGCTCGAAGATCGTCCGGAAGCTCGTCGAAGTCTCGAGCGACGCGAATCCGTCCCTTGAGCGACCCCGGCTCACGCGGCTTCTCGGGGCGCTCGAACTTGACGAGCCGGGCGACCGGCCGGCCCGCCTTCCCTATGATGATCTCCTCACCCGCCAGCACCCGCTCAATCAGTGCTGAAAGTTGCGCCTTGGCCTCCGAGATATTGGTGATCGGCATCTGTCCTCCGTATATAGTCTGACCAGACCAGATCAGATTGTCAAGCGCGGTCATCGCGCACCGCCGGCACCCGCCCAATCGCGCGCCCCGGGCAGGGATCAGGGAGCAACCGCCCGCCCGGCCGCCCACCAGGGAACAAGGAGCAAGGAGCACTCGCTGTCGCACGGACCCGCGGGGTTCGAGCGAGAAAATCGGATAGAGTATCGCCATGAAGACGACCTTCGCCCTCGCCGCCGTCCTGATGCTTGCCACCCCGTGCGCGCTCGCCTCCGAGATCCCCGACGACTGGCTCACGGTGGCGGAGAAGTCCGACTTCCGCGCGACCTCGAGCTATGACGAGACGATGGCTTTCCTGCGCAAGGTCGAGGCCGCGGCGCCGGGCATCATCCGGGTGACCGACTTCGGGCGCTCGGGCCAGGGGAGGGCGCTGCCGCTGGTGATCGTCTCCTCAGACGGCGCCTTCACACCCGAGGCCGCGGCCGCCGCCGGCAAACCGGTCCTGCTGCTGCAGAGCTGCATCCACCCCGGCGAGGTGGACGGCAAGGTCGCAACCCTGATGATCCTCCGCGACATCGCGCTCGGGCGGCGTCCGGAGCTGGTGGAAGCCGCCACCGTACTCTTCGCGCCGATCCACAACGCCGACGGTCACGAGCATGTCTCGCCATACCACCGCGCCAACCAGAACGGGCCCGAGGAGGGCCAGGGCTACCGCACGACCACCATGGGCATCGATCTCAACCGCGATTTCCTGCAGCTGCAAAGCCCCGAGGCCCGGGCGATGGCGGCCCTCCTCAACACCTGGGAACCGCACCTGCACGTGGACAACCACGTCACCAACGGGTCCGACCACGCCTGGGTCCTGACCTGGCTGGTGGCGGAGGCGCCCCAGCTCGCCCCGTCCCTCGACGCGTGGGTCGCGGAGCACCTTCCGGAGGTGCTCGACCGCACGGGCGCGGCCGGTCATCCCAACGGCCCCTACGTCAACCTCGTGTCGCGCTCGGATCCGGCGGTTGGCATGATCTGGAACGTAGCCCGGCCGCGCTACTCCTCGGGCTACTTCCCGCTCCGCAACCGCCCTTCGATCCTGATCGAGATGCACGCCCACAAGCCCTTCCGCGACCGCATTGCGGCCAACCGGGTCTTCATGGAGGAGCTGATCCTCGAGGCCGGACGCGCCGGCGGGGCACTGATCGCCGCGGTGGCGGCGGCGGACGCCGGAACCGCGGCCCTCGGGGAGGCCGCCGCCGAGCCGTCCGAGATCGTGGTGTGCTGGGACGTCGAGGACGAGGGCGAGATCATCACCTGGCCGGCATACGACTGGAGCTTCGAGGACTCGCTGATCACCGGGGGCTCGCGGCCCGTCTTCCGCCCCGGCGAGGTCCGCGAGGTGGAGCTGCGCTGGCGCCACCTGCAGGCGCCCGCGCTGACGCTGCCCCGCCCGCGCGGCTATCTGGTGGCGGCCGGCTGGCCACAGATCGAGAAGGTTGTCGCCGGACACGGGCTGCGGGCGTGGCGGATCACGGAGCCGGCAGTGCTCGAGGTGGAGACAGTCCGGCTCGCAGACCCGACCTTCGCCGACACTTCCTACCAGGGCGTTGTGATGGTGGAGGACTTCGAGACCAGCCGCCAGGCCGAGACCCGCCGAATCGCGGCCAACAGCCTGTGGATTCCGGCCGACCAGCCCGGCTTCGAGATCGCGGTCCAGCTCTTCGAGCCCGAGGCGCCCGACTCTCTACTGCGGTGGGGGGCGCTGTCGTCGGTCTTCGAACGCAAGATCTACATCGGCCTCGACGTCCTCGAGGGGCTGGCGCGCGAGATGCTCCGGGACGACGAGATCCGCACCTCGTGGCAGGCGGCCCTTGAAGATCCCGAGTTCGCAGCGAGCTGGAGCGCGCGCTACCTGTGGTGGTACCAGCGCACTCCCTACTGGGACGAAAGCGTCGGGCTGCTGCCGGTCTTTCGGGTCATGGCCGCCCCCGAACTCGATCTCGAGCCGTGGCCGTAACCGGCGCCGCGCCGACGCACGAGCGCTGCTGGGGTCCGCTCGGACGTGCGCTGCTCGACTACCACCGGGGCGACCACGACGCCCGGCTGATCGTGCACTCAAGCCTGTGGGAGGACGAGCCGACATCGATCGCCGAGTTCTACCGCCCGGCCGGGGCCCCACTGCCCGACATCGAACGACGGGCCCTGCGTCTGTGCCGCGGCCGCACCCTCGATCTCGGCGCCGGCGCCGGCCGTCATGCCATCGAGCTGCAGCGCCTCGGCCTCGACGTGACCGCTGTCGACGCGCTCGCCGAAGCGGTGGTGATCATGCGCGACCGCGGGGTGGCGGACGCCCGCCACGGCGACCTCGAAAAGGTCGCCGGCGAGCGCTTCGATACCGTCCTCCTGCTGATGCACGGCCTCGGCCTTGTGGGAACGATCTCGGGCATGGTCGGCTTTTTCGAGCGGATCCGGGAGCTGCTCGCGGAAGGCGGCCGCATCCTGTGCGACTCGGCCGACCTGGCTGCCGTGATGCCGGCGCGCGCGGCCGAGCATGGCCGCCGCCGCGGCGAGGAACGGTACTTCGGCGAGGTTCGCTTCCAGCTCGAGTACCGCGGGCTGGTGGGCGAGCCCTACTGGTGGCTGTTCGCCGACAGCCGGACCCTGGCGCGCGCCGCCGCGATCTCCGGATTCCGGTGCACGGTGGCGGACCGCGGCGACCGCGGGGCCTACCTGGCGCGCCTGGAGCCGTTTCCCGTTTGAACCGAGTGGGACCATGTTTCGCATCCGTTCCCCATCGTGTTCCCGATCCCCACGTCCGTGGCGGACGGCGTGGGCGGTAGACGGTGGCGGTGGCGGTGACGGTGGCCGTGGCGGTGACGGTCGGCGGTGACGGTGGCGG
>CAZSTH010000015.1:0-53041 GCA_964609835.1 uncultured Thermoanaerobaculia bacterium
CGCCACCGTTGACCCCCACCGTTCACCGCCACCGCCGACCGCCACCGTCACCGCCACCGTTCACGGACGCGAACGCGGATCTCGACGGGTGCACTGTTCTGCTAGGATGCGCCCATGCCGAGCCACCTTCCGCCAGATATCCGGCAACGACTGCTGCCCATCAAACTGGTGGTTCTGGACGTCGACGGAGTGCTCACCGACGGCCGTCTCGTCTACACCGGGGACGGCGAGGTGATCAAGCTGTTTTCGGTCCGGGACGGGTTGGGGATCCGGCTGCTGCTGGAGTCCGGCATCCAGGTCGCGATCGTCACCGGCCGGTCGTCGCCCGCGGTGAGATCGCGCTGCAGCGATCTCGGAATCCGCTCGGATCTGGTCATCCTGGGGTCGCGCGACAAGAACGCGGACATCGATCGCATCCTGTCACTGTTGGGCATTGAGGCGGCTTCAGAGGTCGCGGTGGTCGGCGATGACCTCCCGGATCTGCCGATGCTGGCGCGGGGCGGTGTCTCGGCCTGCCCGGCCGATGCAGCGCCGGAGGTGGCGGCGGCCTGCGACCTGTTACTCGGTGCCGAGGGCGGCCGTGGCGCTGTGCGCGAGCTGGCCCAGCTCATTCTCAAGGCGCAGGGCAAGTGGATGGATCGCGTCGGCGCGTGGCTGTCGGCCGGAGTGAAGGTCGAATGAGGCAGTACCTCGACCTGCTCGACCACATCCTCGTCAAAGGCGTCGTCAAGGATGATCGCACCGGGACGGGAACGCTCAGCGTCTTCGGCCATCAGATGCGGTTCGATCTCCGCCGGGGCTTCCCGGTCCTCACCACCAAGAAGCTCCACTTGCGGTCCATCATCCATGAACTGCTGTGGTTCCTGTCCGGCGAAACCAACGTTCGTTGGCTCAACCGGAACGGAGTGACGATATGGGACGAGTGGGCGGATGAGGACGGAGAGCTCGGCCCGATCTACGGAGCCCAGTGGCGGTCGTGGCCTTCCGCCGAGGGTGGCCGCATCGATCAGATCCAGCGCGTCCTGGGCTCGATTCGGGAACAGCCGGACTCTCGTCGCCACGTGGTGTCGGCCTGGAACCCGGCCGAAGTCGATCGCATGGCGCTCCCCCCCTGCCACTGTCTCTTCCAGTTCTGGGTGGCCGACGGCGGCCTGTCCTGCCAGCTCTATCAGCGAAGCGCCGACGCGTTTCTGGGTGTGCCGTTCAACATCGCATCTTACGCGCTGCTGACGATGATGTTCGCCGAACAGGCGGGGCTCGAGGCTCGGGAGTTCATCCACACTTTCGGCGACGTCCACCTGTACCGAAATCACCTGGAGCAGGCGAAGCTGCAGCTCACCCGTGAGCCGCGGCCACTCCCATCGATGCGGATCCTCCACCGCCCCGAATCACTGTTCGAGTACCGATACGAGGACTTCCGCCTCGAAGGTTACGACCCGCACGCGCACATCAAGGCCCCGGTGGCGGTCTGAATGCGGGTGTCGCTGATCGTCGCGGTCAGCTCGAACGGGGTCATCGGCCGCGACGGGGGACTGCCCTGGCACCTCCCGGCGGATCTCCGGCACTTCAAGCGAACGACCTCGGGTCACCACCTGATCATCGGGCGCCGCACGTGGCTCGAGCTCGGCAAGCCGCTGCCGGGGCGGACGATGGTCGTGGTGACGCGCCGCTCCGGCTATGTGGCCGAGGGAGCGTTGGTGGTGCACTCCATCGAGGCGGCGCTGGCAGCGGCAGGCGACGACGATGAGCCCTTCATCGGCGGCGGGTCCAACATCTACCGGACGGCGCTCACCCGCGACCTTGTTGACCGCATGTACATCACCCGCGTGCACGCCGAGGTCGAGGGCGACACATTCTTCCCGGAGGTCGACTTCGATCGATGGGCGTACGTCGCGGGAGACCACCAGGACGCCGATGACCGGAATGACTACGCCTGCACCTTCGAGGTCTGGGACCGGCGCCGTTGTATGTAGCTCGCTGATCTCACTGGGTTTCGAGGCGAGGGCGGCGAAGCGCGAGTCTCCGCCGGGTCTGGCGTGAATCGGGCGACGTCGTCGCGGGAGCGCTACGCCAAGGAGCACGATGTGCGACACGCACGGCGGGGCGCAGCGATTCGCTGTCCGCGGCGGACACCCTATGAGATATGCGAATGACGCCCCCTCATTTCCGCGGGCCCCGCTGCCGCCGCGCGGCCCGCCCAAATGGGGAATGACGGTTCCTATGAGATCTTCGTTCCCGGCGGGACCTCGTCATCGGGTGCGAGCAGGAACGGCGCTCCGTCGACATTGGCCGCAAGCAACATCCCCTGCGACTCCACGCCCATCAGCTTGGCCGGCTTGAGGTTGGCGACGACCACGATCTGCCGTCCGACCAGATCTTCGGCACGGTAGCGGTCGGCGATACCGGCCACCAGCTGCCGCGGCTGCCCCTCTCCGAGATCGACCAGCAGGCGAATCAGCTTCTTCGATTTCGGGACCTGCTCGGCTTCGCGGACGGTTGCCACCACCAGCTCGGTCCTGAAGAACTCATCGATCGTCAGCAGCCTGGTGGCGCTGTCGGCCTCCTCATTCCTTTTTTGTTCCATCCCAACCTCCTCGAGGTAGGCCTCGATGTCGACTCGCGGGAACAGCGGTTCGGTCATTCCGATCGTGGTTCCAGCCGGAAACGCGCCCCATGCCGCGGCCGCGTCCAGGTCGAGCGCGGTGTCGCGAAGGCCGAGCTGCGCCCGCAACCTGCCGGCGATCGTCGGCATGAACGGCTCGATCAACAGCGATGTGACGCGCAGTCCTTCGAGCGCCACCGACAGGATCTCCTCGACCTGCCGGCGGCCGGTCTCGCCCTCTTTGATGCGGGCCCACGGCTGGCGCTCCTGGAGGTAGCCGTCGATCGCTCGCAGCACGCCCCAGGTCGACTCCAGGGCCCGGTTCGGCTCTGCCTCCCGCATGTGCCTCCGGTAGTCCCGAACCGCCTCGTCGGCAGCCGCGGGCACCGCGCCGTCAGACGCGACTTCGGGAACCCGGCCGTCGAGGTAGCGCCCGGTCATCGACAGGGCCCGCGAAGCCGTGTTTCCGAGAGCGTTGGCGAGGTCGGAGTTGAAGCGCGCCAGGAAGGCCTCATCGGAGAACGAGGCATCCTGCCCGAAGGTCATGTCACGTGCCAGGAAGTAGCGCACTGCGTCGGCGCCGAACCGCTCGATGAGATCATCAGGCCGGACCACGTTACCGACCGACTTGGACATCTTGGCCTCGTCCCGCAACCACCATCCGTGGCCGAAGACCTGCCGCGGCGGTTCGAGCCCGGCCGACATCAGGAACGCCGGCCAGTAGACGCAGTGGAATCGGAGGATGTCCTTGCCCACGAGGTGCATGGTGGCGGGCCAGTATCGGCGGAAGAGCGCATCGTCGCCGGACCCGAAGCCGAGGGCCGAGATGTAGTTCGTGAGGGCGTCGAGCCAGACGTAGACGACATGACGGTCGTCGCCGGGGTAGGGGATGCCCCAGCGCAGCGAGGCCCGGGACACCGACAGGTCGCGCAGCCCGCCGTCGACGAAGCTGACAACCTCGTTGTAGCGGCTGTGCGGGAGGATGCAGCCGGGGTTGTCGTGGTACCACGCGAGGAGCCGGTCACGGTAGGCCGAGAGCCGGAAGAAATAGCTCGGCTCGGAGAGCCTCTCGACGGCGCGCCCGCTCTCGATGTCGTGGCCGTCCTTGACCTGCGAGTCGGGAATGAAGGCCTCGTCCGCGGCCAGGTACCATCCTTCGTACTCACCGCTGTAGATGTCCCCGGCCGCCGCGATCCGCCGGATGATCTCTGCCACCGCGCGTTGGTGCCGGGGTTCGGTGGTGCGGATGAAGTCATCGTGGGAGATGTCGAGTGCTTGCCACAGGCCGTGATAACGCGCGACCACGCGGTCCGCGAGCTCGATCGGCCGGATGTCCTGGTCACGTGCCGCCTTCTCGATCTTCTGGCCGTGCTCGTCGGTACCGGTCTGGAATCGGACATCCGCACCCTCGAGCCGGTGGTAGCGCGCGAAGATGTCCGCCATCACCGTCGTGTAGATGTGCCCGATGTGCGGCATGTCGTTGACGTAGTAAATCGGCGTGGTGATGTAGAATCTGTCGCCCACTCTGCCTCCGAACGCGCGAGGTCAAAGGATAGCACCGCGTTGTCCAATTCACCTCAGGATGCGCCCCGGCGGATCCTGAGGTGAATTGGATAAGATGCTGGAGGGATGAGGAAGCACAGCGTTGCGTGGTGGCTCTACCAACCTTACAAGTTCCTGGTGGTGGGTCCGGCGCTGGTGGTTGCGACGGCGTTCTTCGCATCCCTGACGCTCGCCCTGCTGCTCCTCGCGCGGCCGAAGAACGTCTCTCGCTGGACCGGGGTGCCGTGGTCCCGCTTGATGGCCCGGATCACCCCGATGTCGGTCGAGGTGGAGGGACGTGAGCATATCGAGCCGGGTCAGAGCTACGTCATCGTCTCCAACCATCAGAGCCAATACGACATCTTCGTGCTCTACGGTTGGCTGGGAGTGAATTTTAAGTGGGTGATGAAGAAGGAGCTGCGCACGATTCCGGGGATCGGCGTCGCCTGCGACCGGCTGGGCCACATCTACATCGACCGCTCGAGCCGTGCGGCGGCGATCGAGGCCCTGGAGAACGCCGCACGTCGCATCGTCGACGGGACTTCGGTGGTGTTCTTTCCCGAGGGTACACGCAGCAGGAGTGGTCGTCTCAAGCGGTTCAAGAAGGGAGCCTTCCGGATGGCGCAGGACCTCGGGCTGCCGATTCTCCCGGTCACGGTGGCGGGGACGCGCGACATTCTGCCTCCCGGCTCGACCGACCTCCGCCCGGGTTCGGTGCGGCTGGTGTTCCACCGGCCGGTCGATGCCGAGCGAGTCGCCGGGGCAGCATGCGGTGAGGTGATGGACGAGGTCCGCGCGGCGATCGATTCGGCGCTGTGACTACGCCTCCAACCGCTCGCGGGTCTGTCTGACCGCGGCCCGTACCGCTGACAGCATCGCCCGGCGGTCGGCGTCCGTCAGCCGTTGCCGCCCCTCTGACGGGGCGGAGTCGCCCTGTTCCTCGCCCACTCGCTGGTGAACGAGGAGCAGCTGGTCGAGCAGCTCGGGTGCGTCGTCCCGTGCCGAGGCATAGATGGAGCTGGTGTTCATGGGCGTGCCTCGACCTTTGCCGCGAGCGGCCTGGCGGACTCGTTCATGCAGCTTCTCGCTGATTGTCCGGCGCAGGCTTTCGAGCAGACGCAAACGACGAGATCGTGTGGCAGCCATCGTCAATTTCCTCTTCAGAGCCTCCCACGACCTCAAGATCTCACCGTTGACGGCGGCCGTTCTGTGTCCCCGGTCACAACCAAAAAACCGGGCCGTGAACGGCCCGGTGTCGGTCGAACTGGTCGGGACGGGTCTACTTCGACGCCAGCTTCAGGTTCTCGACGGTCTCAACATAAGCCTCCTGAGCGGTCTTCTCGCAGCCGGTCTTGGCCAGCGCGGCGTCGTAGTGCGCCTTGGCAACCGCATGGGTCGCGGCCGAGCTCGCCGACTTCTCGCAGTGCGCCTCAGCGTAGACGGCATCGTAGGCGGCCTTGTGGGCGGTCTTGTCGCAGCCGTTTTCCGCGTAGCTCTCGGCGTAGGTGTTCTCGGCGAGAGTGTTGCGGTATGCGGCCTCGGCGGTCTTCTCGCAGCCGGTCTTGTCGAGCGCGCCGGCATAGGCGGCCTTGGCGGCGCTCAGCGGGCACGACGCGCCCTCGGTTGCGGCCTGCTTGGCGGCAGCGGTCTTGTCACAGGAGCCGTCCGTGTTGCTGGCCTGCTTGACCTCGGCCTTCGTGCAGGCGCTGCCGTCGTAGCTGGCCTGTTTGATCTCGGCCTTGCCGTCGCACGCGACGGCCGGATTGGCGAGCAACACCGCACACGCGGCGACGCTCATGATCATCAGCGTTTTCTTCATCCCTTCACTCCTTTCGGGTTGCTGTCGGTCACGTCGTTAATGATTCGCGATCTCGATTTCAATATAACACATCTCACGCTTCGCGAAGTGTCTCGGTTTCGGCTCAGGCGGTGGGTTTTGCACGATCTTCACAAAGCGGCACCATTTCGGCCCGCGGCCAGCGCCGCGGACCTGACTGGTGTCAGTGCGCCTCGTCCCACGAGCGGCCGGCGCCCACGTCGACGACCAGCGGTACTGAAAGCTCGACCGCCCAGGACATCTCGGTGCGCACCATCTCTGTCACCGCATCGACCGCCCCCGCGTCCACCTCGAGCAGCAGCTCGTCGTGCACCTGGAGCAGCATCAGCTGGCCGGGGAACTCGCTCCGCAGCCGGTGGTCGACCCGCAGCATGGCCTGCTTGATGAGATCGGCGGCGCTGCCCTGGACGGGTGTGTTGACCGCCACCCGCTCGGCTGCCGCCCGGGCCGCGAAGTTCCCGCTCTGAAGGTCCGGCACCGGGCGCCGCCTGCCCATGAGGGTCTCGACGTACCCCTTCTCGGCCGCGTCGTGGAGCACGCGCTGGCGGTACTCCTCGATCTCAGGGAAGCGCTCCTTGTACCGCGCGATGTACTCCGCAGCCTGGGAGCGGGAGATCCGTTGGGTCTGGGCGAGCCCGAAGGCGCTCTGGCCGTAGATGATCCCGAAGTTGACCGCCTTCGCGATCGACCGCATCTCTCGCGTCACCTCACCGGGGGCGCGGTCGAAGAGCCCGGCAGCGGTCTCGTTGTGAACGTCTGCACCCCGGGCGAAGGCGTCGGCGAAACCGCCCCGGCCGCCGCACAGGTGGGCGAGAATCCGGAGCTCCACCTGTGAGTAGTCTGCGGCCAACAGCATCCGGCCCGGCGGCGCGACAAAGGCCGTTCGGATGCGGCGCCCCTCCTCGGTGCGTACCGGGATGTTCTGCAGATTGGGCTCGGTCGAGGACAGCCGGCCGGTGGCGGCGGTGGTCTGCGAGTAATGGGTGTGGATGCGCCCCGTGGCGGGATTGACGAGCTCGGGCAGTGGATCGACGTAGGTGTTCTTGAGCTTGATCAGCGACCGGTAGTCCAGAATTGCCCGCGGCAACGGGTGCTGCATCGCGAGCTCGGAGAGCACCTGCTCGTTGGTCGAGGGCCCGGTCTTGGTCGTCTTGATCACCGGCAAGCCAAGCTTGTCGAACAGAACCTCGCGGAGCTGTTTCACGGAGCCAATCTTGAACTCCTCGCCGGCGGCCTCGAAGCAGCGCGTTTCAGCTTCTTCGATCTTGCCCGTCAGCTCCTCGGCAAGCGAGGCCAGGACCTCTCGGTCAATGGCGATGCCGGCCATCTCCATCCGCGCCAGGACCGGAATCAACGGCAGCTCGAGTTCGTGGTAGAGGGTGCCGAGCCCCTCGTCGGCGAGCGCCTGCCGCAGCTTCGCATCGAGCAGCCAGGTGACGTGGGCGTCCTCTGCGGCGTAGTCCCGAGCGGTCTCGAGAGAGACCTCGGCGAAGGTCGCGGCGGCGCCGACGGCCTCGTTGTACGGGATCATGCGATGGGACAGGTAGACCAGGGCCAGGTCGTCGAGTTTGTGGGACCGGCGGTCGGGGCTCAGTAGGTAGTCGGCGAGCAGGGTGTCGCCGTCGATCCCGGCGAGCTCGACGCCGTGGCGGGAGAGGATCTTGAAGTCGTACTTCAGGTTCTGTCCGGTGGCGCCGACCTCGGGATCCTCGAGCAGCGGCGCCAGCGCCTTTCTCACGGTCGTCCAGTCCAGCTGCCGATCTCCGGTGGCATGCCCGACGGGCAGGTACCATGCGACGTCGTCGTCGCAACAAAAGGAGAGGCCCACGAGCTCCGCCCGCATGTCATCGAGCGAGGTGGTCTCGGTGTCAAGCGCGAAACGGCCGCGGTCCCGCAGCGTGCCGCACAGCTCCTCGAGCTGGTCGGCGTCGGTCACCAGCCGGTAGCCACTGCGGTCCACCGTCTCCATCTCGCCACCGAACTGCCGCAGCAGGCCACGAAACTCGAGCTCCGCGAACAGCTCTTGGGCCTGGTCCTCGTCCGGCGGGAACTTCAGCGCGAGCGCTTCGAGCTCGGTGTCGAGGGGTACGTCCACCCGGATGGTCGCGAGCTCGCGCGACAGCAAGGCGTCGTCGCGATGCTGCTCGAGCTTGTTCCGCGTCCCGGCCGGGATGATCTCTTCGAGATGGGCGTAGATATCGTCGAGGCCCTTCCACGTGGCGAGCAGGGCCTTGACCCCCTTCTCGCCAATGCCCTTGACACCGGGGATGTTGTCGGAGGAGTCGCCCCAGATGCCGAGGGCGTCCGGCACCAGCGCGGGGGAGCAGCCGAACTTCTCCTTGACTTCCTCGAACGAGATCCGGCGCTCCTTCATCGAGTCGTAGAGGACGACGTGCTTGGAGACGAGCTGCATGAGGTCCTTGTCGGAGCTGACCAGCACCACATCGAGCTCGCCCTCGTGGCGGCGGGCCAGGGTGCCCATCACATCGTCCGCCTCGAAGCCGTCGATGCACAGAAAGGGCACGTCGAAAGCCTCCGCGATCCGTGAGAAGAGCGGGATCTGGGCCCGCAGGGCGTCGGGCATGTCCGGCCGGGTGCCCTTGTAGTCGGGGTAGATGCGGTCACGGAACGTCTCGCCCTTGGGGTCCCAGGCGATCGCGAGATAGTCCGGACGCTGGTCTCGGATGAGCTTGAGCAACATGTTGGTGAAGCCGAAGAGGGCGTTGGTCGGCTGGCCCTTGGAGTTGGTCATGCCGCCGATGGCGAAGAAGGCGCGAAAGGCCATGTTCGGCCCGTCCACCAGGTAGAGGGTCCTGCGCTTCTGTTCTGTACTCATGCTGGTGAGTTTAACCCGTGTCCGCGTCCGTGTCCGCGTCCGCCTCGGCCGGTCACGGCGGAGTGCGAAGCACGGAGCCGGAAGCCCCGTGCTGCATCGTGCCCGCTGACCTCGGGTCCGCGGGGCTGTTCATTGCTAGCCCGCATATCTCACCGGGTTTCGTCGCGAGGTCGCCGAGGTGCTGTGCCCGGTTGGGTTTTTGATTCGACGGGCGCGCAGGCGTACTCGACAGTACGTCGAGCACCCGGAGATGACAAAGCACTGCCGGGTGCGGTGCATCGGCGGTCGCAGCAGGAAGCTGGTGAGATACGCGGGCTCGTGTTGCCCCTTTGGTCGCGGTGGGGAGGGGTGGTCGGAAATTCCGAGTTCCGAATTCAGACATTCATCTGCACGTGATGCCGGTCGCCCTCCATGTGGGCCTCGAGGGCTCTCACCGCCCGCCGCCACTCGTCGCGCGTGACGCGCCGCTGAAGATCGGCGAACTCGGGGCGCCGGGCCGCTCGGTGGGCCGGACGGTACTGGGCGAGCAACGAGATGGCGACCGTTGGGGACAGCTCGGAGGCGATCCAGCCCAGATTGTCCTCGATTCCCGCCAGGTCTTCCGGCAGGACGAGCATGCGCACCAGCAGGCCGCGCCGCAATTCGCCTTCCGGGCCGATCACCCAGTCGTCTCCGATCTGGCCGTACATCTCACGCAGAGCCGCGCGTGCGTGACCGGGATAGTCGTCGATGCCCGACAAGCGGTAGCCCGCATCCGGGTCGCTGTACTTGAGGTCCGGCATGTAGATGTCGATGACGCCATCGAGCTGCTCGAGGGTCTCGAGCCCGTCGTAGCCGTTGCTGTTGTAGACGATCGGCAGATCGAGCCCGCGCCCTGCCGCCACCTCGAGTGCCCGCACCAGCTGAGGCACCTGGTGGGAGGGCGACACCCAGTTCAGGTTGTGGCAGCCCCGGTCCTGGAGATCGAGGAAGATGGCCGCCAGCTCCTCGCAGGAGATGGACGTCCCCGAGAAGGCCGCCGGGCGCTGGGAGATGTCATGGTTCTGGCAGAACGCGCAGCGAAGGTTGCAGTTGGCGAGGAAAACGGTGCCGGATCCGCGGCGGCAGGAGATCACCGGCTCCTCGCCGAAGTGTGGGCTCCAGGACGCGACCACGGCATCGGCCCCGGTGGCGCAGTCCCCGAGCTCGCCGCGGCGGTCGACACGGCAGCGGCGCGGACACACCGCGCAATCCGTCAGAAGCGCGTCGAGCCGACGCACTCGCTCCGCCAGCTCGCCCGAGCGCGCGAGCTGAACGTATCGTGCTCGAAGGGACGGTGAAGCTCCGGCCATCGCGCCCCATGATGCCAGAGCTGCCGTTCGCGTCCCGCCGGGGTCACTCTACCGATGAGGCGTCCCCGCCTGCGGTCCGCGAGACGTCCGCACGGCGCAAGACAGTGCCGTCCCACTCCAGGATCGGTCGGCCCGCGGCGAGCCGCCGCAGCTCCCGGTCGACGGGTCCCTCGAGGAACAGCAGGTCGGCCCCGGGCTGCGGGTCCATCCGCCTCGAGACCATCGCCCAGCTCTGCCAGTGGTCGACGGGCAGTGCGACGACGGCACGGGTGACCCCCGCCGACTCGATCTGGTGCTCGAGCGACCCGTCGACGCCGTTGTAACCCCGATAGCGTTCCAGCCGCGTCGGGAGCATCGCCGCGGCTGCGAGCGAGAGCAGCGCGAAAAGCGCCGAGGCAGCGAGGACCGGTGCGGCTCGCTCGGTCCGCCCCAACAGTGAACCGATCCGGCCGAGCTCCTGGAAACCCCGCCCGCAGAGCAGGAAGAGGCAGGCGAAGGTCTCGAACAGGTATCTCGGGCCGAAACCGTGAAGGCCGTGGCCCCGGCTGCCGAGATGCGCGATCGCGACTGCGGCCACGAGCGCTGCCAGCAAGAGATCGCCCGGGCGGTGGCGCCGGAGCAGGAACGGGACTGCCGCGAGGGCAAGCGTCAACGCCGCGGCCAGTGGAGAGGGGAGCCGGAGGCCGTCCCAGCCCAGCAGCCCGTGGGCCGCTGTGTAGAGCTGGGCATCCAGGTTTCGGATGCCGAACGGGATGTTGTCGAGCGCGTACATCGCGCGTCCGGCGAACGCGTACGGGAAGGTCCAGGGGCTGCCGGTGACGATCGCATTGGCGAGGAGCGTCGGCAGGGCGAAGGCGATGCCGCCGCCGATCCAGGCCGCCGCGATCTGTCTCGAGGCGGGTCTCGTCCGCACCGATGTCACGTCGAGGATCGCGAACACCGTCAGCGCCAGGGCGGCGGCGCACGCGGTGAGCGGTCTCATCGCGAAGGCCACCGCCATCGCCGCGCCGGCGGCTGCAGCCGCCGGCCACGAGGCTCGTCGGCGCGCCGCCAGCATCAACCACAACCCCGTGAGAATCGCGGTGGCTGCCGCCGCATGCGAGAGGTAGCTGCCGAAGACGACTCTCGCGATGGGTGAAACGAGGGCCAGCGCGGCCGCCAAAAGACCGAGGATCGGGCCGTCGAGCTCGCGCCCGACCAGGAACAGCAGAATGATGAAGAGCCCCCCGAGGAGCGGTGACACGAGCTCCGGCGCGCCGAACGCGAGCCCGACGGCGATCGCGGCCGGCCAGCCCGGAGGGTACTGCCCGAGCCATCGACCGTCGATGATGTAGGTGTAGGGAACCGGCATCCTCTCGGCTGCGGCCGAGGCGGTCGTGACGAGGTCGCCGCCGAGCAGCCACCGCGCCTGCAGCAGATAGGTTACCGAATCGGGGACGTGCGGCAGGCCCTCCAGGACCGAGGTCGAGAACCACGCGGAGATGAGGATCGCGACCGCCGCGACCGCGAATGCCGCCGGCGATGCCGGGAGCGATCGGCGGGCGGCCGGGGTCGGCCGCGGTACCGAGAGCCCGGCGAGCCACGTGAAAACCCCGATCAACGCGCAGCAGAGGGCCACCGCCCGCAGGGCGACCGCTGCGATGGCACCGAGGTCCGCCAGCGGGGTCGGGTCGACGCTGGTGGCAGCGACCGTCGACCCGTCGCCGATGCGGATGAAGAGATCGTTATTGATCAGACCGCGCCGCACAGCGATCTCGACCACCTGGCGGCCGTGGAGAAGAACCGAAAGGTCCTGGTGGAAGCGGCCTCGAAAGTCGGCGCGCAACACGAACGGGCCCGAGATTCGGACCGGTCGGCTCCAGACGACTCCGCTGGCGGCCTGGTCGTCGATGGCCCAGTCGCCGATCGGACGGCGACCGGTCTCGGGAAATTTGAAGCGCCGCGGAAGGTCCTCCCGGAACACCGTGCCGTCATCCGATGCCACCGAGATCTCGCCGCCCCCGGGTGTCTGGATCGAGTCCATCGCCGCGATCTCGACGGCACCCAACCGCGACAGCGTGACCGGCGCTGAGATCGAGGTGCCGGCGAGCCGCACTTCGATCCGCCCGCCGGAGGAATAGATCTCGACCGATGTTTTCCGGTCCAGCGCGCCGGCCGCGATGAACATGAGGCCGGCCGCCACGAGCCAGGCGACGGGGTGGAATCGCGGGTTCATGCCGACGGCGTCTTCAGTCTCTGAAGACGATGCGCTGGATCTCGTGCAACATGTAGAGCAGGCGCAGCAGCCACTCCTCGTCGCGCTCGACGCGCAGCAGGTCCTCGACCCTCATGTTCTCGCCTTCGGTGCTACGAAGGATGCGCTGCTGGCGGCCGGAAAGCTGGAGGTCGGCGGGGATCTGTCCCGGCAGGCGCAGTACCGTCTGCTGCATGCGACCCTCCATGAACTTCCGGATCGACACCAGCGGCATTCTCTCCTGGACTCCCTCGTGGATCAGGGTGTGGGTCCGGAGGTTGAGCGGCAGGCCCGACTCGGTGATCTTGGCGTTCTCGTACACCGCGAAGCTGCCGGACAGCCAGCTGAAGAGATCGAGGATCCGATTCCGCACCTGTCCTCCGAGGTGCTGGAAGAGCGCGTTGGGTGTACAGGCGTTGAGTGCCAGCAGCGCTTCGCTGAACCGCATGCCCTTGCGCGCCGCGAAATCGAGGGTTTCCGCATGCTGCTCCCGTGACAGCACGCCGTGTGCCACCAGGTGCTCTCCGAAGAGCTCGCTCTCGACGTTGGAGTTCGCGAACACGGGGTTGCCGGCGGCGAGGTCGATGGATTTCCGGACCGGCTCGCGATGGAAATCGACGACGCCGGTCAACTTCTGCTCGTTGAGCTGGTGGAGCAGCCGGCACAGCGAGACCTCGCGCAGGTCTCCGGTCATGCTCGGCGAGGTGCGTTCGTGTTGGTCGGTCTCGAACGCGGCGGGAACCGCCACCGGCCCCGTCCCCCGTGCAGCGAAGATGTTCAGCGGATTGGCCCCGCTCGGCGCGGGGCTCTTCGGCATCCCCGGGAGCTCCGGTTGGACTTCGTTCTCCCTGGCCACTGAGCGGAGCTCTCGCTCCACCTCCTCGTCGCGCTCGCGTTCGCGGTCGATGTCCTCGGCGAACAGCGAGTGCATGAAGGTCGCGACCTCGGCCTGGCTCATCGGCTCCGAAGAGTGGTCGAGGCGATTGGCGAGGTCGGACGCGAACTCCGCCGCGGAGGGGTAGCGGTCGTCGGGGTCGGTCTCCAGCGCCCGTTCGAGCACGGTGCGCAGCGGCTTCGGCACGGAGTTGAAGCGTTTGCGATCGAACTCGCCCTTGCGGATGTCGAGCAGCATGGCCATTTCGTTGTCGCCGGTGCGCAACGGCTCCATCAGCAGCGTTTCTGCAAAGACAATGCCGAGGGAGAAGATGTCGGAGCGGCGGTCCACCTCCTTGGCGTACGCCGCCTCGGGACTGAGGTACCTCACCTTGCCCTTGATGATCCCGTGCTCGGTGTGCTCCTCGCGGTCGCGCGCCCTCGCAACGCCGAAGTCGGTCAGCTTGATCTCGCCGTTATAGGTGATGAGGATGTTGCGCGGGCTGACGTCGCGGTGGACGATCTCCTGGGGCTGGCCGTCCGGCGAGCGGAACTCGTGCGCGAACTGCAGCCCGGTGCAGACCTCGCCGACGATGCGGGTGGCCAGCCGCCAAGGGCATTTCCGGTCCAGCGAGCCGAGCCTTTGCAGGACCCGGAAGAGGTCGCGGCCCGCCACGTACTCCATCGCGATGTACGGGGTGCCGCCGTCCTCGCCGAGATCGAAGATCTGAACGATGTTGGGGTGGACCAGACGCGAGGCTATCTTCGCCTCGTCGGTGAACATCCGCAGGAAGCGGGTGCGCTCGAGGAGGTGCGCGTGGATGCGCTTGATGGCGACCGTCTTGGTGAAGCCCCGGATGCCCACGACCTTCGCGCGGTGGACATCGGCCATGCCCCCGGAAGAGATCTTATCGACCAGTGTGTAACGTCCGAAGCGTTCCATCTTCCCGACGGCCAAGTCTACACGAGGCGGCGCGGCGGTCGGCATCCGTCGGACGACGGCTCGATCGATGGGCGCCGCGCGCGTCATCACAGTCAGGATCGAGCTCAACGCCTCGGGCAGTTACACGCCTGCCAACGGCGCGAGCTACCCGGCGGCTCGTTCGGCGACGCGCTCCAGGTCGTGGCGCAGATGGTCAAGTTCGATCTCGGGGGCTGGGAAACCCACAACCAGCAGCGCGACTGCGCCGGCGGGTACTTCTCGGGCCTGCTCGGTGATCTCGCCGCTCGGGGTGGTGCAGGGCATCGACCTCGAGCCCGACTACACCATGGAGGCGGACCGGATCTCCCGCGACGGCTTCGATGACGGTGTCGGTGGCCAGCGGAACTCGGTGGCTCCCTGACGGGCGCCGGGAGTGGGAATTTCGCGGCCTCGTGGACCGTCCCGCGTCAGGCGCAGGTCATGAGAGGTGGCGCTCCCGTTCCTCCTCGAGCAGGCGCTGGTGTTCCGCCTCGGCCTGGCGAAGGCCGATGAAGAGCTCCTCGACCGTCGTGTCGGTGACGTAGTCGATCGCGCCGTCGTAGAACTCGTGGGCCCTGGACTCGGACTCCATGGCGATATCGAAGGCCTGCGCCAGGGTGACGTCGTCCGGCACCTTGTAGAAGTCGGGCATTTCAACCGCCCACGACACCTTGTGAGCGTCGCTCGTTGGAGCTTCGCCGTAGAGCCGCAGCCGCTGGGCTTTGATCTGCTCCTTGTGCCGCCGTTCCCTCACCGCCATCCGCTTGAAGAAGTCGGCGACGTCGCGTCGCTGCGTGCCGACCCACTCGGCCAGCTGTTCGTAGTAGAGCTCCGCCTCATCCTCGATGGCGATCGCCATGTCGAGTGTGTCGGTGCCGCTGAGCTTGGAAAAATCGAGTTCAAGAACCATGGTGCCTCCGTTCGAGCGGCCGCCCGCGGCCGCCTCGAGGCACTGTGCCTCGCCGCCGGGTCGATGTCAACGGCCGCTACTGCCGGGAGAACCACTGCACCGTCGTCGGGATTCCTTCGGCGAGCGGCGTCTGTACGGCGACGCTGAGCTCCTCGAGCAGGAGGTCGGAGGAGATGCACGAACGGCGCTGTTCGCCGGGCATGCCAGGGCCGTGAGCCGGCGCTTCGCCGAACTCGGCGGCCTCGGCGATCAGGTTGAAGAGAGTGTTGACGTCGGTCTCGATGCCGGTGCCGACGTTGTAGATTGCGAAGCCGGGGCGGCCGATGGCGGCCAGGTTGGCGCGCACCACGTCGTCGATGTAGACGTAGTCCCTCGTCTGCAGACCGTCCCCGTGGATCACCGGCCGCTCGCCGTGCAGCATCTTGCGGCCGAAGATGGCGACCACTCCGGCCTCACCGTGCGGGTTCTGGCGGGGCCCGTAGACGTTGGCATAGCGCAGGCAGGCCGCCTCGAGCCCGTATTGGCAGTGATAGAAATAGAGGTAGCGCTCTGACGCGAGCTTGGCCACGCCGTAGGGGGACACCGGACGCGCCGGATGGGACTCGTCGGCCGGGAACATGTCCTGCTCGCCGTAGATCGCGCCCCCGGTCGAGGCGAAGACCACCTGCCGCAGCGGCCCCCGCCGGCCCGCCTCGAGCAGGTTGAGCAGGCCGACCAGGTTGACATCGGCGTCGAAGACCGGATCTTCTACCGATCGGCGGACGTCCATCTGCGCCGCGTGGTGCACCAACACCTCGACTCCGCGCTCGACCAGCAGTTCGCCCGCTTCGGGCGAGCGGATGTCGAGGACCGCGAGCTCCGCGCCTTCCGGGACGTTCTCCTTGCGGCCGCTCGACAGGTCGTCGACAATCAGGAGCCGGTGACCGTCGGCAAGCAGGGCGTCGGCAACGTGGCTGCCGATGAAACCGGCGCCGCCGGTCACGCAGATCGTCGAACCCATGATCGGACCTCCAATGCTCACGCGCGACTTCTACCAGCGTACCACCGAGGTGGTGGCGCGTGAGCTGCTGGGAAAGGTGCTCGTTCGCGACCATTTTGATGGCTCGGTCCGGCTGCGATTGACCGACGTCGAGGCCTATCTCGGGGCAGGCGATCCCGCCTGTCACACCTTCGGCGGCCGCCGCACCCCCCGCACCGAAACCATGTGGGGCGAGGCCGGCCGCGCCTATGTCTACCTGGTGTACGGAATCCACCACTGCCTCAATGTCGTCACCGTGGGGCCGGGGCTTCCGGAAGCGGTGCTGTTGCGGGGCGGGGTGGTCATCGCCGGAGGCGACGTCGTTCGCCGCCGCCGAGGGCAGAGGGCCGCCGACCGCTCGCTGACCGACGGGCCGGGCAAGCTCTGCCAGGCGCTCGCCGTCACCCGTGATGACGACGGGACAGATCTCTGCGACCCCGGATCGGGACTCCGCCTGGTGGACGAAGGGTTCGCGGTTCCCGACAGCGCGGTGCGGCAGGTGCCGCGGGTCGGCGTCGACTACGCCGGCGCGGCGGCAGGGTGGCCGCTGCGGTTCCGGGTCGGAGGCGTTTGCCTCGATTTCCGAGTTGAAGACTAGGTATTTCTGCGTTAACGTGGTCGAGGATGCGCATTGCGAAGCGAGGCAGGTACGCGCTCAAGCTGATGCTGGATCTGGTCCACCACAGTGGTTGCGACGGGCTGCCGGTGAGCCTCGCGTCCGTCGCTCGTCGGATTGGAATCTCCCACGGCTATCTCGAGCAGATCGCGATCGTGCTACGCCGCGCGGGGCTGGTGGGCAGCGTGGCCGGGCGCCACGGTGGATACCTGCTCGCGCGTGGAGCCGATGACATCACGGTCCGAGACGTCATCGAGGCGGTCCTCGGTCCGACGTCGATTGTCGAGTGTCTCCACGACCGGGAAGCGTGCCCGCTCGGCGTCGACTGCGAGTGTTGGGATGCCTTCGCCCTGATCAACCAGCGGATCATCGACACCATGCAGAAGATGACGCTCGCCGAGCTCGCCCGCAGTCCTCGGCGCGGTGGTGCCGGACCGGTGCTCCATCGTCACGAGGTCGAGATCGATCCCTGAGAGGCGGGCGGTCTCTTGAGTGCCAGCAACTGGACAACCGCGGCGACGCCGTTGTGGTAGCGGCCCTCGGCGAGCTCGCGGTCGAGCTCGCATTCGATGTCGAAGTCGAGGCCGGGGAGCTCGCGGCGCAGCTCGTCAACGCCGTACAGCAATTCGCGGCTCTTCGGGCCCCCGGTCCGGAGCTCGAGCTGACGGGGGGCGAAGCCCTCGAGCGCGAAGACGCCACGCGCCGCGAGCCCACGGGCGCAGCGAGCATGGAGGTCCGCGCGTAGCGGCGGCGGCAGGTGGCAGAAGACCGAGACGATGCCGGACCAGGCGCCCGGCTCGATCATGAAGCCGGCGAGATCGGCTTCGACGGTCTCGATCGTGACGCCGCGCTCGCGGGCCAGCATTTGCGCCTTGGCGAGGCCGACCGGTGACGCGTCGACCGCGGTCACCCGGTGGCCGAGACCGGCCAGATAGACGGCGTTTCTGCCCTCGCCTTCGGCGAGGCAGAGGACGCGGCCCTTCGGGATGCGGTCCGCCACCGACGCCAGGAACTGATTGGGTTCGGTGCCGTAAGCGTAGCCGGGCTCGGAGAATCGCTCGTCCCACATGTTCCCTGCAAACCCGGTCGGCGGCGATTGTGTTCCCTGCGCCGCGCCTCTAGCGCCGGTCTCGGCCCGACGCCCGGGCCAGCTTCCGCTCTGAAGTTCGAATCATAGCCGCAGCGACAGCGTCAGGACGATGAGCGGGGTCGTGCTCACGAGCCAGACTGGGCCCTGTCGCTGTCCACCGCCGCTGCCACTGTTCTCGGCCGCTGCGACCGCCACTGCCACTGCCACTGTCTCTGTCGACTGTGTGGACCTGCAACGCCGCAAACTCGGCGGGGAGGGTGGAAATTCGAAATTCGAAATCCGAAATTCGAAATCACGGCGGAAGAACTCCACCGCTCCAACATCATACGTTCAAACAACGAGCGTGCAGACGTTCAAACGTTCCGGAACAGCTCCTTCACCGAGTCCCGCACCAGCACGATGATGGTGAAGACGCCGAGCACGGTGCCCACCGGCATGAAGAGGCACTCGATGCCGGCCACCACCAGACAGTACATGTAGCGCCGGCGTTGCTGCAGGCTGCGTCCGGCGAACGCGATCAAAAGCGCCAGGGTCCAGCCCGCGAGGATGAAGATCGCTGCCAGGGCCATGAAGACGACACCGATCGTCCTGGCTTCCGGGTCGGTGTCCGGAAATGCGCCGGTGCTGAGCGCCAGGCCGACGAAGAAGTGCAGCAACGGAATGCACGCCACCAGCGCGGTCATGCCCGCGGCGACGTAGTGGAAGATCGCCAACAGCTTGAGGTGTTCGAGGTCCTGACTCATGGCGTGCCCCCTTGGATCCGTCTACGTCCGACAGCGCCCGCTATTCCTTCACCTCATCGTGGCTGGGGAGGCCGCCGGGCTCGACGAACCACGAAGCCCTGGACGCCCAGTGGAGGTTCTTGTCGGGGCGCGATCCGGGGTCTTCGTCCAACGCTCCGGCCGGCACCAGGTAGCCCTTGCCGTTGCGGGATCGCCACGGCAGGCTGGAGCCGCAGTTCGAGCACCAACCGGTGCAGTAGTGCTCGGCCGCCGGCAGCTCCCAGCGCCGAACGAGACCTTCGCCGCGGGTCCACCGGAACTGCCGCGCCTTGACCAGGATGTTGGCCCGGTAGGCGCTGCCCGAGCTCTTGCGGCAGCGGCTGCAGTGGCAGTGGTGAAAGAACACGAACGGGGGGCTGAGTTCGAATATGACCTGGCCGCAGAGGCATGAGCCGGTGAAGATCGTCTCGTCCATTGTCGACCCCTCTCTCATTCAGGTCCGACCACGAGCGACCCTAGGGGCCTCGAGGCGGGACCGTGGAACACCGACGCGATGTTGTTGCCGTCCGGATCGAGGGCGTACACGGCACGGTAGCCGGGGTGACACGGCCGCTCGCCCGGAACGCCGCTGTCGTGTGCCCCGGCGGCGAGCGCCGCTTCGTGAAATCCGTGAAGCCGTGCATGGTC
The DNA here is from genome assembly GCA_964609835.1 of uncultured Thermoanaerobaculia bacterium. Lineage (GTDB taxonomy): Bacteria > Acidobacteriota > Thermoanaerobaculia > Thermoanaerobaculales > Sulfomarinibacteraceae > Sulfomarinibacter. The sequence continues at coordinate 19,259 of CAZSTH010000015.1, forward strand.
GAACGCGTGGAACGCGAGTTGTACGTGATCGATCAGCCGCCAGACCCGATACTCCATTTCAGCCCCCCGGCCCGCCGCTCCGGCAGGCGTGGCCGAACTGACGCCATGCCGAAGCTCACTCGTCGCGGGCGTTGGTGTCGACGTGCTCCTGCGGCACGATGCTCGCCCGGAGAGCTTCCGGCGTCAAGACCGGCACCGCGTGGCAGGCATCGGTGTCGGGGTCGTACATGAACCGGTAGGAGCCGGGGGTGTTCTGGCGGGCAAATGTGTTCCAGCCTCGCACGTAGTACGGGCAGTCGTCGTTAAAGCAGATGAACTGGTAGGTGCTCGTCCATTCGATGAACGGCGTGTTCGGCACCTCCCACCTGCTGAGCGGCTCCGCGCAGTAGGGGCAGCAGAGGGTCTCCGAGACTGCCAGCTTGCGCTCGCGCACAGTGTCAGGATCGGGCAGTCGCGCCGGCTCGTCCACGCCGTCGAGCGGACGGGTTGTTCCGGACTCGCCCCCCAGACTGTCCGCGAAGACGACGTAGACGGGATCGCTTGGGATGCCGGATGCGGCGTAGCGGTCATCCGCGGGTCTCGGTCTGCCCTTCGAGATGAAGACCCGGGGCTTCGCGAAGGCGCCGCTGTTGGCGAAAAACGCGCGAACCAGGTCGACCCGTTCGTCGTCGCCCGCCTCCCTCCAGATCCTCACCACTTTCGGCGGGAAAAACCGATTGGAGAACGTAACAACGAACACGCCACCGGGCTTGAGGATGCGAGCCACGTCGGTGAAGACCTCCACCGGGCGGGTGAGGTAGTCCACCGAGACCGTGCACAGCACCGCGTCAAACGTGTCATCATCGAACGGAAGGCGCGGCTCGGCGTTGAGATCGTGCAGCAGATGCTCGGTCAGCCGCTCGTTGTCGGCGAGCTCGTGCCGGTTCAACCCGAGGCCCACCATGCGCGCCGGCCGCACGGTGTCCGGAAGGTGAGAGTCCCAGCTCGCCATGAGGTCGAGGACGGCTGCACCGGTCTCCGGCACGAGCGCGCCGAGGACGCGTTCGACGGTCGCGAGAGCGACGTCGTCGAGGTGGTTGACGAAGCGATCGCGCGCGTAGAAGGAGGCATCGTCGCCCTCGTCGTCGCGGCCGAAGTCGGTCGCAACGAAACGCAGAAAATCAGTCGTCGTTGGCTCCATGAGCGTGAAACCATCCAACGGTTGCAGCGATTCCCGGGTCCGTGTTCGGTCTCACTCCGTCATTCGCCGATCTCCTCCGGTGAGAACCACGGGTGGGGCCCGAACTGATTGCGCTGGACCGGCTGCTGCATCGTGATGAACCACTCGAGGCCCGCAGCACGGAATCGAGATAGGACGGGAGCTTCGGCTGCAACGCGACGAGGTGGGGCAGCCACCGCACCACGACCGGAAGGTGCTGCAGGACGTGCGGGTAGATCGTGACGGTGATGCGGGTTCGGCGCTCCGCGACCTCGGCGACCCTCCATGAAACCGCAGAGGTGCCGCCTCCCGGGCGGCCGACCTCGGCGTCGAAGCCGACACCATCGAACCAGCCGGTGACCCGGCGTTGCAGGACCCAGCCGCTGAAGTAGCGGATCTCGTCCGCCGAGACCGGGCCCGGCCAGTGCTGTACCGGGTTGGCCTCGCAGAAGGGGTGGTACAGCGGCAGCATGCCGGGGCTCGAGATGATGTTCCACACCTCATCGCGCCGCGCCGCCACCGTTCGTGCGGCGGTGACCGGCCACCTGAAGTCGTGGCGTGGTTCCGGAGCCGAGCCCGTCATGTGCAGTCCGCTCCCTCAATGTGAGCGCGCGCGGAGCCGGCGGGTCGCCGCGGCCGGCTGATCAGAAGAGGGCGCCGACGATCTCCTCGAGGGCGCCGATCGCGGAGTCGAGGATGCCCCTCTCGGTCGTCCGGTAGTGGGAGTTGGCGTTGGGGAGGAAGAGCCCGCGACACGAGGTGCAGCGCAGCACCCTGTGGCGAGCGATCTTTCCGTGGCGGAGGATGTCGCCCTCACAGCGCGGGCACCGGATGTGCGCGGAATCGCCGCACGGCTCGTACCGCTGGCCCTCCTTCGGGATCCCGTTGAGGCGCGCGCCGTCGCCGGCCTCGCGGACCGCTTCCAGCTCGCCGCCGTCGAACCACACGCCGAAGCAGACCGGGCACAGGTCGAGCCGGACGCCGCTCCGGATCTCCTCGCCCATCTCGCCTTCGCACTTCGGACAGATCATCAGGCCCCCGCCTCGGAATCTGCAATCCCTCGCAGAACTCCCTCTCGGAGAGGATACGACGTTTTCGCTGGCGGGTTGTGGGCTCAGGTGCGGCTTTCCCGGACGTGATGTCCCGGGAAAACGCAGAGAGCAGCCGCTCCCGGCCCTCCGAGGTTGTACGCCCCGACGGCCGGACGCGGTGGAGCAAGAGGCGCGACGTCGAGCCTACCTGAAGCCCTTGATCAGCTCGGCGGTGATCTCGCGCCCCCACACCTCGGCCAGCTTGGCCGCGTTGCGCCCATCCCCATCCTTGATCCTGGAATCGGCCCCGTTCTCGAGAAGGTAGGTGACGGCGCCGTTGTAGCCGCCGATGGCGGCGTACATCAGTGCTGTCCTGCCGGGGCCGTGCTGGGACATCAGGTCGAGCTTCGCGCCTGCTTCGACCAATGCGCGAATGGTCGACATGTGGGCCCATCGGGAAGCCATCATGAGCGGCGTGATACCCAGAGAATCCGCGGCGTTGACGTCGGCGCCCGCTTCGATGAGCACGTCGATCACGGTCGCGTTGCCTTCCACCGCCGCCCACCGGATCGCCGGAATGCCGTCCGCGTCCCTGGCGTTCGGATCGACCCCGGCCTCGATCGCTTCGGCGACCTCGGACGCCTTGCCCCAGCGCGCGGCCTCGATCATGTCCACCTCTGCCCGCTTCAAAGCCTCGTCGTCCTTGGCGAAGACGCCGCCGGCGGCGACCGCAGCGACGAGGGCCGTGAGAACAATGATCCGTGCACGCATATCGACCTCCTTCATCGGGAACCGGCGTCATGGTATCAGGTGCGGTCCGCCAAGCTCCACACCGACGGGTCTCCGATTCAGGTCTCGAAGCGGCGGTCGGCTGACCGCTCGCGGCGGCGTGCGGACTCGAGCCAGCCGAAGCGGGCTCCGGGGCGTTGGTCGAAGTCATCGACAAAGGGTTTGATGTCGAGGACCGGGGTGCCGTCGAGGAGGTCGAGATCGGCGAGCTGGAGAGTGGCACCCTCGATCCCGACGAGGCGAACGATCGAGAGGCCGATAGGGTTCGGGCGGCTCGGGGACCGGGTGGCGAAGAGGCCGCGCTCGACGTCGTCGAGGTACGGCACGACGCGCGGCCGGTACGGCTTCGCCCGGTGCAGGTGGCAGAGGAGGATGATGTGGGAGAAACCTCTGAGATCCGCCAGTGCCGGGATGAACTGCGCCTCGACCACCACCGAGCCCCGCACCCCCCCGGCTCTGGAAGGCTGGATCGGCATCCCGTGCGTGTCCGTGAAGGGGGAGTGAACGAATCCTATGGGTTGATAGACGATCTTCACGTCTGACCTCAATTCAGGCCCAGCCAACGAGCCGGCTGTACAGCATGGCCGCGACCTCGTAGCAGAGAATCGTGGTCCTCGACCTCGTCTGCAGCCGTTTCCAGCCTGCGGCCGGTTCCCCCGAGGACCGGGCGGACAGCCAGCGAAGATCGCTCCACGCCTGCTTTTTCGCGATCGCAACCGCGCGCCGAGTGTAGAGATCGAGGGTGACCAGGGTCGGTTCCTGCAGGGCTCGGGCCGCGACGATTCGGCGGCACTCGACGAGGTTCTCGTGGGTGTTGATCGACCGATCTTCCTCGATCAGCTGCTCCGTCGGGACTCCGAGGCTCGCCGCGTAGGACGCCATCACCGACGCATTGCTGACCCCGAGCCGCTGATTGTCACCGGTGGACATGATGATCACCGCGTCCTGGAACCTCCTCCACCAGTCGACGGCGAGCTCGATCTGGGCGCGGGTCGGGCGGGTCGGAGTGGCGGCGTCCCTGAGCGCGTACGAGGGGACCACGAAGCAGCCGGGAGCGGACGGCGGTCGATCGGCGATGCACCACGACGGCACTGTAGTCAGCCTCCACGGCTTGGCAAGTACATGCCGGTGCCCATGCCAATAGGATACTCGGAACGCGACCCCGCCGGTTGCGACATCCGCAACCCGTCGGTCGGAATCCGAAATCTGAAATCGGGTTGGGCTGCGGGATGGGGTACCCTGCGGTGCGCGGAGGTATCCATGAAGGTCATCGTGCTCGGTGCGGGCAGGGTGGGAGAGTTGATCGCCAGGGACCTGGCGGGAACGGGGCGGTTCGAGCTGATGGTCGTGGACCGGTCGAGAGCCGCCGCCGACCGCCTTGCCGACGTCCCGGGGTTGGTGGCGCGCGCGGCGGATCTCGCCGACAGCGGCGATGTGGCACGAACCGTGGCGGGCTTCGATCTGGCGGTGGGAGCGGTGCCCGGACCGATCGGGTACCGCACGCTGCGCAGCGTGATCGACGCCGGGGTTTCCATCGTCGACATCTCCTTCTTCGAGGAGGAACCGTGGCCGCTCCACCTGCTGGCGGTCGAACGCGGCGTGACTGCGGTGATGGACTGCGGCATCGCTCCCGGGTGCTCCAACCTGGTGCTGGGGCGCGCCGAGGCGTCGTGGGAACGGGTCGAGGCCTTTCGTTGCTACGTCGGCGGGCTGCCGGTGGCGCGCCACTGGCCGTTTCAGTATGCGGCGCCGTTTTCGCCGATCGACGTCATCGCCGAATACACCCGCCCGGCGCGGGTGGTGGAAGGCGGCGAGGTCGTGTCGTGGCCGCCGCTCACCGGTCTCGAGGCCCTCGACTTCGACGGTGTGGGCACGCTCGAGGCCTTCAACACCGACGGCCTTCGCACCCTGCTCGAGACCTCCAAGGTCCCCGACATGTTCGAGAAGACCATGCGCTATCCGGGGCACTGCGAACAGATGAGCATGCTGCGCGATGCCGGTTTCTTCGGCGATCGGCCGATCGCGGTCGGCGGCGTCGAGGTCAGGCCAATCGACGTCACCTCGGAGCTCCTGATCCCGATGTGGCAGCTGCGACCGCAGGACGAGGATCTGACGGCGATGCGGATCGAAATCGAGGGGGTGGTGGAGGGAGAACGGGTGCTTCGGCGCTGGGAGCTGCTCGACCGCTACGACCGTGACCTGCGAGCGACCTCGATGGCGAGGACGACCGGGTACACCTGCACCGCGATGGTGCACGCGATCGCCGACGGGCTGTTCAGCGAGCATGGGCTATCACCGCCGGAGATCGTCGGCCGCGACCGGCGTTGCCACGACTTCATCTTCGACCATCTCGCCCGCCGTGGCGTGGTCTTCCAGGTCACCGAAGAGCTGCTGTAGCCCGCTCAGCGAGACCGCCATCTCCGCTGCTGGTGTGGTCACTCGCCGTCAGGCTCCCGCCAGCCGGCGCGGGAGGTCGGCAGCGACCGCCGCCTTCACTCGGCGTCCGCCTGCATGATCGAATGCACGTTGCCGGAGGTGGCGCGCCCGGACCGCGCGAGGACGTGCCCCACGAGGTCGGAGACCAGGGCGTCGCGCTGCGCATCCTCCAACTCGAGAACCTGGGCGACGACGGGCCATCCGGCGGTGAGGAGGAAGAGCGGGGCCGCCAGTGCGAGGAAGATCCGGCGCGCCTGGCCGCCGGGATGCGGAGTGTCGCCCCCGCCGATCGCGACCGAGATACGTTGGAATGCGATTCGCAGCGGAGGCGTCAGCGACTCGACCGCGATGGTGCCGCCGTCGGCGAGATCGCGCAGCAGCAATCGAGCGGCAGTCTCGTCCTCGACGACTCGGTGGAGGACCCGGATCGCGACCAGCTCGAACTCGGGCTCCGTCACCGGCTCGACATCGTCAAGCAGCTCGCCGACCGCCGCGAGGCGATCGGCTGCGCGGCGGAGGACCGCGCGGTAGAGCTGGCGTTTGCCGCCGAAGTGATAGGAAACCGCCCCCGGGTTGGCGCCGGCCAGGTTGCAGATGTCGCGCACCGAGGCCCCGCGGAATCCGGAGTCGGCGAAGAGGCGCGCTGCGGCGTCGAGGATCCTTTGACGAGTTGAGTTTTCAGAAATCATACAGATGTTTGTATCATTTGTCGGATTGACGGTCAAGTCAACCATGCCGACGGGGGTCGGAGCGTCCAGACGATTCCTGCTGGAGTGCACGGCCGCAGACCGTACTTCGCAGTCTGTGTGTTAAATTCTCTATTTAATCGATTTATTATGATTATACAAACGTATGTATGAAATTGCATTCGCTTCTTGACTTGGCAGTCGCAGAGCGATAGCATCGATCCACAGGATGGGACAAGGCGAAGCTCGAGTGGCGGCCGTCATCCCGGCGCGTTGGGGCTCCACGCGTTTTCCGGGCAAGGTGCTCGCGCCGATCGCGGGTGAACCGATGATCGCCCACGTGATCCGCCGAGCTTCTCGGGCGAGGTCGGTGGGGGAGGTACTGGTGGCCACCGATGACGATCGGGTGGCCCGGACTGCTGAAGGCGCCGGAGCAAGTGTGGTCATGACCGGCGAGTGCCGGTCCGGCACCGACCGCGTGGCCGAGGCCGTTGCCGGGCGCGAGGACCTCGACATCGTTGTGAACATCCAGGGCGACGAGCCGCTGATCTCCGGCGATAACATCGACGCGCTGGTCGAGGGACTGCTGGCCCGCAGCGATGTCGGACTCGCCACCCTGTGCCGGCCGCTCGATCCGGAGCGGGTCGGCGATCCCAATGCAGTCAAGGTCGTGCTCGACGCGCGTGGGCGCGCGCTCTACTTCTCGAGGGCGGCCGTTCCCTACCCGAGGGACCGCGAGCAGGCGGCGCTGCTGTGGCGTCTTCACCTCGGAATCTACGCGTTTCGGGTCGTTACGCTGCGGCGCTTCGTCGCGCTGCCGCCGTCGCCGCTGGAGCGGGCGGAGGCGCTGGAGCAGCTGCGGGCGATGGAGCACGGGATCGAGATCCTCGTGCTCGATGCCCCGCACGCTGCCCACGGCGTCGATACCCCCGAGGATCTGGAGCGGGTTGAAGAGATGATCAGACACGGAGCTTGAGCGGGGAGGATCCGATGGCCACGAAGTACGTTTTTTTCACGGGAGGTGTGGTGTCCGGCCTCGGCAAGGGGATTTCAGCGTCCTCACTGGCGGCACTGATGGAGGCCCACGGTTACTCGGTGACGATGCTCAAGGTGGACCCCTACGTCAACGTGGATCCGGGCACCATGTCGCCGTTCCAGCACGGGGAGGTCTTCGTCACCGATGACGGCGCCGAGACCGACCTCGACCTCGGGCACTACGAGCGTTTCACCTCGGCGACCATGGCGAAGAAGAACAACTTCACCACCGGCAAGATCTACCAATCGGTGATCGAGAAGGAGCGCCGCGGCGACTACCTGGGCAAGACCGTTCAGGTGATCCCCCACATCACCGACGAGATCAAGGACGGGATCCGGGCCCTCGGCGGCGACGTCGATTTCGTGGTTGTCGAGATCGGAGGGACCGTCGGGGACATCGAGTCGCTGCCTTTTTTGGAGGCCATCCGCCAGTTCCGGACCGAGGCCGGCCGCGGCAACGTCCTCAATGTCCACCTCACGCTGGTGCCGTATATCAAGGGTTCCGACGAGCTCAAGACCAAACCGACCCAGCACTCGGTCAAGGGCCTGCTGCAGATCGGGATCCAGCCCGACATCCTGCTCTGCCGATGCGACCGCCCGCTGCCCCCCGACCTGCGCGACAAGATCGCCCTGTTCTGCAACGTCGAGTCGCGGGCGGTGATCCCGGCCGAGGACGCCGACACCATCTACGACGTGCCGCTCAAGCTCGCGGCGGAGAGTTTCGACGCGATCGTTCTGGAGCTTCTCAACCTGCCCAAGGGACGGCGAGATCTCAGCAAGTGGCGGCAGGTTGTGGACGCCACCCGCGGCGCCGCCGAAGAGGTGTCGGTCGGCATCGTCGGCAAGTACGTCGACCTCGCCGATTCATACAAGTCTCTCAACGAGGCCCTTATCCACGGCGGTCTCGCCAACGGGGTCAAGACGAATCTGGTGTTCATCGACTCGGAGACCCTGGAGGGCTCGGGCTACCCCGGCGAGCTCTTCGAGGTTGACGCGATTCTGGTTCCTGGCGGCTTCGGCAAGCGCGGCATCGAGGGTATGATCCGGGCGATCGAGTTCGCACGCGGCCACCGAATCCCGTTCTTCGGCATCTGCCTCGGGCTGCAGACCGCCATCGTCGAGTTTGCTCGCAACGTCTGCGGGCTCGCCGGCGCCCACTCGACCGAGTTCGTCAGCCAGCCGCCCTACAAGGTCATTTACAAGATGCGGGAGCTCGTCGGGGTCGACCGAATGGGGGGCACCATGCGCCTCGGCAAGTACCCCTGCCGCCTGACGCCGGGCTCGAACGCGTGGAACATGTACGGGTCCGACGAGGTCTGGGAGCGCCATCGCCACCGCTATGAGGTGAACCCCGAGTACGTGCCGCTCTTCGAGGAGAAGGGCCTGGTGGTCAGCGGCAAGTCACCCGACCGGATCTTCGTCGAGGCGATCGAGCTGCCGGACCACCCGTGGTTCCTGGGCTGCCAGTTCCATCCGGAGTTCAAGTCGCGGCCGTACGATCCGCATCCGATCTTCAGGTCCTTCATCAAGGCTGCGATCGAGTACCGCGATCGACGTCGGACCGAGGAGGAGACCGATGCCCCGGAGCTGGACGTCAACGCCGAGGCCCTCGACGAGGCTGGCGATCCGGAACGGGAGGTCGAGGCCGAGATGGAGGCGGGGGTGAAGGAAGAGATCGACGGGCCGTCGCGGGAGCCGCTGGAAGTCTGACCACACGCTCCCTGTGCCCGATTCGGACGTGTGAATTCTGAATTCAAAACGCGCTCACTGTTAGACTGTGCGCGATGAGCACGAACGGTTTCGAGCTCGCGGAGGCTATCGCGGTCGGTGGTGGCGCGCGTCCGGTCTACCTTGCCGGACCCTGCGTCGTCGAGTCGCGCGACTTCGCCATCGAGGTCGCCGGGAGGGTGGCCGAGATCGCCGCGCGTCACGGTGTCCCGGTCGTCTTCAAGGCCTCGTACGACAAGGCGAACCGCTCCTCCGGGTCGAGCTTCCGGGGTCTCGGGGTCGATCAGGGGCTGGCGGCGCTGGCCGACGTCAAGCAGGCCACCGGTCTGCCGGTGATCACCGATGTACACCTTCCGGAACAGGCGTCAGAAGCGGCCGATGCGGTCGACGTCCTGCAGGTTCCCGCGTTCCTCTGCCGCCAGACCGACCTCCTGCACGCCTGCGGTGCCACCGGCCTCCCGGTCAACGTCAAGAAGGGCCAGTTCCTGGCCCCCGAGGACGCCGCCAACGCGGTCGAGAAGGTGCAGGCGGTGGGCAACCACCGCGTGCTGCTCACCGAGCGCGGTTCGTCCTTCGGCTACCACAACCTGGTGGTGGACATGCGCGGCCTGCCGGTGATGCGCCGCTTCGCCCCGGTCATCTTCGACTGCACGCACTCCCTGCAGCTGCCGGGAGGCCTCGGCCATGCCACCGGGGGAGCGCGCGAGTTCCACCCCTACCTGGCGCGTGCTGCCGCCGCAGCCGGTGTGGACGGCTTCTTCGTCGAGGTTCACCCCGATCCGCCGAATGCGCTGTCGGACGCGACGACCCAACTCTCATTCGACGAGTTCGATCGCCTGATCGGCCAGCTGGAGGCAGTGTCGGCGGTGGTTCGCGAGGCCTTGTCGTGAGCCGGGAGATCGCCCGCCAGGTTTTGGAGATCGAGGCAGAGGCGATCCGCAACCTCATGGACCACCTCGACGGAGACTTCGACCGCGCGGTGGAGCTGATCGTCGGCTGTCGCGGCCGCGTGGTGTGGACCGGAATGGGCAAGTCCGGCATCGTCTGCCGCAAAATTGCAGCCACCATGAGCTCGACAGGCACGCCGTCGCTCTTCATGCATCCTGCCGAGGCGATCCACGGCGACCTCGGGATGGTCACCCCGGACGACGTGGTCGTGGCGATCTCACAGTCCGGCGCCACCGACGAGGTGATCGAGCTGCTGCGGATGCTGCGGCGCCTGGGCGTGACGCTGATCGCGATCACGTCGAGCCCGGAGTCGCCGCTGGCGGTCGCCTCCGACCTCCATCTCGATCTCGGTGTGCGGCGCGAGGCGTGTCCCTTCAATCTCGCTCCCACCGCCTCCACCACCGCCAGCCTGGCGCTCGGTGACGCGCTCGCGATGGCGGTGTCGGTCGGAAAGGGCTTTCGCGAGGAGGACTTCGCCCGCCTCCATCCCGGTGGCAAGCTCGGCAAGCGGTTCCTGACCGTGCGCGAGCTGATGCACACCGGCGACGGCGTGCCGCGCGTCGAGGACAAAACGGCCATGAAGGACGTGATCTACGAGATGAGCTGCAAGGCACTCGGCATGACGACCGTTCAGGACGAGGCCGGATACCTGCTCGGCGTCATCACCGACGGTGACCTGCGGCGGCTGATGGAGCGCGATCCGGACCCGCTGTCGCGCACCGCCGGAGAGGTCATGCGCCGGGGCGGCGTCTGCATCGCGCCCGACGAGCTCGCCAGCGCCGCCCTGCGGCTGCTCGAGGAGAAGCGCATCACCTCGCTGATGGTGTGCGACGGTGAAGGCCCCCTGAAGGGCGTCCTGCACCTCCACGACCTGTGGGGAGTGGGGCTGTTTTAGAATTCGGAATTCGGCATTCGGAATGCCTTCACCCGCCCCGGTAGCGCGGCAGACAGGAGGATGTGCACGACCACCGGCATTCCGGGTCGGTACCGAATCTGGTAGCCTCGGCGACCGAGGAGACCGGCTGACCCACCATGCGACTGACAGTCCTGACCACCGGCGGAACAATCGACAAGACCTACGATGAGTTTCAGGGCAGCCTGCGCAACCAGCACACCGTGCTCGACGTCATTCTCGACGAGCTGCGGACGCCCGATCTTTTCATCCGCCACGTGGACGTCATGCACAAGGACTCGTTGGACATGACCGACAACGATCGCCAGGCGATCGCGAAAGCGGTACGCGACGCCCTCGAGGATTCCGACGCGATCGTGATCCTTCACGGGACGGATACCCTGGAGAGGACCGGCGACCATCTCTGCTCGGAGATCGACGGGGATCTCGAGATTCCGGTGGTGCTGACCGGTGCCATGCGTCCCTACGAGTTCCGAGACACCGACGCCGTCCAGAACGTCACCGAGGCGCTGCTCGCCGCGCGCCTGCTCAGTCCGGGGATCTACGTCGCCATGCACAACCGGGTGCTGCGGTTCCCGGGTGTAATCAAAGACCGCCGGGCCCTCGCCTTCGTCCGGCGGAGCTGAGACCCATATTCCGCGGCTCTTCGTCGTTCGGTCCACGTCGCTGGTCGGGCGAAGATTCCGAATTCCGAGTTCGGGTCACGTCCCGATCCCCGTCACGACCACCAGCGGGCCCTCGACGGACGCTCCGTCGCAAAGGTCGACGGTGCCTTCGATGTGCCACAGGTTGTCGTCCGCCGGGTCGAGCAGGACCTGGACGACGCGCCAGGTGTGGCCGCCGGTGTCGCTGAGCAGGGTGCGCTCGGCGAGACGCGCCTGGTGGTCGAAACGGAGCTTGCCGTAGGTCTCGAAGAACGGCTGCATGGCTGTGTCGAAGTCCTCGGGCGCCGACAGCGTCCCGGCGGTCTGCGGATCGCGGCGGACGCAGGCGGCGGCCTCCTCCCAGTCGTGCCGCGCCAACGCCGCCACCAGCTGGTGGAGCTCTGCGCGCAGGCGGCCGGCAAGCATCTGCGGGCTCGAGCGCAGCTCGCGAACGGCTAGCGCGCGGTGGGCGGCGCCGCGGTCTGATGGGCGTTCGAGTAGCAGCTCCGGGTGCCGCAGCGATTCCCACTCGTCGATCAAGCTTGTGTCCACCCGCTCGAGCAGGGCGCGGAAAAAGGCGATGATGTCGTGGACATCGGGGGTCTTGACCTGGTCGGGCAGGTTCTGGTCGAGGGTCTTGTAGACCTGCGAGAGGTAGCGCAGCAGCACGCCCTCCGAGCGCTGCAGACCGTAACGGCGGACGTAGTCGGTGAAACCGAGCCAGCCCTCGTAGATCTCCCTCGCCACCGACTTGGGCCGCACCAGATCGCCGCCGACCCAGGGATGGTCTGCTCTGAAGAGCTCGAATGCGGCGTGGATCTCGTCGGCGAGGGGCTGCGGGTGAGTGAGCTCGTCGAGACGGTTCATGCGCTCGTCGTACGATGCCCCGTCGGCCTTGAGCTGCTCGAGCAGCTCGGTCTTGAGCTTGTCGAGCTGACGGCGGAGGATGATGACCGGATCCTCGAGGATCGACTCGACGACGCTGAGTACGTTGAGCGGGAATTCCTGCTGTTCCTGATCGAGGGCGCTGACGGCCTCGATCAGGAACAGCGACAGGTTGTGGAAGAGGGAGAAGTCGACCTGCAGGTCCTGGTCGACAACAACCCACAGGTAGCCGCCGCCGAGGTCCCGCTCCACGCGGATGATGCCGGCGCGGTGCAGCGAGCGCGCGAGCTGGGCCGCCCGGGTCAGGTGCCGTTGCTTGCCGGCCTCGTCGTCGTGGCAGTTGGCGATCAGCTCCCGCAGCGAGTGGAAGTTGCCCCTCTCCGGGTCGTTGACCGCGGCATCGCGCTGCAAGAGGTCGACCAGCATGCCGGAGGTGACGCGGAAGCGCGACGTCAGCTTTTCCGGCGCGTCGGCGATCATCTTGCGGAAGGTGTCTTCGGACCACGACACCTCGCCCTTGCGCGGTTGGGTGCGGGTGCTTTTCGGTTTCTTGCCGCCGGCCGCCGCCTTGCGCTGCTCCTTGAGGCGCTCGACGACGTCCTCCGGCGCCTGGCAGACCACCGAGCCCTGCTCGTCGAAGCCCTTGCGGCCGGCACGTCCGGCGATCTGCTTGAACTCGCGCACTTTGAGTCGGGTGACCTTGCGGCCGTCGAACTTGGCGAGCTTGGTAAAGACCACCGTGCGCAGCGGGATGTTGATGCCGACGCCGAGGGTGTCGGTGCCCGAGATCACCTTGAGTCTCCCGGCCTGGGCGAGCTGTTCCACCTGCAGCCGGTACTTGGGCAGCAGGCCCGCGTGGTGGACGCCGATGCCGAAGCCGAGGAAGCGCCTGAACTCTTTTCCGTAGGGGGTGTCGAAGCGTGCATCCCCGACCGCGCCCCTGATCGCGGCCTTCTCCTCCCTTGTGGTCAGCTGCATGCTGGTCAGCCTCTGGGCGGTCTCTGCACACTCCCGCTGGGTGAAGTTGACAAGGTAGATCGGGGCCCTGTGATCGTCGGCGAGGTCCTGGATCGTCTCGTGCAGCGGCGTCTCCCGGTATGCAAAGTCGAGTGGGACTGGCCGCTCGTCGGAGTGGACGAGGACGGCACCGCGCGCGCTCCTGGCCTCCATCCTGGCCATGATCTCGGCCATGTCGCCGAGCGTTGCCGACATCAGCAGGAATTGCGTCCGGGGAAGCGTGATCAAGGGCACCTGCCACGCCCAGCCGCGGTCGCGATCGGCGTAGTAGTGAAACTCGTCCATGATGACGTACGGAGCGTCGAGGTCTTCGCCCTCCCGCAGTGCCAGGTTGGCGAGCACCTCGGCCGTGCAGCAGACGACCGCCGCGTCGGGGTTGATGCTGGCGTCGCCGGTCAACATCCCCACGTTTTCGGCGCCGAGCTCGGCGCAGAGGGCGAAGAACTTCTCGCTCGCCAGCGCCTTGATCGGCGTGGTGTAAAAGCTGCGGCGACCCTCGCACAGTCCGCGAAACTGCTGTCCGAGCGCGACCAACGACTTACCCGATCCGGTGGGCGTGTCCAGCACCACGTGGCGGTCGGCCATCAGCTCCAGCAGAGCCTCCTCCTGGGCCGGGTAGAGCTCGAAGCCGAGGTCGGTGGTCCAGCCGAGGAAGCGATCGAGGATCTCCTCCGCCCCGGCGCGGAGCTCCGGCACACGCTCGCCGAGCACGGGTGAGGAGCCGGTCGCGGGTCGCGGTGGTCGTGTCACTGGAGGTAGTACTCCTGGAGCATGGCGAGCAGCACCCGCTGCCGCTCGTCGGGGCGGATCGACGGGTCCTCCTCGATCTGGGCCTGGAAGCCGGCGATGATCCTCGAGTCGACCATCTGCAGCACCTCCTCGGGATGGGAGACCCCTCCCGTGCGCCGCAGCCCGTTGGCGACGCTCGATGGAATGCCGTCAGCGTTGACGAACCAGGCGCGCTCGACGCGGTCGGGATCGAGCTTGGCGTTCTTGAGGTTGGCACCCGTCAGGTTGACATCGTTCATGCTCTCGACCTCGGCGAAGTCCGAGCTCACCGCCGAGGCGAGCGTGAAGTCCGCCCCGTCGAAGCGAGCGTTCGGAAAGCGCGACGAGAAGAGGTTTGCCTGAGCCAGCTCGGCGCCCTCGAAGTTGGCGAGCTCCAGCTCCTCGAGCTTGACCATCCGGGCGTCGACCAGCACCGCCTTTCGGAAGGTCGGCCCCTCGCCGCGGATGCCGGTCAGAATCGCGCTCGAGAGGACCGCCTCCGACAAGTTGGTGCGTGTGACGTTGGCTCGGGTGAGGTCGGCGCGCGGCATCTCCGCCATCCAGAAGGATGCGTCCTTGAGGTCCGCCTCGGTGAAGTCGGTTGCCGTCAAGTCGGCGCCGGTCAAGTTCACGCCGTGCAGGTCGAGGCCCGAGAAGTCGCGATTCGAGAGGTCGAAGGTCAGAAACGGCGAGCTCAGGCGCAGAGTGTTGAACGCGTCGATCTCCTCATTCACCAACAGGGTTTCCGCGTACCTCATGTGGTGGGCGTAGAGCTTCGGCATGTAGCGGGTGGCGAGGTAGTGGCTGAGCTCGATCGGCACGCCGTCCTTCATGGCCGCGTTCGCGACCGCGAGCTCTTCCTCCATCAGCTCGGCGATCCTTGCGATCTTGCGGTTGTGGAGGCTGCGCTTCCAGTGCGAAACCGACAGCAGACCGTAGATCTCGTTGAAGGCCATCGACGCGACCGCCGTGAAGGCAATGCCCGCTATGAAGCCGAAGATCATTCCTTCCCACCGCGTGAGCCGATCGATGAACTGCATGGCCGACCCCCTCGCTCCGATGGTATCAAGTGATCGTCGCGGCTTCGGCGATGGGCCGTGCTCCTGCCCCGGCTGCTTGCATCGCGCCAGTGCCCCCCCGGCTACCGGCACGGCTCCTTCACAACCCTCGCTCCGGGGAGGTCCCGGGCGCCGATCTTGAACAGGGTCCGGTCCGCCGAGAACCGGTTGGCGAACGGCCCGACCCTGAGCTTGTACAGGGGCATCTCGCCGGTGTGGACGGTGACGACGTCCTGGTGGTGGATGGGGTAACCCTCTTCGTCGAGCACCTCACTGACCTTGCCCACCTTCTCGACGCTGCTGGTCTGCAACACCTCGATCCAGTAGTGGTAGCAGCCTCCGGGCACGGCGCCGGAGCCGTCCGCCGCCCCCTCCAGCGCCTCGACCTCGGTTGTGCGGTCGGCGAAGCTCGCCGTCAGCCGCACCGGAGCGCCGGGGAGGACCGTGACGCCGACCTCGAGCAGAGTGCCGAGCTCCTGAAGCCAGACCGTCCGCCGGCCCGCCGGCACGGAGTGCACGGTCAGCACCGGCTCCAGTTTCTCGATTCGGCGACCGTTGATCTCGACCCAGCAGCGCGGCGCGTCGGTGACGATCTCGATCGATCCCGGACTTCCCCCAGCCGAGGTCTCCGCCGCCCCGGCAGGCCGGGTGGCGGCGGGCCCGAAGAACGCGATCTGTTGGTCTGCCGTCTCGAGCACGACGGTGGCCTCGCCGGCAGGACCGTCGGCGCCCTCGAGGAGGACCGAATGCGGGCCTGCATCGAGGCTCTCCACCACGACGCCCTGGACGTCGTCGGCGCAGTCGCCGGCCGGCTCGCCGTCGATCACGACCCTGAAGCCGGGGTTGCAGGTAATCCGCAGATCTGCGGCCGAGACCGACGCCGCCAGGCAGAGCAGAGTGATCGTCGCAGTGAAGGATGGAGCTCGCATCATCCGACCTCCGTACCGTATCCGCCGGCCGGTCTGCGGCCGGTCCATCGATCTTAGCGTGGTCTGGCCCCGAACCGCGGGACCCGGTTTTTCATGCCCGGCGCGACGCGCCAGGCATGAAAAAAACCGGGTCGGGCGACCCGGAGAGATCAGGGAAAAGTAGATTTTCGGTCGGATGCCGAGGCACCCCACATGAGATTTGATTCCGCCGCAACTCCTCGCCCGAGGCGGGGTGCAGCGGAACGGCGGCCAACGTAGCGTGTTTGGGCAGACAATTCAAGCTCGCTTCTCGGCCGCGAGGTGTTCCTCGAGATACTCGTACTCCGGCGCCAGACGGCCGCGGTGGCAGATGACGGCGCGTTTGAGCGCGGGCGGGAGGTCGAGGTCGTCGAACTCCACCTCGTAGTCGGCCCGCGCGAGGGCTGGGATGAACGGCGCGAGAGCGGAGGAGAACTCCTGCGAAGCCTCGCGGGGCAGCTCCGAGGGGAGGATGTCGACCGCCAGCACGACCGGGCCGCGGCCCGCGATCCCCGACTCGATCGCACTGCTGGCCGGGTCCCAGACATACACCGGGTCGGCCGGCTCGGTGCACTTGAGCGTGCACTCGACGGCCCCCCCGACATCACAGCTGAGATCTCCGATCACCCGCAGGCGCGGGCGGCCGCCGTCGGCGAAGAGCCGGCTGAGGTCATCCTTCGTCACCAGCCGCGGGTAGCGGGCGTCCCAATACGTGCAGTTGACGAGCGCCGTCAGAAAAGGCAGGTGCTCTGCGAAGACCGTCCGGTAGCGTTCCGGGTGCTGGTAGTAATCCTCGAGCGCGAACTCCCGGCCGTCGTCCACCGGCACCACGAGGTGCTCCTCCTTGAAGGTGGTCTGATAGATGCAGCGGGACGACGGGTTCTCGTTCAGGGTCCCGAGGTTGGATGGGCTGACCTCGCGCGTCGGCAGCTCGGCCAGGATCTCGCGCACGCCCGCTGCGACGTTGCCGTAACCGGCGACCCCGAAGACCATCGGTGTGGCCTCGAGCGGCAGCCCGCGGGAGGCGATCTGCTCTCCGGCAGTGCGCACCGCGAGCTTGGCCTCGTGCAGGCCGGGATAGGTGTGGGCTGGTTCTATGGAGGCGAGCGGCGTGCGGATCTGCTCGATCTGGAGCCGGCGCCCGAGGGCCCACAGGGTGTCGATCATCCCGGCGAGTCCGGCGAAACGGCCGAAGAAGATCAGCCGCCGTCCGTCGTCGTCGACCACCATCTCGTAGTCGATCAGCGTGCACCGTCGCTCGAGGAGGGTCGAGAGCATGGGCATGTTGGCGGGCTGCCCCTTGATGACGTGCGCGAAGCAGACGTAGGTGGTGTCCGGCTCGAGCATCTGCGGCGGAATCTCCTTGACGCCCAGCACCAGCCGCGAGCCTTCCAGATGCTCGGCCATCAGGGCGCCGGCGCGGACATAGTCCTTGTCGGGGAAGACCCGCCGTGACGAGGGCTGGACCAGCACCTCGAACCCGTGCTCACGCACCAGCCGTAGTGCCAGCTCGGGGGTGACCGGCGTGCGCCGTTCCCAGGTACTCTTGGTTTCTCGCCGGACGGCGATGGTTCGCTTCATGCGCCACCTCGCGCCGAAGAGTACAACCGCAACCTGGGAGGGACAAGAGAGTCGGGCCGGACCGAACCCGGTCCCGATTCCGGTCCCGGAACCGCCGAACCCGTGTGATCCACGTCATCGGGGATGGAAGCACAAACGGGGACGGGTACGACATCTCCTCCGCTTCGCTCGACAATTATCCGCCGGCGGAGTACGGTTCGCCGTATGAAAAAGACGCTGATCGTCGTCGCGTGTCTCCTTGTCGTGGCCGGCTGCAAGACGACCCTTGAAACCCCGTCCGGCACCGAGGCCCAGTACAACAAGGTCGAGCGGGAGCTGCGCGCCGTGCTCCAGGAAGCCATGCCGGAGG
The DNA here is from genome assembly GCA_964609835.1 of uncultured Thermoanaerobaculia bacterium. Lineage (GTDB taxonomy): Bacteria > Acidobacteriota > Thermoanaerobaculia > Thermoanaerobaculales > Sulfomarinibacteraceae > Sulfomarinibacter. The sequence continues at coordinate 37,272 of CAZSTH010000015.1, forward strand.
TCGCCACTGCGACGTCTGAGACGCTCACTGATCTCGAGCTGGTCGCGATCGAGTCGACCGTCGACCGTCTCAAGGGCAAGATCACCGCCCGGATGGCGGTGGGCACGAAGGTCTTCATCAATCTCGAGGCAGTGGACGCGGGCAACACGGCGGTGCGGATCCGGGTGGGCACCTTCGGCGACCCCTCGATCTCGCTGCAGATCCTGCGGAATATCGAAAAGCGCCTCGGGGCGGGTTAGCCCGTCGGAATTGGGAATTCGGACTTCCCCACCGCCCCCGTGAATGTCGGACCCGCCCAGGGATGGCTGGGCGGCATTCAGGATTCAGAAGCGCGAATTCCGGATTCGTGTCTGTGTTTCGCAAAAAAAACCCGGCCGTGCGGCCGGGTTGTCGCGTTCGAAATCGGAGTCGCTACGCCATTTCCAGCAGGTACGCGAAGCCCATGCCGCCACCGATGCACATGGTGACGATGCCGCGTTTCGCGCCGCGGCGCTCGAGCTCGCCGAGGATTTTGACGGTCAGGACCGCGCCGGTCGCGCCGAGCGGGTGGCCCGTGGCAATCGCGCCACCGTTGACATTGGTCTTGTCGGGGTCGAGGCCGAGCTCGTTGCCGCAGTAGACCGACTGGCTGGCGAACGCCTCGTTGATCTCCACGAGATCGACGTCGTCGAGCTTCAGCCCGGTCCTTTCGAGCAGCTTGGGCACGGCCACCGCAGGTCCGATGCCCATGATGTCAGGGTCAACGCCGGCCACTGCCCAGTGGCGCACGTAGGCGATGGGTTTCAGGCCCATGGTGTCGGCGACATCGTCGCCCATCACGACCACCGCCGCGGCACCGTCGTTGATCTGCGAGGCGTTGCCGGCAGTCACCGTCCCCCTGGGGTCGAAGACCGGCTTGAGCTTGGCCAGGCCCTCGATGGTGGTGTCCGGGCGCGGCCCCTCGTCGGTGTCGAAGTGGACGTCGCGCCAACTGCCGTTTTCGCGCACCCGGACGTCGAGCGGCACGATCTCGTCCTCGAACTTCTTCGCCTCGAGGGCAGCGACCGCCTTCATGTGCGAGTTGTAGGCGAACTCGTCCTGCACCTCGCGGGTAATGCCGAACCGCCGTGCCACGACCTCCGCGGTGGTGCCCATGGCCGCGTAGGAGTTGGGCAGCATCTCCATCAAACCGGGGTGGGCGATGGGCTTGTTGCCGCCCATGGCCACCATCGACATCGACTCGACGCCGCCGGCGATGATGATGTCGGCGTTGCCGGAGCGAATCGTGTCGGCGGCCATCGCGATGGTCTGCGAGCCCGAGCAGCAGAAACGGTTGATCGTCGCCGCCGGTACCTCGGTCGGGAATCCCGCCGCGAAAGTGATGAGCCGGGCCACGTTCATGCCCTGCTCACCCTCGGGCATGGCGCATCCGAGCATGACGTCGCCGACCATCGCGGGCTCGAGGCCGGCGGTGCGGTCGACCAGTGCCTTGATCATTTCCGCGGCGAACGACTCCGGCCGGGTGTCGCGCAGGCTGCCCTTCTTGGCCCGGCCGATGGCCGTGCGGGCGCGGGAAACGATGACTGCTTCTCTCATCTCCTCACTCCTTTTCAGTTCCGCAGCGGCTTGTTGTTGACCAGCATGTAGGAGATGCGGTCCTGGGTCTTGGGCTCGCCGCACAGCGAGAGGAAGGCCTCCCGTTCCAGGTCGAGAATGGTCTGCTCGTCGACCGGATCGTTGATGGTGGTGTCGCCACCGGTCAGGATTCGAGCGAGATGTTTGCCGATTTTCTCGTCGTGTGACGAGATCCAGTGGGTCAGCTTCATGTTGTGGAGCATCATTTCGATGGTCGCCGCGCCTTCACGGCCCGGCAGATGGAGCTTCTTGGGCAGGGGCGGCGCGTAACCCTCCTCGTCCATCGCGATCGCCATCCGTTTGGCGGTCCACATCTGTTGGTCGCGGTTGATCTCCACCTTGTCGGACAGGCGGACGTACTTGCGGTCGCGCCCCTCCTCGCCCGAGGTGGCGACCTTGGCCATGCCGATGTTCTCGAACGCGATCCTGATGAACGGGATGTTCGAGAGCACGGGCTCGTCGACGCCGTCGAGGACCCTTTCGAGCAGCGCCCAGCAGCCACCGCCCGCTGGAATGACGCCGACGCCGACCTCGACGAGGCCGATATAGGTCTCTGCCGCCGCGCACACCCGGTCGCCGCCCATGGTGATCTCACAACCGCCGCCGAAGGTGTAGCCGAAGGGTGCGGTGATCACCGGAATCCGAGCCTTGAGGAGATTGCGGGTCATCGCCTGGAAGTTCCGGATCATGTCGTCGATGGCTGACCACTGGTTGGCCTGGATGCCCTCGAGCACCTGGAGGAGGTTGGCTCCTGCGGAGAAGTTCTCTCCCTGGTGGTGGATCACGAGACCTCTGAAATCACGTTCGGCGATCTCGAGGCCCTTGGTCATGACGTCGATGATCTGGTCGTCGATGGGGTTCATTCGCGGTTGCAGCGCCGAGTGGAACTCGATGCACGCGATGCCGTCGCCGATGTCGACCATCGACGCGCTCCTGTTCCCGTAGACGATCTTCTCGTCGTCGCGCTTGATGTCGGCGAGGACCAGGAAGCTCTCCGGCTTCGGCTCCTCCAGATAGGATCTGCTCGCGGCATCGTAATACTGACGCCCGTCCGCCGACTCGATGTAGAAGTGCTCGTGGCCGCTTTCGAGCATTCCGTCGACCCATGGAGCCGGTTCGACGCCGTCCTCCTTCATCCGCTTCACGACTTCGGCAACACCGAGCACGTCCCATGCCTCGAACGGGCCCAGATCCCAGTTGTAGCCCCAGCGGAGCGCGTTGTCGATGTCGACGATGGAGTCGGAGATCTCGCCCAGGCGCACTGAGCTGTAGGCCAGCGTGTCGCGCATCAGCCGCCACGCGAAGGCGCCGGCTCGGTCGTCGGCGAAGACAACGTCGCGCAGCCTCTGCTTGACGTCGTGGGTGGCTTTGGCCTTCTTCAATGACGGGATGTTCGGGCGCTCTTTCGGGCGGTAGTCGCCGGTCTTCCAGTCGAGGACGAGCTTGGTCTTGGAGCCGTCCTCGTGCTTCTGCATCTTGTAGAAGCCGCCCTTGTCCTTGGTCTTGCGTCCCAACGAGCCGCCCTCGATCATCTTCTGGATGAACTCCGGCACCTGGAAGATGTCGCGTTCCTCGTCCTCCGGGCAGCCCTCGTGAATCGTGTTGGTGACGTGGGCGAGAACGTCGATCCCGACCAGGTCGGCGGTGCCGAAGGAGGCGCTGCCCGGGTGGCCCATGGCGGGTCCGGTGATGGCGTCGACCTCGTCGATCTGGTAGTCCATCTCCATCATCGCCTTGAAGGTGGCGGCGATCCCATAGGTGCCGATACGGTTGCCGATGAAGTTGGGCGTGTCTTTGCCGAACACGATCCCCTTGCCGAGTCGGAAGCGGCCGAAATCGGTGAAGAACTCGAGGATCTCGGGCTTGGTCTGCTCGCCCGCCACCAGCTCGAGTAGCCGCATGTACCGCACCGGGTTGAAGAAGTGGGTGACCAGGAAGTGCTTCTTGAAGTCGTCGGAACGGCCCTCGGTCATGCCGGAGATCGACAACCCGGAGGTGTTGGACGACACGATGGTGCCCGGGCGGCGCACCTCGTCGACGCGCGCGAAGACCTTCTGCTTGATGTCGAGGCGCTCGACCACCACCTCTACGATCCAATCGCACTCGGCGAGGCGGTGCCAGTGGTCGTCGAAGTTGCCGATTTCGATCAGTGGCAGGAACCGTTTCGAGTAGAGGGCGGCCGGCTTCGATTTCTTGATGCCCTCGAGACCCGCGATGGCGAGCTTGTTGCGAAAGCGCGGGTCGTCGGTCGTCAGACCTTTCTTCTCGTCGTCCTCGCCGAGCTTCGGTGGAACGATGTCGAGAAGGAGGACGGGAATTCCGGCGTTGGCGAGGTGGGCGGCGATACCGGAGCCCATGACGCCGGCTCCCAACACCGCGGCCTTGCGGATCTCAGTGGCCATGAATCAACCTCCCGATGGTGGGTGAGTGTGCGCCCCGTAGCGGCGGACGGGCGGGGCAAGATAGTGAATGAACACTCATTCATTCTGCACAAATCGCCGCAGGTTGGCAAGTGATTCTGCGCTGCCGCCGGAGCCGTCGGCACAGAATTGCTGGATATGAAATCCAAGTAACTGATTATGATCAATTTATCATCCGGCTCCTCGAAGGCTCCCTGGTCGCCCCGCGCGCCATGACACGTTGCGGCATGAGAAGGCGGAGAAGCGAATGGGCGTTCGGGCTTCGAGAGAAGAGGTCGGGGAGGGAAGCTGCGATCGAGGGTCATTCTTCGTATGATAGAGTCAATCAGAGCAGAGATTTAGCGGTTGATGATCGGGCGCCTGCTCTGATGCTTGATGTGGAAGCTATCGAGCGTGTTTTTTTGCTGCCGCACGGGGCACGGTGCTTGATGAGGCACGGGCGTCTGGCAGTGCTGCTGTCTGCGTTCTCTCTGCTCATCGCCGACACCGCGATCGCGCAGGAAACGGCGGCCGCCGGTGAGCCGGGTTCGATGTCGTCGGCAGCGGCGGCCGAGGACGCGATCCCGGTGGGTCCCTTTCTGTTCAGCCCCGCAGTGCAGCTGTCATGGCAGGACCGGGACAACATCTTCTTCACGCCCGACAACCCGGTGAGTGACCAGGTGTGGCAGGCGAGCGCGAGGCTGCTTTTCGAGCTTCCAGTCAATGAGAGCCAGATCCGTTTCTCCTACATGCCCCGCTACACCGACTATCGAACCTACGAGCTCGAGGACAAGTGGTCGCATCACCTCGAGGCCGGCGGCCGCTTCGTCTTCGCCAACGGGCTGGTCCTCGATGCCTCGTACGGCTACATCGTGGGCAACCTCGAGACCCGAGAGGTAGACCCGGGCGGCGAGCTCGTGTTCGGAGATCCACGTTTCGAGAAGCAGGTGGTACGTGTCGGCCTCGACTACTGGCTCACCCACCGCGACGGCGTGTTCGTCGATGGCGGCTGGATCGAACTCGATCACTCCGATCCCCGGTTCTTCTACGACTACGATCAGGTGTGGGCGGGGGTTGGCTGGATGCACCAGCTCGATCCGTCCTTGACCATGGACCTCCGCTACGGAGTGGCGGAGTTCGACGCCCACGACGACCTCTTCGGGTCCAATAGCTTTCGCGACTCGACATCCAACGAGATCACTCTCGGCCTCGACGGCCAGCTGAGCCCGGTTCTCGGGACCGGGCTGCGTGCCGGCTACCGGACGATCGACTACGATCCTGCGCCCGGCGATCCCGAGGTGTCGGACTTCGGAAGTGCGGTTGCTAAGGGATACCTGGCCTGGGAGCTCGCGCACGGCTCGCTGCTGCGCTTCGACGTCCTGCGCTCGGCCTACCCCTCCAATTACGCCGACAACGCCAATTACGTGGCAAGCGGGGGTGGTGTGCTCTACAGCATCGATCGGGGGTCGCTCTACGGACAGGTCAGCGGCCGCTACCAGGTCAACGATTACGAGATGCCGGACCCGTTGACCGGCGAGGAGCGAACGGACGACATCCTGACCCTGGGCCTCGGACTGGGTTACCGCGTCAACCGACGGTTCTCGTTGTGGAGCACCTACGTCTACGAGGACCGGCAGTCGCTGTACCGGTTCTCGTACACCTCCAACATTTTGACCATCGGCCTGTTACTCGGGTTCTGAGGCTTTGCCGACACGGATGCCGCGGCGGGTGCCGTGTGGTAGGGTGCGGCCATGATCGGTCGGGTCATTCTGGCGGCCCTGGCCCTGACGGTGGCCGCCGCCGCTGCTGCGCAGGAAGAGGCACCCCCGGCGGCTGCTGCCTACCGGCTCGGCAGCGGCGATGTGGTGGTCGTCGAGGCATTCGACGAGGAGGAGATCTCGGGGAGATTCGCGGTCGAGCCGACCGGTGCGATCACCTATCCACTGCTCGGAAAGGTGCCGGTGGCGGGAAAGACCACGGCGGAGGTGGTGGCCCTGCTCGAGCAGCTGTTGGAGCGCGATTTCTACGTCGATGTCCAGCTCACAGCCGAGATCGAGGTCTACGCATCGCAGCCCGTGACGCTGCTCGGGGAGGTCCAGAACCCGGGCACCTACTACCTCGAGGGCAGGACTTCCCTGACCGAGATCCTGGCCAAAGCCGGCGGTTTGAAGGCCACCGCGGGCGGCGAGCTCGAGCTGCGGCGTACCGCGGTCCAGAGCGGACAGGGTCCACCGGCTCCGAGGACGTTCTCCACCGCGAAACTGATGTCGGGCGAGGAGGGCCGGGATGTCTTCATCGAGGCCGGTGACGTCATCTTCGTGTCGGCGAGGAAGTTGTTTTTCGTGACCGGCGAGGTGGCACGCCCCGGCCAGTACGAGATTTCGGAGGGACTGACCCTGCTGCAGGCTGTCTCGCAGGCGGGCGGCTTCGGCAAGTTCGCGTCGCAGTCGATCGAGATCCATCGCATGGTCGACGGGCAGCGCACGATTCGCGAGTACGATCTGTCGCAGATCCGCAAGGGCCGGATCGCCGACCCGGAGATCCTGGCCGCCGACGTGGTGTACGTGAAGCGGCGATTCTTCTGAGATCGGAGTGCCGCGACCGGTTGCCTGCTGTCACGCCATGATCATCGTATCTCTCGTCAGCACAAGAGGTTGACATCGATTCTCACTGGCCGTAGACTTGAGGTGCCGAGTACCGTTCGCGTCTGGCTTCGAGCGATGCCGACCGTGATGGGAGTTGTCGAATGGGTGACGGGTCAAGAATGTCGGTGGCGGTCGCGATCGTGATCGCGGTTGTGACGTTGTGCGCGGGCGCAGCCGCGGGCCAGGCGCAGGGAACCCCGGTGCCGTCAGTGTCGTCGGATCCGGTCGACTGCGTTCCGGTCGGTGGCAACGCCGTCGTCACGGCGACCGTCGACGGGAACCTGCCGGAGACCTCCGTCCGGCTGTACTTCAGGCGTCTCCATGACGTCGTGGAGGACCTCTACTTCGTCGACATGCACGCCGAGGGCGGCGGCCGCTTCTGGGGTGTGATGCCGAGGGCTGAGAAGCGACGGCTCAACCGTCACGAAATCGAGGTGGAGCGAGCCGAAGCTCGATATCAGCAGGCGATGTGGTGGAGGACCAAGGAAAGCTCGGATCACCGGAATCCGAACCGGGATCTCGATGATGAGCAGATCCGCGAGCGGGCGAGTGTGGGCAAGAGTGAGAATCGGAACTGGATGGCCGAAATGCCGGATCAGGAGTTCGAACGCTGGGTGAACGGCCTCGAGTACGAGCCGGTGGAGTACTTCGTTGCCGTCGTCGACGCCGACGGTGCAGTCCTCGCGCGGTCGAAGATGCGGGTCGGAGAGGTGCGCGGCGCCGGCAGCTGCGAGTTCGAGCTGACGCCAGAGCAGCAGGGCGAGGCGGCTAACCTGATCATCGGCGAGACTGCACCCTGGCAGCGGGGCAAACCGGTCTTCCACTGGTTGTGCGCCGGCGTGGTCGCGCGGATCGACCCCTCGGGCGTCAAGCGCGCCGACGAAGCCTGCCGCCAGTGCGTGCCGTGCTTCGATCAGAACACGATCCTCGACTACACCGTCGGCGGTGCTGTCTCGCCGTCGGATTTCCAGTAACCTCCGGTCTCGATCCAGATCCCGTCTCCGGTAGAGCTTGTATTCCGGGCGCGACCGAGACTCCGCGGCAGGATCATGTAGCCCGACCTGAGAAATCACCGATCGAACGGTCCGGGATCGGGATCGGATTGGTTACACTCCGATCGAGAAACGCGGAGGAGGATGCAATGCCCTACGACAACCTGCTGCTCGACAACCGCGATGGCGCACTGTGGATCACCATCAATCGCCCGGACAAGCTCAACGCACTCAACCGGCCCACCCTCGAGGAGCTCGACGACGCCCTGGCCGCGGCCGAGACGGACGACGAGGTTCTCGCGGTGGTCGTGACCGGAGAGGGGAAGAAAGCCTTCGTGGCCGGCGCCGACATCTCCGAGCTCAACACGCTCGGTCCGGTCGAGGCCAAGGAGTTCTCGCTGCGAGGCCAGGCGATCTTCGATCGCTTGGAGACGATGCCGAAGCCGACCCTGGCGGCGGTCAATGGGTTCGCGCTCGGCGGCGGATGCGAGCTGGCGATGGCATGCCACCTTCGGGTGGCGTCCTCGAACGCGGTCTTCGGCCAGCCGGAGGTCAAGTTGGGTCTGATTCCCGGCTATGCCGGCACCCAGCGCCTGCCGCGGCTGGTGGGACGTGGTCGCGCCCTCGAGATCCTGCTGACGGGCCGCAACGTCTCGGCCGAGGAGGCGGAGAGGATTGGCCTCGTCAACCGCGTCTGCGGGCTCGACGAGCTCGGTGACGTGGTCGGGAACCTGTCGGCTCAGGTCCTCGCTAACGGCCCGCTGGCGGTCAGCAACTGCATCGAGGCCGTCAACCACGGTCTTGATCTTCCCTTCGAGGATGGTTGCCTGCTGGAGGCGACCCTGTTCGGCGTCGGCGCCGCCGGCGACGAGATGCGCGAGGGCACCGCGGCGTTCCTCGAGAAGCGCTCGGCCCGTTTTCGCGACTGAAGTTCCAGCGGCGGGCCGAATCGCGCGCTTCTTGATCGGGGGTGCCCACCTGCGTAGTATCCTGGGAACAGGAAAGTAGCGTATCGGGAGGACTTCGTTGGACGAAAGGAACGGAGGGCCGAGCAAGGTCAAGGTCGTCGATCGCCGCAAGTTCACCGCTGACGGAGAACCGCGCGAGCTTGAGCGCACCGAACGGCCTGCGCCCGACCGGGCTGCGGGTGGGCCGCAGCGGCCGCCCGTGAAGCAGGACCCTGCGCCGGAACGCAGCCCAGGCGCCGGGGGGCCGCCTTCCGGGACGCCGGAACCCGGCCCGAGCCGCCCCCCCGAGACCTCGTCTCGTTTTCTGGGCCTGGTGGCGATGCTGACGCAGCATGCGGAGCTCCTGTTGCTCGGAGCCGAGGGATTGCCTCCGCGTCCCGACGAGGCGCGAACGGTGATCGATTTTCTCGGAGTCCTCGAGGAGAAGACCACCGGCAATCTGACGCGGCAGGAAGGCGAGGCGCTTTCGAGCGTTCTCTACCAGCTGCGAGCCCTGTACGTGCAGAAAAAGCCCTGATGCGTCGGCTTCTCCTCATCCTCGTCGTGGCGGGAGCGGTCGCGGCGCCGGCCAGTGCCAATCTCCTCGACGTCTGGAACGAGGTTCAGTCCAACCTCGCGGCGGGCGACCTCGAGGGAGCCGACCGCGCGGCGCAGGTGCTGGAGGAGCGGGCCACCGAGCTCGAGGTATGGCGCATGACACCGTTCGCCACGGCCCTGGTGCGGTGGGCCGAGAACCACCCCGAGGCGGATGAAGAGGCGGCTCTCGAGCTGGCGCGCCGGCTCGACCCGGACTATCCCCCGGTTTTCTTCGCGAGTGCCCGCCTCGAGTGGCAGCGCGGTGCCGTTGTGGAGGCCCTCGGAGATCACCTGTTGGGCTGGATCAAGCTCGTCAGCTTCGAGTCAAAGGGCCGCCTGCTGGGCGCGGTGTTCATGTTGTGGGTGGTGATCGCGCTGGCGATGACTTTTCTCGGCTTGATCGTCACGATGACTCTGCGCTCCGCGCGTGCGCTCGCCTATGACGCGCGCGAGCTCGGCGGCAAGCTGTTCCAGCCAGCCAACGCCTGGGTCTTCGGCGTCGTGCTGTTGCTGCTACCGTTGTTCGCGGGTCTCGGGCCCCTGTGGGTCGTGGTCTATTTGTTTTCGCTGTCCTGGATCTATTTCGGCCAGGCGCTCAGGATCTGGGCGTTCGTGGCCTGCGTCGTGCTCGCCCTCTTCATGCCGGCCCTCGCGTTCGTGAAGCATGACGGCCTGCGGCTGCCGGAGACCGACGAGCGGCTCTCCATCATGCTCGACGAAAGACAGCTCGATTTCTCGACTCTGCGCGAGATGGCCCACCTGACGGACGAGTTCGACGAGGTCGCGCTGTACCATCTCATCTACGGCGAGTTGCTGCGCATGCACGGCGAACCGGATCGCGCCAGGATGGAGTTCCAGAAGGCGACGATGGCCGACGAGAGCCTGTCGTGGCCGCTGATCTTTGTCGGCAACCTCGCCCTCGAGGAGGGCAACACCAGGCGTTCGATCCAGCTCTACAATCAGGCGCTCGAGCTCAACAGCCGGAACGCGTACGCCTATCACAATTTGTCGCTCGCCTTCGACCTCAGCCGTCGATTCCAGGAGGGCGACGCGGCGCGCGCGAAGGCACGGGAAATCGGCGGCCGGGACTCTGCCGAGAACGGGCTGCGGGGGCAGGACGCACGGATCCGCTATCCGTGGCTGAGGTCGGCGGATGTCGAGCGACTCCTCGAGTCGCTCGACCCTGACCAGCGCCTGAGCATCGGGGAGAAACGGTTCTCGCTCGAGGCCCTGGGTGAGCTCGGCACGCGTTTGTCGACGGTGTTCATCGTCGGCGCGGTGGTCGGGCTGCTGGTCCTGGCCCTTCGTCTGCGCGGCATGCCGCCCGCCCGGGAGTGTTCGAAGTGCGGCAAGCTCTACAACCTCGCCCAGGGATTCGGCGAGAGCACCATCTACTGTTCGCAGTGCGTGTCGGTGTTCCAGAAGCGGGATGTGGTCTCGATCGAGCAGCAGACCTCCAAGCTCCAGCAGATTCGTCGATGGGAGACCTTGACAGGTCTCGCCCGACGACTGGCGGGATTTGTCCTTCCCGGCAGCTCCAGCCTCCTCGACGGGCGCGTCGCGCGCGGGTTGGCAACCGGTTTTCTGGCGTGGTTCTTCCTGTCCGGAGCGCTCGTGTGGGTGCCGCTCTTCCTGCCGCAGATCGAGCCGCTGGCGAGCCACGGGTATCTGCAACCGGCCTTCTTCGTGCTGTCGGGCCTGGTCGTTCTTCGCTCGGGCGTCGCGGCCTGGAACCGGAGGTGAGATGGCGCTCGAAGGCACCCTCCGGGACTTCTCGTTTGCCGACATCCTTCAGCTGATCTCGCTGCAGCGCAAGACCGGGGTCCTGACGCTGCGCACCGAAGAGAACCTGGTCACGTTGTCGTTCCAGGACGGCTGCATCGTGGGCGCGTCGACGCTCAACCAGCACACCGAGGACATGATCGGGTTGATCCTCCTCAAGCGCGGAGAGATCACCCAGCAGGAGCTCGATGCCGCCCTGCGCCGTCAGGAGGAGACCCTGCAGCGTCTCGGACGCATCCTCATCGATCACCACGTGGTTCCGATCGATACCGTGCGGGTCGCCCTCCAGCAGCAGATCCTGCAGATCGTCTACCGCGTCTTCCGCTGGTCAGACGGTGAATACCACTTCTCTCAGGAAACCGACATCGACTACGATCGCGATCTCCTGCAGCCGATGGCCGCCGATTCGATCATCATGGAAGGCGCTCGGATGACGGACGAGTGGCCGTTCATCGATCAGCGCATCCCCAATCGCAACGTGGTGTTTCGAAAGACCGACCCGACTCGGCGCCTCGAGATCACGCGGGTGGACGACGACGCCCTTGGCGACTTCGATTTCAGCTTCGACGCCGCCGAGTCGTCAGCGGCGGCGCAGTCCGACAACCAGGTGTCGGAGAACCAGATGGCGGTGTACCCGCTGATCGACGGCAAGGACTCGGTGGCGGAGATCATCCTCGAGAGCCCACTGATCGAGTTCGAGACCTGCAAGGCGATTGCCGAGCTGCTCGACAAGGGGCTGATCCGGGAGGCAACCGCCGAGGAGATCGCGCGCGAGATGCGGCGCACCCTGGAGGCGGCCAAGGCGCCGCGCATGAGCTTCGCCTCGTTGCCGTGGTTGGCGCTGCCGTTCCTGGTCCTGCTCGGATTCTCTCTGATGGTGATGCCCCGCAACCCCCTGAACCCGGGCTTCGGCGCTCGGGCCGACGTCTGGGATGGCTACATCCTCGAGTCGCTGTCGTGGCTGACCCTCGAGCGGCTGCTCGAGGGCGCCGAGACCTCGTTCTACCTCACCGGGATCTACCCCGAGAGCTTCGACCAGGTTGCGGGTGCCCCCGAAGACCGGGCGCCGAGAGACCCTTGGGGCCGTCCTTATCGGCTGGTGACGCGAGGCCAGAAGCTCCTGGTGACCGGCTCGGATGCCGGAGGGCAGCCGATTCAGGATCTGATCTTGACCCGTCACCTGGCGTGGGAGGGCACGGGCCAGCGCCTGGAGCGCCCCCCCGGTCCTGGCGTCGAGCTGATTCCCTGACCCCCTGATCTCACAGTGTGACGACGCTTCGCTCACCCGTTTCCTCCGGGGAATGGACGCTGTGTCGACGGGGTTGTGCAACAGACTTGACAAATAAACACTCAGGTCTTATAGTGAAAATTGACAGTGAAATTTGAGGAGGATTCAAGCATGTCTCATGTGATAGGAATCGATCTCGGTACCACCAACTCGGTGGTGGCCGCCATGGAGGGTGGAAAACCGGTCGTCATTCCGAACCAGGAGGGAAACCGCACGACGGCCTCCGTGGTCGGGTTCTCCAAGGCCGGCGAGCGTCTCGTGGGCCAGGTGGCGAAACGTCAGGCGGTCACCAACCCGGAGAAGACGGTGTCGTCCGTCAAGCGCTTCATGGGCCGCCGTTTCGACGAGGTGACCGAGGAGATCAAGACGATTCCGTTCAAGGTCGTCAAGGGCGAGAATGATTCGGCGCGGATCGAGATCGAGGGCAAGGTCTATTCACCGCCCGAGATCTCGGCGATGGTGCTTCAGAAGCTGAAGTCGGCTGCCGAGGACTACCTGGGAAGCGCGGTCGAAAAGGCAGTGATCACGGTTCCAGCGTACTTCAACGACGCCCAGCGTCAGGCGACCAAGGACGCGGGCCAGATCGCCGGTCTGCAGGTCCTGCGGCTGGTCAACGAGCCGACTGCAGCCGCGCTCGCCTACGGCCTCGACAAGAAGGAGGACGAGACGATCGCCGTCTTCGATTTCGGCGGCGGCACGTTCGACATTTCGATCCTCGAGGTCGGCGCCGGCGTGGTGGAGGTGAAGTCCACCAACGGTGACACCCATCTCGGCGGTGACGACATCGACCAGCTCATCATCGAGTGGATGGAAGAAGAGTTCAAGAAGGATCAGGGTGTCGACCTGTCGAAGGACAGGATGGCCGTGCAGCGTCTCAAGGAGGCCGCGGAAAAGGCCAAGATGGAGCTCTCCTCGACCCAGGAGACCGACATCAACCTGCCGTTCATCACGGCGGACGCCTCCGGCCCCAAACATCTCAACCTGCGGCTCTCGCGATCGAAGTTCGAGCAGATGATCGAGCCCCTCGTGCAGCGCACGCTGGAGCCGTGCCGCCAGGCCCTCAAGGATGCCGGCATCGAGGCCAAGAATGTGGACGAGGTGGTTCTGGTGGGTGGCTCGATCCGGATCCCGATGGTCCAGAAAGTGGTCACCGACTTCTTCGGCAAGGAGCCCAACAAGGGCGTCAACCCCGACGAGGTGGTGGCGATCGGTGCGGCGGTGCAGGCCGGCGTGCTCGCCGGTGACGTCAAGGACGTGCTCCTGCTCGACGTGACCCCGTTGTCGCTCGGCGTCGAGACCCTCGGCGGCGTGACCGACGTGGTGATAGACCGCAACACCACCATTCCGGTGCGCAAGTCAAAGGTCTACTCGACCGCCGATGACAACCAGAACCAGGTCGAGATCCATGTCCTGCAGGGCGAACGCTCGATGTCGGTAGACAACCGGACCCTCGGCCGCTTCCACTTGATCGGCATTCCGCCCGCTCCGCGGGGCGTGCCTCAGATCGAGGTCACCTTCGATATCGACGCGAACGGCATCCTGCACGTGTCGGCGAAGGACCGCGGTACCGGACAGGAGCAGAAGATCGAGATCACCAGCTCGTCCGGCCTCTCCGACGGCGAGATCGACCGCATGGTCGGCGAGGCCGAGACCCATGCCAGCGCTGACGAAACCAGGCGGCGCCAGATCGAGACCCGGAACAAGCTCGACGGTCTGATCTACGCCACCGAGAAGCTGGTCAACGACAATCGGGACAAGCTGGGTGAGAGCGACGCTTCATCCATTGACACAGCGATCGCCGACGCCAAGAAGGTCCTCGAGGAAGGATCGCCTGAGGAGATGGAGAAAGCCCACGAGCGTTTGACGCAGGCCAGCCACAGCATCGCCGCGGTCCTCTACCAGGGCGCATCCGGGGACGGCACGCAGGCGGCCGCCGGCGACGCGGGCGCCGATGCAGGATCCCAGTCGACGGACGATGACGTCATCGATGCCGAGTACGTGGACGTGGACGCCGAAGAGGAGAGGTGATTTTTGCCCCGGCCTTCGGGCCGGGGTGTCGGCCCGATTCTCGAGGCGCTGCCGGAGTTGGGTTTACCGGAAGGCGGTCGGTGCAGTGGTACAGTCATGGTCACCATCGACCGGAACAGGGCCGGTCCGGCGGGCCGACCGGCGTGACGGATGAGGCGCTCGCGGACTCGCTCCGAGGCTGCAGTGACGGTCTGGAGGCAAGGTGAAACTGAAGCCGAAGTATCGCATGATCTCGTGGGTCGCGGAGAAGTACAACGTACATCCGCAGACGCTCCGCCTGTGGGAGCGTGAGGGCCTGCTGCAGCCGGTGCGCTCGCGCGGTAACACGCGGCTTTACGACGACACGACGTGCGAGCAGCTCGAGACCATTCTGACCTTGACCCGCGATCTCGGCGTCAATCTCGCCGGGGTCGACATCATTCTCAATCTCAAGCGCCAGATCCAACGGCTTCAAGAGGAGAACGAGGCCCTGACCGCGCTGATCAGAAAGACCGTGCAGAAGCACAGCCAGGTGCCTCGATACCACTCTCTGGTCAAGGTGGAGTCGGCCACTCTGCAGGTCGTGGACGAAGAATGAGTCGTCGCGGAGGAGTGGCCCCCGATGCCGAGGTCGCGACTCTGCGCCGGTACCTGAAAGAGATCGCCCGCTATCCCCAGCTCAACCACGATGAGGAGATCGAGCTCGCGCGCCGCATTCACCAGGGGGATGAGGACGCACTGCGGCACCTCGTGGAGTCCAACCTGAGGTTCGTGGTGGCCTACGCGAAGAGGTACCGGAACCCCAATGTGCCCTTTCTCGACATGATTCACGAGGGCAATCTCGGCCTCATCCAGGCTGCCAAGAAGTACGATCCGTCCCAGGAAGGGCACGATGTCAAGTTCATCACCTATGCCGTGTGGTGGATCCGGCAGGCTCTTCTTCACGCGCTCGCAGAGCACGCCGGCTCGTTCCGCCTGCCACAGAAGCAGGCCAACATGCTCTATCGGATGGAGCGGATTCGCTCCCTGCTTGCCGAGCGGTTCGGCCGGGCACCGACTGACGAGGAGCTGTCGGAGGAGCTTGGCATCTCGGTCGAGGACGTGCGGGTGCTGACACGGGCGTCGCGGTCGTCGTTGTCACTCAACGAGCCGGTGGATGCGAATGGCGAGTCGGAGCTCGGTGATCTGCTCGAGCAGACGGGGCTCCCCGACGCCGATGAGCTCCTGCTGCGCGAGAGTTTCTCGCGGGCCCTCGCGGATGCGCTGTCCGAACTCCCCTCGCGAGAGCGGCAGGTCCTCGAACTGCGCTTCGGGCTGATCGACGATCAGCCGAAGACCCTTCGCGAGATTGGTGAGATCATGGGCCTGTCACGCGAGCGGGTGCGGCAGATCGAGAGCCGTTCGCTCGACAAGCTCAGACGTTCTCACAGGAAGTCGTCGCTGGCGGGGTTCCTGACCTAGCCAATTTACGTGGCGCCGCCGTCGCATGCGACGGCGGC
>CAZSTH010000016.1:0-51183 GCA_964609835.1 uncultured Thermoanaerobaculia bacterium
GAGGAAGAAGTCCCGCCCGCACTCCAGGGCGTGGGGCCGGCTGCCCTCCGCCCGGCGCTCGGCCGGCCGCTCGAGGATCTCGAGCACCAGCTCCTCGGTGGTGCCGGGGTAGGTGGTGGACTCGAGCACGACGAGCTGGCCGGTGCGGAGGGTGTCGCGGATCGAGTGCGCCGAAGCCTCGACGTAGCCGAGGTCCGGTTCCATGTGGGCGCCGAGCGGGGTCGGCACGCAGATCAGGATGGCCTCGGGCTCGTGGAGGCGGGAGAAATCGGAGGTGGCGGAGAGGAGGTTCGAGGCTGGCGCCTCAGGTTTTAATTCTGAATTCTCAATTCTTAATTTCCCGCCCGGCCCCCCGTTGAATTCGGAATTCGGAATTCGGAATTCGGAATTCCCATCCACCCCCCCGGGGGCTTGGGGGGTGAGGCCGATGGCGCGGTGGAGGCGGGTGGGGTCGAGGTGCTTGATGTAGCACTCGCCGCGCGCGAGCTTCTCGACCTTGGCCGGGTCGGTGTCGAAGCCGAGCACCCGAAACCCCTTCTCGACGAAGGCGAGGGCCAGCGGCAGCCCGACGTAGCCGAGGCCGATGACGCCGACCAGCGCGCTGGTGTCCCTGATTCTGGACTCGAGGATGCGGACCGGGGAGTCGTCACTGCTCGCCATCATGATTCCTTGTTGACAGCTGTCGAATCTTCGATCGATCGATCCGGATCACACCGCCGCCAGATCGGCCTCCACCATCATCTCGACAAGCTCCGCGAACCGGGTACCGGGCTGCCAGCCGAGCTCATCGCGGGCCTTGGAGGCGTCGCCCAGCAGGCAGTCCACCTCCGCCGGCCGGAAGTAGCGCTCATCGACCGCCACCAGCGTGTTGCCGTCGGGGCCGACGCCGACCTCGTCAGCGCCCTCCCCCATCCAGGTCAGCGGCAGGCCGAGGCGCGCGAAGGCGAGCTCGCAGAACTCGCGCACCGAATGAGTCTCGCCGGTGGCGACGACATAGTCGTCAGGCATTTCGGCCTGCAGCATGAGCCACATTGCCTCCACGAAGTCACCGGCGAAGCCCCAGTCGCGCTTGGCGTCGAGGTTGCCGAGGTAAAGGGTGTCCTGAAGGCCCTTCTCGATGCGGGCCGCGGCCATGGTGATCTTGCGGGTCACGAAGGTCTCGCCGCGGCGCGGGGACTCGTGGTTGAAGAGGATGCCGTTGACCGCGAACATCCCGTACGCCTCGCGGTAGTTGCGGGTGATGTAGAAGGCATAAGCCTTGGCCGCGGCGTAGGGGCTGCGCGGGTAGAAGGGGGTGCGCTCGGTCTGCGGGCTCTCCACCACCTTGCCGAAGAGCTCCGACGACGAGGCCTGGTAGATGCGCGCGTCGAGGCCGAGCTCCCGCATCGCCTCCAGCAGCCGCACGGTGCCGACGCCTGCCACCTCGACGGTGTACTCGGGAATCTCGAACGAAACCTTGACGTGGGATTGGGCGCCGAGGTTGTAGATCTCGTCGGGCCGCACGGTCTTCAGCACCCGATTGAGCGACGACGCGTCGTTGAGGTCGCCGTAGACGAGATTGAGGCGCTTGTCCTCGACCCACGGCGGCTCGTAGAGGTGGTCGATCCGCCAGGTGTTGATGGATGAGGAGCGGCGGATGATGCCCCACACCTCGTAGCCCTTGGACAGCAGCAGCTCCGCGAGGTACGAGCCGTCCTGGCCGGTGATGCCGGTGACGAGCGCCTTGCGGCCGGTGCGCTCCGGCCACGGCGGTTTGAACCAGTGCTCGACGGTCATGGTGTGCTCCAGGTCATACGCGAAGCGAGCCGCGGTTTTCCAGATACCATCGGTAGGTCGACCGGATCCCTCCCTCGAGCTCGATCGAGTGCCGCCACCCGAGGCCGTGGAGGCGAGACACGTCGAGGAGCTTCTGGGGCGTGCCGTCGGGCTTGGTGGTGTCGAAGACCAGCCGGGCCTCCGGATGAACGATCCGGCCGACCGTCTCGGCCAGCTCCCGGATCGTCTGGTCCTCGCCGGTGCCGACATTGATGTGCGCCTCGTCGCCGAAGTTGCGCATCAGGAAGACGCACGCGTCGGCGAGGTCGTCGACGTGCAGGAACTCACGGCGCGGGCTGCCGGTGCCCCAGATCACGACCTCGTCGCGGCCATCGTTCCTGGCGTCGTCGAACTTGCGGATCAGCGCCGGCAGCACGTGCGAGCTCTCGAGATCGAAGTTGTCGCCGGGCCCGTAGAGATTGGTGGGCATGGCCGAGATGAAGTCCCGGCCGTACTGGCGCCGGTAGGCCTGGCACAGCTTGATGCCCGCGATCTTGGCGATCGCATAGGGCTCGTTGGTGGGCTCGAGCGCCGAGGTCAGGAGGTGCTCCTCGCGCATCGGCTGCGGGCACTGGCGCGGGTAGATGCAGGAAGAGCCCAGGTACAGCAGCTTCTTCGCTTCGAAGAGGTGGGCGGCATGGACCACGGTGGCGTGGATCATCATGTTGTCGTAGATGAACTCCGCCGGGCGGGTGGAGTTGGCCATGATGCCGCCGACCGTGCCCGCCACAAGGAACACGTACTCCGGTCGGTTGGCGCGGAACCAGTAGTTGACCGCGGCCTGGTCTCGGAGGTCGAGCTGCTCGCGCGTGGCGACCAGTACGTTCTCGAACCCCTCGCTCTCGAGGCGGCGGAGCACGGCCGAGCCGACGAGGCCGACGTGCCCGGCGACGTAGATTCGCGATTCAGTGTTCATTTTCGCCATGGGAAATTCTCAGCCCGCGTCCTTCCTCGATGAGACCACCCGCGACACCTTCTTCTTGTTTTCCGCGATCTGGTCACCATAGTAGCCGTAACGGGTGTAGGCATAGTAGCCCGAGTAGTAGTAATGGTCGTGCTCGACATCGACCTGGTTGAGGACGGCGCCGGCGATGTGGGTGCCGGTGCGCGACAGCAGGCGGATCGCCTCGCGCACGATCTGGCGCCTGGTGCTGCCGTACTGGACCACGAGCACGGTCAGCTCCGCGAGGCGGGCGCAGATGACCGCATCCGTCACCGAGGCCACGGGCGGGGTGTCGATGAGCACCCAGTCGTAGCTCTTGCGCGCCTCGTCGAGAAGGCCGCGGAAGGTGTGCTTGCCGAACAGCTCGGGCGGATTGGGCGGCAGCGGCCCAGAAGTGATCAGGTCGAGGTTGGGCACGTTGGGAGCCTGGTGGACCACCTCGGATGCCGCGCGCTCCCCGAGCACGACCGAGGTCAGCCCGCGCGCGTTCTTGGCGTTGATCATGCGGTGCAGGCGGGGCTTGCGGAGGTCGGCATCGATCAGCAGCACCCGGCTCCCTCCGGTGGCGAGCGTCTTCGCGAGGTTGAAGGCGACGGTGGTCTTGCCCTCCTGCGGAACCGCCGAGGTCACCATCAGCACGTGCGAGTCGTCGCCGCGGGCAGCCAGCATCGCCGCCGTTCGCAGGGCCTGGAAGGACTCGCGCAGCAAACGCTTGTTGTCGTCGGTCATCTTCGGCAAGGCGGTCAGCGTTTCGAGTCCGAGGTACCGCTCGACCTGGTCCGGCGAGCGCAGGGTGTGGTCGAGGTAGTCGAGGCCGAGCACCAGGCCGACGCCGAGGAAGAGGCCGAGCACGGTGGCGAGCATGGCGGCGCGGATCGGGTCGGGCTTGAAGGGGCCGCCCGGCCGGCGCGCGGGCTCGATCACGCGGACGTTGTTGAGCGACGCGGTCGACGCGATGTCGGCCTCGTTGGAGCGCGCCAGCATGTCCTCCAGAAAGGCCTTGTTCTGCTCGTACTCCCGCTGCAGGCGGTCGAGCTCGAGGGTCTGCTTGGAGAGGTCGATGGTCTCCTCGCGGAGCTGCTGGAGGTTGTCGTACAGCGACCTCTCGCGACGCGACACGATGTCGAAGTCGGTCAGCAGAGCGGCCTTGATGTTTTTCACCTGCTCGGCAATCTGTCCGTCGAGGCCCTCGATCCGCGTCCGCAGGTCCTTGACCTCGGGATGGCCCTCTTTCAACGTCCTCAGCTTCTCGGTCAGCTGGACCTGGAGGTCGTTTCGCCTCTGGACCAGGTTCTGTACGGTCGAGTCGCGCAGCACCTCGGGAAAGGCCGCCTCCGAGACATTGGTGGTACGCAGGTTGCGAAGAGCGTTGATCTTGGTCTCGAGGCGAATCCGCTCCGCCTTCGTCGCGGCATATTCGGTCGTCAGGGTGTTGACCTGCTCGGTGATGACGTTGCGGTCCTGATCGGCGAGCAGCACCGCGTCCTCGCGCTCGCGGAAAGCCATCAGCTGCTGCTCCGACTGCTCGACCTTGGAGCGCAGCGGGTCGAGGCGGTCCTGGATGACGGCGTAGACCTCGCGAGTGCGCTCGAGGCTGTCCTCGATGTTGGCCGCCTTGTACTCCTCGATGTAGATATTGAGCCACTCTGCGATGGCATCCTGCTGGCGTCCCGTCATCGACACCTCAACCACGAAGGTGCCCTCCATCGGCTTCGCGTCGATACTCGAGAGCAGGCCACCGGTGGCATCCCCACCGGCGAACGCGGGGTGGCTGTCGAGCCCGAGCCGGTTGACCACCCGGCCCGCCATCGCCCGCGTCTTCAGCACGTGGACCTGGTCGGCAATGATGCGGTCCATCTGCCACCAGCTCATCGCGAGGTCGAACTGGTTGTTGGACAGCTGGGGCGGTGGCTGCAGGGTGATCCTGGTGGTCGTGCGGTACATCTTGGGCCGAGTCAGCGAGTAGGCGGTAGCGAAGACCACCACGGACAGGAGCACCCCGAGCACCAGCCACTTCTTCGCCCAGACCAGGCGGACGTACTCCATGATGTCGATTTCGGGTTCGGCGTCCTCGGCCCAGGAGGGCGCGGGGCCGTAAGGCGGAGGAAGTTCATAGATGGGGCGCTGGGGGTTATCGGGCATGGCGAACTCCTTGGGACGAGGGACGCCAGAATTCGGAATTCGGAATTCGGAATTCGGAATTTGCCCCCGCCCTCCCCTTGCCGATCAAACGGGAGAAATGTTGATCGGAAGACTGCGATGTATGTGTGTCAGTCATTCTCACGCAACCTCAATCACGTTCGACTCAGGCTGCGGGTGATCGAAACCAATAGCCGGATGAGTTCGTCAGCCGCCGTCAGGTGTTGGCTCAATCCGCCTTTGACCTCGATTTCGGAAGCGTCCAGCAGGCGCAGCCAGTAATGGGATTCCCGGGCTTCCTTCAGTGCGATGTTCATCTTGTGAAGAAAATCCTTACGGCTTTCAGCTGATATCGCCTCCTCAACGTTGGCGCCGATGCTGGTACCGCTTCTCATCAACTGCTTTGAAATGATGAACTCGCGGTCGCGCTGAAGTTTCCGGCAGACTTCGATCATCGCCAATGCGAAGCGGAAGCTCTTTTCGCGGACCGGGTTGGCAGTACCATCCGCCACGAACGAACACTCAACCGCGGGGAGCGGGTACGAGTCGGGGTTATCGCTGCCCGCGCCGTTCATTCCGAATTCCGAATTCCGAATTCCGAATTCATACGTGGTAGTACCCCCGATACCACTCCACAAACCGCCTCACGCCCTCCTCGACGGGAGTGCTGGGCTTGTAGCCGACGTCCTCGGAGAGGGCGGCGACGTCGGCGCAGGTGTCCGGCACGTCGCCCGGCTGCATCGGCAGCATGTTCTTCTCGGCCGTGCGCCCGAGGCACTCCTCGATCACCTCGATGTAGCGCATCAGCTCCACCGGCCGGCTGTTGCCGATGTTGTACACCCGCCACGGGGCCCTACTGGTTCCCGGATCGGGTTCGTCGCCGGCCCATCCGGGGTCGGGCTCGGGCGTCTTCGCCAAGACACGGACTACTCCCTCGACGATGTCGTCGATGTAGGTGAAGTCGCGGCGGTGGTTGCCGTAGTTGAAGACGTCGATCGGCTCTCCGCCGAGGATCTGACGGGTGAACTTGAAGAGCGCCATGTCGGGCCGCCCCCAGGGGCCGTAGACGGTGAAGAAGCGCAGCCCGGTGGTCGGCAGGTCATAGAGGTTCGAGTAGGCATGAGCCATGAGCTCGTTGGCCTTCTTGGTCGCCGCGTACAGCGACATCGGGTGGTCAACGTTGTCGTGCACCGAGAACGGCATCGAGGTGTTGGCGCCGTAGACCGAGCTCGACGAGGCGTAGACCAGGTGGCCGACGCCGGTGTGGCGGCAGCCCTCGAGGACGTGGAGGAAGCCGACCAGGTTCGAGTCGACGTAGGAATGCGGGTTGTCGATCGAGTAGCGAACCCCGGCCTGGGCCGCGAGGTGGACGACGGTGCCGAAGGCGTGGGTGGCGAAGAGCGCCTCCATCCGGCGCCGGTCGGCAAGGTCGATGCGCGCGAAGGTGAAGCCGTCGCTGGCGTCGAGGCGGTCGATGCGCGTCCGCTTGAGGGCCGGATCGTAGTAGTCGTTGAGATTGTCGAGTCCGACCACGCGGCGGCCCTCGGCGAGCAGCCGGTCGGCGAGGTGATAGCCGATGAAGCCGGCAGCGCCGGTGACCAGGATGGGATTGGTGGTGTCAGTCATGGTCTCGTGCAGCTCCAGGGAGATTTGCGAGGTCAAATTTTGAATTTTGAATTGTGAATTTTGAATTGCGGGTGGCGCTCCCCCCGAAATTCATTCGAACTGGTTCAGTGACAGAGGACGAGAGAGTGATGTGTCCGACCATTCACGGTCTCTTCGCGGCCGTTTTGACAATCGAGGTCAACATGCGGACGAGTTCTCGTGCGTGATCGAGTTCCCCGGAGACATCGAGATTCCGCACCAGTTCCGAATCCGTCAGAAGTCGAAGCCAATAGACGGTTTCGCGAGCTTCTTTTGAAGCGAGCGCCATCTTGTGAACGAAATCCCTCCGGCTTTCGGCCGCGATCGCCTCTTCGACATTGGCGCCGATGCTCGTGCCAGCTCGGAGCAACTGCTTCGAAATCACAAATTCCTTCTGGTCCTGGACTCGGAGGTAGAGCTTGATGACTGCCAAAGCGAACTGATAGCTCTTCTCACGAATGGGATTCTCAGGCCCATCCGCAACCCCAACCCAACCGTCATCTTTCTCGAAGTATGGGTATCGAACCTCGTCGCTCGCATCAATCTCGTCGGTGCTCACGGTTCTCTTGCGCCGTTCCAATCCGGTAATTCAAAATTCATAATTGAGAATTAAGAATTGAATTTTTTGCAAAGCTTCCGCACTATGATTGCATACACAACCTATTGATTCAAAACATTTTAGACGACACGAGCCTGATGATGGCCCGCGCCGTCACGCCCGCACGGCAGCGAGCAGTTCCGTGTCAACCTCCACCAGGCTGTTTCGGCGGAGGAACTCCATCAGGACTCGCGCCCGCTGGCGGCCGCGAAGGTATCCCTTGAAGACCCCCTCCATGTCCTTCAGCGGACCGCCCATGACCCGCACGCGGCGGCCGTTCTCGATCCCGAGCTCGAGCTCGGTCGGCACCACGTAGCCGCGGTCGGCCTCCCGCTGCCGGATGGCCTCGATCACGCCCGCGTCGACCACCGCCGGCACGCGGTCGAAGCGCACCAGATGCTGCACCCCGGGGCAGTACGCCACCGCGTTGAGCTGGGTGCGGGGGTCGCACCTGACGAAGACGTAGCCGCAGAACAGCGGCGTCGGGCCCTTCGGCGCCCGCGGGTGCCACGGCGGCTCGAGGTAGAGGGGACAGTAGGGCTCGACCCCGCGCTGCCCGAGATGACAAACGGCCACGCGCTCCTGGCGGGGCTTGGTCCGCACCACCAGCCATGCCGGCTCGAGCCGGTCGACAGCGACCGGAAATTCCATGGAATGGCCTGTCATCAACGCTAATTATCTCATATGCCTGTGTCGCGATCCGGTTCGGATACAATCACCTGGCGCGGCGGGCGGCCTCCCTTTTCATCGGAGTCTGCGTCTGAATCTCTCGGAAGGAACCATCATGGAAATCACCACCGCGACCGATTACAAAGTCAAGGACATCTCGCTCGCCGATTACGGCCGGCGTGAGATCGAGATTGCCGAGAAGGAGATGCCGGGGCTGATGGCGACCCGCGAGAAGTACGGGCCGAAAAAGCCTCTCGCCGGCGCCCGGATCTCAGGCAGCCTCCACATGACGATCCAGACGGCGGTGCTGATCGAAACCCTGGTGGAGCTGGGCGCCGACGTGCGCTGGGCCTCCTGCAACATCTTCTCGACCCAGGACCACGCGGCGGCGGCGATCGCCGCCGGCGGCACTCCTGTTTTCGCGTGGAAGGGCGAGACGCTGGAGGAGTACTGGTGGTGCACGAAGCAGGCGCTGACCTGGCCGGACGGCAGCGGCCCGCACCTGATCGTCGACGACGGCGGTGACGCGACTCTGCTGATCCACAGGGGTTACGCGGCCGAGAAGAATCCTGCGCTGCTGACCGCGCCGGCCGACAACAAAGAGGAGGCCGTCATCAACCGCGTGCTGCAGGAGGCGCAGGGCGTAGCACCGCGCTTCTGGCACGCCGTGGTAGAGAGCTGGAAGGGCGTGTCCGAGGAAACCACCACCGGGGTCCACCGCCTCTACCAGATGGCGGAGCGCGGCGAGCTGCTGGTGCCGGCGATCAACGTCAACGACTCGGTGACCAAGTCGAAGTTCGACAACATCTACGGCTGCCGCGAATCGCTCGTCGACGGCATCAAGCGTGCCACGGACATCATGATCTCCGGCAAGATCGCCCTGATCTGCGGCTTCGGAGACGTCGGCAAAGGCTCCGCCGAATCGCTCGCCAGCCAGAAAGCACAGATCTGGGTGACCGAGGTCGACCCGATCTGCGCCCTCCAGGCATGCATGGCGGGCTACAGGGTGACGACCATCGAGGATGCCCTCCCCCACGCCGAGATCTATGTCACCGCAACCGGCAACCGCGACATCATCACCGCCGAGCACATGAGCCGCATGAAGGACCAGGCCATCGTCTGCAACATCGGCCACTTCGACAACGAGATCCAGGTCGAGGCCCTCGAAGCCTGGCCCGGCATCGTCAGGGAGACGGTCAAGCCGCAGGTCGACAAATTCACCTTCCCGGACGGCCATTCGATCTTCCTCCTCGCCGAGGGGCGGTTGGTCAATCTCGGCTGCGCCACCGGCCACCCGAGCTTCGTGATGTCCAACTCGTTCACCAACCAGGTGCTGGCCCAGATCGATCTGTGGCAGAAAGAGCACGAGATAGGTGTCACCACGCTGTCAAAGGAGCTCGACGAGGAGGTCGCACGGCTGCACCTCGACAAGCTCGGCGCCAAGCTGACGAGGCTCACGCCGGAGCAGGCCGAGTACATCGGCGTGCCGGTCCAGGGGCCGTACAAGCCGGGGTGGTATCGGTACTAGGAATTTCGGATTTCGGATTTCGAATTCCGGATTTTCCGCCCACCCACCCGGCAGCCGAGACGGCTGCCCCACAGACCGCACCGATCGAGCTTGTGGGGCACGCGACCGCCATACCCGTGCTCTTTTCCCTTTACAGGACCTCCGGGCGGGCGGGAGGCTACGGATCCGACAACAGGCTCTGGTCGCGAAGCAGGGCCTCGACGCGGGCGTGGGTCTCGGGCTTGGGATCGGTTGTGTCGATCTCGTGAAAGACCGCGGACCGCTGAGGGTTGGCGGGCTCGAAGTCGGCGCGCTGGTGCTCCATCAGTTCCACCCGGCCGTCGGAGCGGGTGTCGTGCTGCTGGCGCTCGGCGAGGCGCCGGCGCTGCTCGTCGACGCCGCAGACGGCCTGCACGAAGGCGAGCCCGGCGCCGGTTCGCTCGGCGAGATCGAAGAGCGGGCTGCGCTCCGACTGGTGCTTGAAGGCGCCGTCAACCACCACGTTGAAGCCGGCGTGGAGCAGGTTCTCGGCGCGCGAGCAGACCTCCTCGTAGGTGCGCCGGTTCATCTCCGGTGAGTAGAGGCCTTCGTTGTAGGGCAGCCACATGCGGGTGTTCTCCCCAACCCCGGAGATCTGTTTGCGGACCGCATCGGTGGACAGCATGTGCCAGCCGTGGGTTTCCCTCAGCAGGCGGGCGATCGAGGTCTTGCCGGATCCCATGAGGCCGTAGACCACGACCAGCGACGGCCGCTCGACGCCGCCGGCGTAGCGATAGGCGAGACCGAAATAGCGGCGGGCGAGGTTGCGCTGCGCGCGCCGGGCGCCGTCGTCAAGTGCAGGATCCGACGAGGTGAAACAGGCGATCTTGCCGCGTACGTAGGCCCTGTAGCACTTGTAGAAATCGAGGAGCTGCAGCAGCTCGGAGTCATCTGAGGCCGCGACGTAGCGGTCGATGAAGCGCGCCGACAGATCCGGGCGGCCATTGAAGTCGAGATCCATGGCCATGAAGGCCAGGTCGACCGCGACGTCGCCGCAGCGCAGGCGCTCATTGAACTCGATGCAGTCGAAGATCACGGGCGGGTCCTCGAAGAACACGTTGCCGAGGTGGAGGTCGCCGTGGCTCTCCCGGATCCGGCCGTCGGCGATCCGCCGCCCGAAGAGGCCCGCATTGGCGTCGTAGAAGGCGTTGGTCCAGTCGCGGATGTGCTCGAAACGCAGCTTCGACACGAGCTTGCCGACGTACGCCTCGGTCTGCGAGAAGTTCTCGTCGGTGTTGAACCTCACCGCCTCGATCTCGCCGTAGCGATCGACCCCCGAGCCGGTCGCGGCAGCCTCGTAGAACGGGACGAGCACCTCGACGAGCGCGTCGATGTGCGCCTCCCCCAGCTCACCGCGGCGCTGCACCTCGATCCCGAGCAGGCGGTCTTCCAGCTCGCGCATCACCACCAGCCAGTCGACGACGTCTTCGCCACGGTCGAAGACCGGCACGCCACCGTCCAACGTGATCGGCGCCGAGCGCAGGTAGACGGACGGCGCGAGCCGGCTGTTGAGCTCGACCTCCATCCGGCAATAGAGCTTTCTCAGCTCGAGAGTCGAAAAATCCAGGAACCCGAAGTTGACCGGCTTCTTCAGCTTGTAGGCGTACTGCCCGGTCAGGAAGACCGACGAGATGTGGGTCTGCAGGAACCGGACCTCCTGCACCGGGTGGGGGTAGAAAGACGGTTCCTTCATGGCCTCGACCAGGCGCGCGTGATCCACGATCGCCTCCGTCGCTGAAGATCTCGAACCGGCACGAGTGTCTCACAGAACCGGCGCACGCCGGGGGCGGGCCAGCCCCCGGACACCGGGGAGACCACGCCCATGGCCCGCATCATTCATGGGTTAGAACTGCGATCCGTGGTGGGGGTAGGTCTGGGTGTGCTCGAACCAGAGCTGGAAATCGTCCACCAGGTCCTCGTAGCGCTTCTTGAGCGCATCGAACATCTTGGCATTGTCGATGGCGAGCGCACACTGCTCACCGATCGACGCCATCAGCTGCTTCTCGTCCTGGGAGAACAGGAAGGGCTTGTGGGTGAAGAGGCTCAGCACACCGATGATCGTGCCGCGGCTCATCAGCGGCACGAGCAGGATCGAGGCGATGCCTTCCCGCTCGACCACCTCGGGCCGCAGAATCCTGGTGTCGTTCCGCCCGTCGAAGATCGCCACGTTCGATCCCGAGATGACATCGTCGCGGGTCGCCTCGGAGACCACGTCCACAAAGCGCTCCACGAAGCCCTCGCCGAGTCCGTCCGAGGCCCGAGTTTCGAGAGCTCTGCGCTTTCTGTCGATCAATGCGATCGCGCAGCCCTTGGCGCGCAGGTCCTCGCTGACCACCTGGACGATCGAATCGAGCACCACCTGCAGCTCCAGCGACCCCCGAATCGACTCGGTCACGTGGCCGAGGATGTTGTGGAACATGGAGTGCATGATCGCGCTGGTGCAGAACACCGCCACCACCGTGAAGAACTCGATCTCGAACTCCTTGAACTCGCGCCGCTCCCCGGTCATCAGACGCATGATGCCGATGACCTGCCCGCTGGTCTCGAGCGGAATCGTCAGCATCGACACCACGCCCTCGGCCACGAACGACTCCGGGTACTGGACCCGGGGATCAGAGGCGCACTCCGCCACCGCCACCACCTTGCCTTCGAGGGCCTCCGCCACACTCCGCTCGGCGTCCACGGGACCCTTATTGAGAAACCTCTGCGACAGCCCGTGGCTGGCCACGTGATCAAGCGACAGTCGGTCGCGGCTCAGCACCCGGAAATGACACGCCTTGAGGTCGAACTCCTCGACGATCGCCGCCGCCGCCATCTCCAGCATCACCCGGGTATCGAGCCGGAGGTTGAGCGCGTCGCCGATGACTCGAAACACGTTGCGGCACTGAATGCACTGGACCATCGTTCCTCCCGCGATCGGGACCGCGGCCTTCTACGGGTCCGCCCCGGACGCATCCCGGCCGATCCCCGCCGCAGCTGGCCGCACCACGGTTCGCCGCAACACACCTGGACGATCTGAACGATCATCGGACGCCGTACCACGAGCGACGCCAACGTCGCGGCAGGATCCCGCTTCGCTGCCTTGTGTCATGAGGCCTCGAATTCAAATCTATGTCCGGGTGCGCAAATCGTCAATGAAAGCGATTCAGGGGCCCACCCCGCGCGTGTGCGGAGTGGGCCCCTGAATTGCCGGAGGTGGGATTCGAACCCACACGGGGTTGCCCCCGGAGGATTTTGAGTCCTCTGCGTCTGCCATTCCGCCACTCCGGCGCCGGGCGCATTGTGTCGCCGACGGTGGCTTTCGGTCAAGCGCGCAGGCGCGCCGCCGTCTCCTCCAGCCGGCCCTGGGCGCCACGATCGATGGGCGGGAAGGGGAAGTCCTCGAGCCGGTTGGTGGGCATCAGGTGAATGTGGACGTGGGGCACGTCATAGCCGAGGATCACGGTCACGACCCGCTCACAGCCGGTGCGCTCCTGGAGGTGGCGGGCCACCGTGCGCGCCGCGGTCCACAGCTCGTGATAGGGCCCCGCGTCCATCGCGAAGACCTCGACCCAGGGTTGCTTGGGAATGACCAAGGTGTGGCCCTCGACGCGCGGGTTGATGTCGAGAAAGGCGAGGTGGCCGTCGTCCTCCCAGATCTTGTGGCACGGAATCTCGCCGCTGACGATCCGTTCGAAGATGGTCGGCATGGTCTCCTCCAAGTCCTGTGGCGACAGGTTACCATCCCGGTCCGGAAGATCGACACCCGACAAATTCTGGCTGATTTCCTGCGAGAAGATTGTCTTCGTTTGCGAAAACCTGTATATTACTACTGGGTAATGAATTGATCTTGGAGGCCTCGTGATCGCATCCGACGAGCTGTTGTACCGCATCGCGGACGTCCTGAAGGCCATGGCCGATCCGACCCGCCTCAAGATCCTGCACTGCATCCACAACGGCGAGCGCTGCGTCTCCGACGTCCTCGAGGTCGTCGGCGGCAGCCAGGCCAATGTCTCCAAGCACCTGTCGGTGCTGAAGCGTGCCGGGCTCGTGGACTGCCGGAGGTCGGGGCTCAACGTCTACTACCGGATCGTGGACGAGGGCGTCTTCACCATCTGCCGCAATGTCTGCGACTCGCTCGAGCTGCGGGTCGATCGCGAGCACGAGGCCATCATGAAGGGCCGGCAGCACATCGCCGACGTCGAGGCCGGCAAAGTCTGATCTCACCGCCTCGACCAGGAGTGGAACGATGCCCATCTACGAGTACCGATGCACGGACTGCGGCGCCGAGTTCCCGCGGTTGCAGTCCATGAACGCGACCAGCGAGGGAGTGAGCTGCCCGAAGTGCGGCAGCGAGTCGGTGGAGCGCAAGCTCTCGACCTTCGCCTCATCGTCGAGCTCTTCGGACTCCGCGGTCGGCTCGGGCGCGGGCTGCGGCGGCAGCGGCTTTTCCTGAGCCAGCTGACCCGGCGGCCCGGGCGGCCGCCTCGCGGCGATTCTCAGTTTTCAATTCTCAACTCCCAATAGTCCTCTGAGCGCCCTTCCGAGTGCGGGAGGGCGGGAGGCAATTGAACATTGGAAATTGAAAATCGAACATCTCGTTCATTTGTCATTTACATCCTTCGCACGCGGCGCTATCATCAGCGGCAGCGTTTTCGTCATTTGAAGCTGCGGCCGGGGGCTCGCGGTCGGAGTTCGCGGCCCGCGCTTCTCGAATGGAAAGGAGCAGGGTATGCGGGCGTCCATTCTCAAGATCTCCCTTCTCGCGCTGGTGGTGGCCGTGGCGGCCCCCGGCCAGACCTTCGCACAAGAGACCGATCCGGTCACGGTCACCCGGGACGCCCAGGGCGTCTGGTTCATCGAGGGCGGCACGCTCGAAGAGGTCTTCGAGGCCATGGGATACGAGGTCGCCAAAGACCGCCTGTGGCAGATGGACATCTTCCGACGCCAGGGCCGCGGCACCCTGTCGGCGCTCCTCGGGCCCGACAACATCGGCAGCGATTGGTTCCTGCGGGCCCTCGACTACTCCGACGACGAGTATGCCGAGATGTTCGGGTCGCTCTCGGTTGACGCCCAGACCGTCATCTCAGCGTACACCGCCGGCGTCAACCGGCGAGTCTTCGAAATCCTGAACGGCAACTTCATGCAGATGCCCTACGAATACTGGCTGCTCGGGCTCCAGTCGGTGCTGCTCGAGGGCAGGATCGGCGTTCCCGTACTCCCGCAGCCGTTCACCATCAACGACATCATGGGCATCGTCAAACTCCAGCTCCGCGAGTTCGATCCCGAGGGCCAGCTCGAAGTCCTTGGTCGAGGCCAGCTCGACAACGCTGTCCTCGCTCAGACCCTCGGCGCGGTCTACGGCCTCGAGGGGCTGGCCATGTTCCAGGACCTGCGCTGGTTCAACGACCCGTCCGCATTGACCTATATCCCCACTGCTGGGAAGGCGCTGTCGTTCGAGCCTCCCGGCCTCGAGATGGCAGAAGAGATCGCATCCATGCCGAAGATGGCGAATCCTGCAGCAGAGATCCGCAACCGAGCCGATCGCATCATCGAGCAGATGGAGACACTCGGCGTGCGGCCGAAGATGGGTAGCTATGCGTGGGCCATTTCGGGCGAACGGACGGACACCGGCAACCCCATGCTCTACTCGGGCCCCCAGATGGGCTTCTCGACACCGGCCATCATCTCCGAGGGTTCGATCCGGGGTGGCGGGCTCAACGTCTCGGGGATGAATTTCGCAGGCACTCCAGGGATGCCGATCGGCCGCACGCCCCACCACGCCTGGTCGATGCAGGTCGGCCACGCCCACACCATGGACTATTACCTCGAGCCGCCGCAGGCGGTCTTCCTCCACCGCATGGAGACCATCGAGGTCTTCGGCGGCGAGCCGGTGACGGTGCCCATCTGGCGCAGCTCGCACGGACCCATCATCGAGCCGCTCCAGTACAACCCCGAGGATCCGCCGGAGATCATCGTGTCGTGGGCATATGCCCACTGGAAGCGGGAGGCGCAGGCCATCGACACCATGCTCGGTCTCGCCCGTGCCGAGAGCATCGCCGAGTTCGATGCCGGCATCGAGATCTTCCCTGTCTCCCAGCACACCACCTACGCCGACGTCGACGGCAACATCGCGTACTGGATGTCGGGCTACGATCCGATCCGCGCCGCGGGGGTCGACCCGCGGCTGCCCTCCATCGGCGACGGCACCACTGAGTGGACCGGCGAGCGCCGGCCGCGCGTCCACGACGCCAACACCGCCCAGGGTTTCTACGGCGGCTGGAACAACAAGTCGAGGATCGACTACCTCAACGCTTTCAACAACCAGAGCTATTACCTCGGGCCCGCACACCGTGCGCAGGTGATCGCTGACTACCTCGCTGCGAACGACAGTCTCTCTTTCGAACAGGTGCGGGACCTCGCGCTGTTCATCGCCACTACCGACAGCTTCGGCGCCGGCGGCAACACGTGGGCTTTCGTCGCGGATGCATTCAAGGCGGCCGTGGCCGCCGCCGGACCCGACGACGACCGTGAGGCCGCGATCGCCATGCTCGACGCCTGGGACGGCCACTTCGTGGCCGGCGGCCCGGCCGAGTGGCGCTTCGGAACCCTGCGCGCCGATGCCTGGGTGCTGCAGGATGAGTGGATCAAGGAGCTAGTGCGCCTGGTGATGGAGGACGAGTTCATGATGGCCGGTCTCGATTTCGGAGACCAGCGCACATCGGTGAACTTCCAGGTGCTCCTGCGCGCGCTGGCGGGTACGAATGCTCCCCTGCCAAACCTCAACAACTGGTTCCTCGACCGCTCCGGCTCGGGCAAGCCGGAGACTGCGAACGAGCTGATCGTGATCGCCCTCGACAACGTCCTCGCCGAGATCGGGCCCGGGCCCTACAACGCGCCGCGCGGTGAGATCGTTTTCGTTCATCCGATCTTCGGTGAGGTCTGGCGCACGCCTTTCTCCAGCCGCTCCACCTACGGCCAGGTCATCGAGTTCGACATGAACGGCCCGCTTCGCATCGAGAGCATGTTCCCGCTCGGCCAGTCGGGCGAGGTGTTGCCGAACCAGTTCGGCCAGCCGGCCTTCAATCCCCACTTTTTCTCGATGATCCCGGTCTACGACCCGTTCCTCCACCGCCCGTTCCCGCTTTTCGATTGACGAAAAGGGATCTTCGAAACTCACGCCCCGCTCTCCGGAGCGGGGCGTTTTCAATGTTGAATTCTCAGTTTTCAATTCTCAATCGGTTTTGCCGTCCGTGAGGCCTCTCCGAACCGAATGGAACATTGCAAATTGAGAATTGAGAATTAAGAACTCGACCCTGCCGTTACCACGGGTCGATGACCAAAATCCCCACCCTCAGCGCCGCCTTCGATTGGCGGGGGAGCTCGCTCGACTGGCCGGTGACCACCGACGTCGGGCCCGGGCTCGCCGGCGTCATCGCGGCCGAGACTCGCGTCATGGGGCTCGACCCCTCGAGCGGCCAGCTGGCCTACCGGGGCGTGCCGATCGAGCAGCTTGCGGCGCACCCCGATTTCGAGGCGCTCGCATATCTCCTGATTACCGGCCATGAGGCCGACGACGATCCCGACGGCCTCACGGTCTTTCGCCGGCAGGTCCGCTCGAGCCGGCGGCTGCCCGAGGACGTGATCGGCCTGATGCGGTCCCTCGGCCCGAACACACCGCCGATGCTGGTCCTCCGAGCCGGGGTCTCGGCAATGGGCTGCCATGAGCTGACGGTGGACGACGACCTCGAGGGACATCGACAGTGGCGCGAGTTGCGGGTGGTCGGCCAGGTGGCGGCCATGGTGGCCGACATCTGCCGCCGCCGGCGCGGTCTGCCGCCGTCGGCTGCTCCCGGTCGCGCCTCGCTCGCCGAGGAGACGCTCGCCGCCCTCGGAGCCGATCCGACCGACGACGACGTCCACGCGCTCGACCTGTTGTGGGTGCTCTACGCGGCCCACGGACTCGACGCTCCCACCTTCACCTCGATGGTCGTCGCGTCGTGCCTCGCCGATCCCTATGCCAATATCGTCGCCGGGCTCTCGGCGCTGCGCGGCTCCCGCTCCGGCGGCGCGGCGGATGACGTCCTCGAGCAGCTCCTGCCGCTGAAGGATGCCGAAGCCGGCAGGCGCTGGGTTGCGCAGACCCTCGTCCGCGGCGGCGTGATTGCCGGCTTCGGCCATCCGGTCTACCGCATGCCAGATCCGCGGGTCGCGATCCTCCGCAAGGAGGTGGCGGCTGCGGCCCGGCGCACGGGCCGCCCGGAGGTCTTCGAGATCGCCCGCGCCGTTGAGGATGCAGCGACTCGCGAGCTCGCCCCGCGCGGCGTGCACATCAACATCAACTTCTACGGTGCCCTGCTTTTTCACCTGCTGGGCGCGGAGCAGGCGGTCGTGCCGTGCCTGATGGCGGTCGGCCGCATGGCGGGAACCGCCGCCCTGGTTCGCGAGGCCCTCGACACCATCCGCCTCTTCCGGCCGCTGAGCCGGTATGTCGGCCACGACCCGGGGCAGGTGAACACCGAGGACGCCCTGTGATCGGATCCCAGCAGCCCGCCGCCGAGCAGCGCTATGATCGCGGCCTCGACGGGTTGGTGGTCGGCGACACCGCGGTCGGCCACGTTGACGGCACCGAGGGGCGCCTCGTCTACCGTGGCCACCGGATCGAAGACCTGGTGGGAAGGGTGTCGTTCGAGGAGGTGACCTTCCTCCTCCTCCAGGGGTCGCTGCCGTCCGCGACCGAGCTCTCCGCGTGGCACGACGAGCTCCGGCGGTGGCGGAATCCGCCGCAGGCCGCGTTCGACGCACTCGAGCACGTGCCGGCGTGCTCGCACCCGCTGGCCCAGTACCGGACCATGCTCACGGTGGCGGCCTGCCACGCACCCGAGGGCGATCGCTCGGAACGGGAGGCACGCTGGCACCGTCCGGCGCGCATCCTCACCTGGTCGGCAGCACTCGCCGCCGGCGCCATCCGCCACCTACAGGGACAGGACCCCGTCCCGCCTCGCGACGATCTCGGCTACGCCGCCAACTTCCTGTACCAGGCGCTCGGAACGGACGCCTCCGAGGACGAGGTCGCGGCCTTCGACGCCAGCCTCGTCGTGCAGGCCGAGCACGGCCTGCACGCGGCGGCACTCGCCGCACTGACGGTGATCTCGACCGCTGCCGATCTCGGGTCGGCGGTGATGGCCGGTATGGGCGCGCTGTCCGGCGCCCGCCACGGCGGCGCCAACCAGACCGCGTTCGAGATGCTGGCCGCCCTCGACGGTCCCGACCACGCCCGTGCCTGGGCTCGGGACGCACTGTCCGAGGGGCGGCGCTTCCCGGGCTTCGGGCATCGGGTCTACAAGTGCCCGGATCCCAGGGTACGCGCGCTGGAACCGCTCGCCCGCCGGCTCCTCGAACGACGCGGCGAACTGCGCCTGTGGGAGACTTACCTGGCGCTGCGCGAGACGGTCGAGAGAAGCCTCGGCGCCAAGAAGGTCTTCGCCAACGTCGACAGCATCACGGGCCTCGTCTACCACCCCATCGGCCTTCCGCCGAGCGCGTTTCCGATCCCCTTCTGCCTCGCGATTCAGACCGGCTGGATGGCGCACTGCCTCGAGTATTTGCCGGACGGCAAGCTGATCTCACCCGGCGCCGTGTTCATCGAAACACCGCGATGAGCCCGACGTCAGATTTCGGATTTCGGATTTGGCCGCGAATTTCGCACACCTGTCTTCCGAGAGCCGCACGGACGACCCCCGTCCGCCCACGTCGCAACCACCAAGAAACGAAGACAAGTTGATTTATAGGGCCGGACTCGGGCGTGCTGACCACAGCGCCTGGTTTCGCCGTGCGGACGCGGCGACGCGACGCCAACCATGAGTCTCAGAACTTCTTCGTGAGGGCTTCGTGTCTTGGTGTCTTCGCGGTTCAAATGGGTGGGTGGGTGGAAATTCGAAATTCGAAATCCTTCAGAGCTGATGCTTCATGAACATCTCGCGCAGCTCGAGCAGCAGGCTCGAGAACCGCGACGACTCGATGTAGGCCTTGACCTCGTCCGCGCTGTGGCCCGCCAGCCGCCTCTCGAGGACACCCTCGGCCACGCGGTAGAAGCGCTCGACCGGCTCCAAGCCGAGCTCGTCGCGCTTGCGGTTGAGCCACCCGGTCAGGCCGAGCGACTCCCACACGGGATACTCCTGGGGGGGGTCATTCTGCAGCACCGCCTCCGCCACCGACATCACCTCGCGGCGGAGGATCTCGAGCGCTGCGCGATCGTCGTCCGCAGCCACCGCCCGTTCCAACCCGGAGGCCTCCCCGTCATCCGCCTCGACGTGCCCGACGGGCACGTCGAGGCGGGCTGCCACCGTCCCGTAGGTGTCTGCATCGACCACGTCGTCCTGCGACAGCTCCTCTACCGGGGCAATCTCGGTGGCGAACGGGTTGGCTCCGGCGTCTCTGTGCGGCGCGCCGTCGCCGCCGGCCGGCTCCGCCGCCGGAGGAGGCTCCACCGCCACCTCGTCCTGGTGCGCCGGCGCACCGTCGGGCGGGTCCTCGCCCGAAGTCTCAGCGGCGGCATCCGTGGCGGGTCCAGGCTCGGGCCTGCGGAGCTCGGCCGCGGACTCCGGCGGTTTCGGCTCGACCGCCTGTTTCTTGCGGCGCGACATCGCCCGCTTCAGGTCCTGGTGGTACTCGACCAGCTCCTCCAGGTCGTCGTCGTCGAAGGGCGCCGTGGCGGCGAGCTTGAGCCGCAGCGCTTCGATCCCGCGCAACCTCTCGACGAGGGTGGCGTCGTCCGGAGCGATACCGGACAGCAGCTTGGCCAACTCGCGGTTGTACTCGACGATCTCGGCGAGGTCGTCGAGGGAAGCAAAGCTGATGAGCTCCTGGTACTCCCCATTGAAGCGGTCGATCGAGGCTTCCTTCTCCTTGCGGTCCACCAGTCGCTCGAAGAGACCCTCCGGCAGGGCGTCCAGGTACCAGGTATCGCCGGCCACCTTCTCCAGCCCCCTGTGGACGATCCGCCGCAGGGTGACGAGGAGATCCGCCATGATCTGGTAGCCCTCGGTGTTGGGGTTGCCGATGCTCACGAGGTCAGGGTACCCCCGCCATGGATGTCGATTGTACACCCGAACCCGAGGCACCAATCTCGTTTCCAAGACCGCGGCGACTCAGTCTCCCGGCCGCCACTCGGCATCGATCACGTCCGGCTCCCGGCGCCGGATCCGCCGGTCGAGCTCGCGCGAGACCACCCTTCGCACCGCCGTGCGGCCCTGCGGTACCAGCAGTAAGAAGCCAAGCAGGTCGGTCAGCAACCCGGGGGTCAACAGCACGGCGCCCGCAATCAGGATCAGGAGACCGTCGACCAGGGCTTCGGTGGGAAGGCTGCCCCGCTGCAGCTCGCCCTGGATTCGGCGCACAACCCCGAGGCCTTGCGCCCGGGCGAGCGCCGCACCGGCAGCGCCGGTGAGCACCACGAAAGCAACCGTGGGCCAGACGCCGACCAGGCGTCCCATCCGCACCAGGATGTAGAGCTCCACCAATGGAACCACGGTGAACAGGAGGAGGAGGCGGGCGAACATGGGTCGAGAGTAGCGCATCACTGGTTGGTCGATTTCGGATTTCAAATTTTGAAATCGCCGGCCGACCAACCGAAGATCGACCGGTGTCAAAAAGTCAATCCTGCGACTGACGTTTCGACCTGGACAGCGGCACATGAACGGGCCGGGCGAGCTTGAGGCCGAGCTGGGCCACGATCAACCAATGGTCGTCGACCGACCGCGCCGCGCCGAGCTCGAAGGACAGCGCGGCGAATCCTACGCCGTGCTCGGTGCCGATGGAGAGACCGTGGTGTACGCCCCGTTTCTCGTCGTCCCAGCGGCGGTAGCGAAGGAACTTACTGTGGAATCCGAGCTGCCGCGACGCGACCGGGATCGGGCGCACGCCGCCCCAGCCAACGGTCACGAAGTAGCCTTCCATCTGCGGTCCTCCCTCGACCCCGCAGCCTACAAGCAGGCTGAAACGACGGCCATCCGTGAACGAGACCGAGAACGCACCCTGACCGGAGATCCAATTGGGGGGACCAGCGGCAAAGCCGAGGGTCGGAAAAAGTCCAATGGCGGGGCGGCGGGTCCGGACCTCGCCGGCCTCGCTTCCGAGGTCGGCAGCCAGCTGCTGGTGCCAGAGGTCGAGGTCGATGGTGTCACCCGACTCGGACATCGCCGGGACCAGGCCGGCAAGCGCGGCCAGGAACAGCGTCCGCCACCTCGCCGTCACCAGGCGACTCCCCACGCATCGAGAAAACCCTGTCTGCCGTCGAGCTCGGCCCGCATTTCGGGAACGTCGCCGCGGGTCAGCCGGCGCATCAGCGGCGGTCGCACGACCTCGACTGACGGATCGCGGCATTCGAGCAGCCGCCGGGCGTCGTTGGCGGTGAAGCCGTCGACGAGCTGCCGAAGCCGGCGGTTGAGAACGCGATCGAGCACGACGACGCCGGCCTCGGTGTTGTAGAAGGTCGAACGAATGTTG
The DNA here is from genome assembly GCA_964609835.1 of uncultured Thermoanaerobaculia bacterium. Taxonomy (GTDB): domain Bacteria; phylum Acidobacteriota; class Thermoanaerobaculia; order Thermoanaerobaculales; family Sulfomarinibacteraceae; genus Sulfomarinibacter. The sequence continues at coordinate 21,841 of CAZSTH010000016.1, forward strand.
AAGTTGGACGAGGTCACGATGGAGAGCTCGTCGTCCACTCGGATCATCTTGCCGTGCAGCGCGATCGGGGGTGCGACGTCGAGCTCGCAGCCGGCGGCCGCGATCTCTGCCGCCACCTCCCGGTTGGCCGTCCACCCCCACACCTCGACGCCCGCCTCGATCAAGCGGATCAGCGTCGGATAGCCCGCCAGCAGGAACGGTCCGTTGCGGATCGCGGCCTCGCGGGAATTGACGATCAGCCGGACCCCCACACCTCGCGCAGCGGCGCCCGCCAACGCGTCGGTCAGCTCCGGCGGGAAGTTCGGAAACGGCGTCATGAGGTCGATCGAGTGCGCGGCCCGTCGGGCCAGCGCCGTGGCCAGGTCGACGGTGGCCGCACGCTGTCGCAACAGCGGATTGTCGTACAGGACCGCCACCCGCACCGCGCCCTCGGCGGCGCCGAGATTCGGAAAGAACTCCGGCGTCATGTACTTCTCGAGCGGGCTGTTGCCGTTCTGAAAACGGCCGCTTTCCCAGAAATGGCGCAGCTCGTCGGTCAGCATCTCCTGCGGCAGGAGGTAGCGGCGAACGCTGCGATTGAACCGGGTGAGCTCCCACGATTTGAGGAAGTTCATCTGCAGATCCGCGACCACCGGGCCGCTGGTCCGCACCCCGAGGTCGAACCACCAGGCCGACGGATCGAAGTAGAGGTCGGAGACGTTGCGACCGCCGACGATGGCCTCCCGCCCATCGCTGACCACCAGCTTGTCGTGCATGCGGAGGAGATACAGCGGCGTCAGACCCCACGATGACCGATTGAAGCCTCGCACCTTGGCACCGTGCTTTTCGAGCTCGACGAAGGCGCGGTCGAGGAGCCCGAGCGACGAGGCGTCGGCCAGCACCCGGACGGTGACGTCACCGCCCTCGTCCCGACGCCGCTCCGTCGCCTCGCGAAGGGCCTCCCGAAAGGCCCTGCCGTAGGTGTCGTTGTGCCACAAGAACAGGCTGATGAGGAGATGGTGCCGTGCGGCGCTGACCAACTCGAGGCGCGCCGTCCACGCCGTACGGGGGTCGGCCAGGAGCTCCACCGTGTTGCCCGAGGTCCAGCGGGCGCGCCCGACCCGGGTCACGAGCGCCTCGATCGACTCCTCGCCGGAGGCAGCGCCGGGCGCGACTGCAAACCAGACGGCAGCCGTCGCGAGCAGGCGCGCCGCAACCGGCGCGGCCGGTGTCCCTCCCCTTCGCATCGGCACGCAGGGTAGCAAAGATCCGGCCGAGGGGCGGGGCAACGCGCAGGCGTTGGGCGGTAGGCTATAGGCGGTAGCTCATAGCCTATAGCCTACGACCAGCAGCCTGGCGCCGACGAACGCATAACCCAATCGAAAAATCTCTCGTAATACGAGGGTGCGCGGAATATACTCCGCGGAGCACGCGTACATCGCACGAACACCAGGAGGGGGTTTGACATGGATGAAAGCGCGGAGCGTCCCGCCTACGAGCCCGAGCTTACCGAACCGCCCACACCCACACCATCGGCCAGATACAGCGCGCTGCAGCGGCTGTGGATGGTCTTCACGTCGCCCGGCGAGGTCTTCGCGGACATCGGCATCAAACCGACCTGGGTGCTGATCCTGATCCTGTTCGTGGCCCTCGGTGTGGCGGTCCAGCTGATCGCGGTCCCGCACGTGGACACCGAAGCCACCCTGCTGGACAGCCTGGGCGACCGCGCCGACGGCCTCAGCGAGGCACAGATCGAGAACATGGTCGGCCAGGCCGAGAGGATCGGCCGGCTGGCGCCGCTGTTCACGATCGTGATCGGGCCCATCGCGTGGGCGATCATGGCGGCGGTCTTCTTCGTGATGCTCAAGATCACCGGCTCGGAGACCGACTACCTGCACACGATCTCCACCGTTCTGCACGCCTACTGGCCGGCGAGCGTGGTGCAGTCGGTGCTGATGGCGGTGCTGATCCAACGCGTCGGCCAGATCCCGCAGAGCGAGATCCTGAATGTGGTCAAAGCCAACCTCGGGGCCTTCCTGCCGCCGGACACTTCGGCCGGCGTGATGGCGATCGCCGGCTCGATCAGCGTCTTCAACATCTGGTCAGTGGTGCTGCTGGTGATCGGCTTCCAGATCGTCGGAAGGATCTCGCGAGGCAAGGCAGCGGTCGCGGCCCTCGTGCCGTGGGCGCTGTACCTGGCTGCCAAGGGGGCGTTCGCGGCCCTTACGTCGTAACGGAAGAAGATCGAGGACCCACCCGGGCGGCCGCGCCGCGGCGGCGGAGTGGACCGCGGCCCGCTCGGAGAGAAGGTGAGCATGAAAAAGCTACTGATCATCGCCGGAGTGGTCGTCGCTCTCGCCCTGGTCGTGTGGGCCAGCCTGCGCGACGCCGACCCGCGCGGCGACGAGGTCGAGGTCCAGGCCGCCGAGCTGCGCACCATCTCGTCACGGGTCAAGGCCACGGGCGAGATCACCCCCGAGAAGAAGGTGGAGATCTCCGCCAAGGTGGTCGGCGAGATCATCTCGCTGCCGGTGGTCGAGGGGCAGCGCGTCAAAGCCGGACAGCTGCTGCTCGAGATCGAGCGCGACCTCTACGAGTCGGCCCGCAACCAGGCGCGGGCGGCCCTCCGCCAGGCCGAGGTGTCGGTGCGGCGCCAGGAGGTGCAGCTCAAGGACGCGGAGCGCAACCTGCGGCGGGCCCGCGAGCTGATCGCCGACGGTCTGGTCAGCCAGGAGGCCCTCGACGCCGCCGAGCTCGCGGTCGACACGATCACGGTCGAGCTCGAGGCGGCGCGGCACAGCGTGGAGCAGTTCCGCTCGGCCCTGCAGCGGGCCGAGGACGACCTCGCGCGGACCACCATCCGCTCGCCGATGGACGGCACCGTCATCCAGCTCAACGCCGAGCAGGGCGAGACCGTGGTGCCGGGCAGCACCAACCTGCCGGGGTCGGTCATCCTGACGGTGGCCGACATGTCGGTGCTGCTGGCCGAGGTCGAGGTCAACGAGGTCGACGTGGTCGACGTCGAGCTCGGCCAGGAGGCCGAGATCACTGTCGACGCCCTCGGCGACGAGCCGCAGAAGGGCCTCGTGGCCGAGATCGCCACCTCCGGCCGCCAGGACCCCGCCCTCGGCACCATCGAATTTGCAGTCAAGGTGGAGATCGAGAATCCCGATCCGCGGCTGCGGCCGGCCATGACCGCCAAGGTCGACATCCTGACCGCGACCCGCGAGGACGCGCTGACGGTGCCGATCCAGGCGGTCGTCAAGCGGCGCTTCGACGACGACGGTGAGGAGGTCAAGGGCAGCGGGGCCAAGGGGCTCGACGAAGTCGACGTCGTGTACCTGATCGACGAGGAGGGCGAGGCGGAAGCGCGGCGGGTGGCAACCGGGATCTCGGACGAGCTCTCGGTCGAGATCACGGAAGGTGTGGCCGCGGGCGACGAAGTCATCATCGGCCCCTACCGCACCCTCAAGAACCTGCACGCCGGCGACCGCGTCGCCGTCAAGGAAGATGACGGTGGCACGGATTCCGACGACAGTGAAACCGACGACGAGGAAGACACCGACTGATGCTGATCTCGATCCGACAGCTGCGTAAGATCTACAGCATGGGCGAGGTCGAGGTGCGGGCGCTCGACGGCGTCGACCTCGAGGTGGAGGCGGGCGAGTACGTGGCGATCATGGGGCCGTCGGGCTCCGGCAAGTCGACGATCATGAACCTGATCGGCTGCCTCGACACGCCGACCTCGGGCGACTACGTCCTCAACGGCCAGCGGGTGTCCGACCTCGACGACGCGGCGCTCGCGGTGATCCGCAACCGCGAGATCGGTTTCGTGTTCCAGACCTTCAACCTTCTCGCGCGGGCGTCGGCCCTTGCCAACGTCGAGCTGCCGCTGATCTACGCCCGGATGTCCGCGCGGGCGCGCCGCGAGCGCGCCCGCGAAGCGCTCGAGAAGGTCGGGCTCAGCGACCGCATCAAGCACCAGCCCAACGAGCTCTCCGGTGGGCAGCGGCAGCGGGTGGCGGTCGCCCGCGCGCTCGTCAACCAACCGTCAATCCTGCTCGCCGACGAGCCCACGGGCAACCTCGACTCCAGGACCTCGCAGGAGATCATGGAGCTCTTCGACGCCCTCAACGCGGCCGGCAACACCTTGGTGGTCGTGACCCACGAGGAGGACATCGCCGCCCACGCCCGACGCGTGGTACGAATGCTCGACGGCCGCGTTCTCGCCGACGAGGCGATCGCAGCGCCGGAGCTGCAGCCATGATCTGGGACAACCTCCTGATCGCGCTGCAGGCGATCCGCGCCAACAAGCTGCGGTCGCTGCTGACCATGCTCGGCATCATCATCGGCGTCGGCGCTGTGATCGCCGTGGTCTCCATCGTGCAGGGGCTCGACTACGTCATCTCGACCCAGCTGGAGGGCGTCGGGGCGAGCTACATCCGCGTCCAATGGCGGGAGGACCCCAACGACCCCGACCTCGCCGGACGCGAGATCACTCTCACCTACGAAGACGGTCTGGCGGTCCTGGAGTCGGCCTCCGCGGTCCAGTACTTCAACCCGCTCTTCTTCCGTGGTGAGCGGGCGCAGTTCCGCGACCGCCGCCACTCGACGACGTTGCTCGGGGTCGGCTCGTTCCACCAGGAGGTCAACAACCACTGGGTCGAGCGGGGCCGGTTCTTCTCGCCGCTCGACCTCGATCGTCGCACCCGGGTCTGCATCATCGGCCGCGACATCGTCGAGGAGCTCGAGCTGGGCGGCGAGCCGCTGGGCCGCGAGCTGGTCGTCGGCCGCGCCAGCTTCACCGTGGTCGGCATCATGGAGGAGATGGGCGAGATCTTCGGCCAGAGCCGGGACGACATCATCCTGATCCCGATCACGACCGCCCGCGACCTCTACGGAGTCGACAGCTTCAAGCGGCTGATTCTCGACTTCCAGGCGGTCAGCGCCGACAGGGTGGAGCTGGCCAAGGACCAGATCACGGAGATCCTGCGCACGAGGCACGGCATCCCCGAGGGCAAGCGCAACGACTTCCGGGTCGTGCTGCAGGAGGAGATCCTGGAGACCACGGGATCGATCCTCGGCACCCTGACGAGCGTGGTCGGCGGCGTGGTCAGCATCGCCCTGCTGGTGGGCGGCATCGGCATCATGAACATCATGCTGGTGTCGGTCACGGAGCGAACGCGTGAGATAGGGGTCCGCAAGGCCGTCGGGGCCCGCAAGTCCGACATCCTGATACAGTTCCTCATCGAGGCGGTCACGATCTCGCTGGTGGGCGGCCTGATCGGCGTGCTGCTGGGCTGGGGCCTGGGCATCGTCGGCGCCAAGGCGATCCCCGGCTTCCCGCCGGCCCACGTACCGCTGTGGGCGGTGGCGCTCGGCTTCGGCTTCGCGGCGCTGGTCGGGATCTTCTTCGGGACCTACCCCGCCGCCAAGGCGTCCGCGCTCGACCCCATCGAGGCGTTGCGCCACGAGTAAGCTCGACACGATTTCGAACTTCGCAATCCGAAATCGACCCAACCTCAGTATTTGAAACGCTCGACGATCAGCTTGAGCTCGTCGGCGAGGGCCGCCAGCGCGTCGGCACCCTCGTGCGACGAGGTGGAGGCGATGGCGGTCTGTTGAACGGCTGCCGCGATACCGGCGATCCGCTCCGCGATCTCGCCGGAGCCGGTGGCCGCTTCGGTCACGCTGTGCGCGATCTCCGCGGTGGTCGCCGTCTGTTCCTCGACCCCGCTGGCGATCGTGGTCTGGATGTCGTGGATGCTGCGGATGATCTCCGAGATCTCCGCGATCGCCTCGCCGGCCTGCCGGGTCTGGCTGCTGATCACCTCGGCGGTTGTGCTGATCTCCTCGGTCGCCTGCGCCGTCTGGTTTGCGAGCTTCTTGACCTCGTCGGCCACCACCGCGAAGCCCTTGCCGGCCTCGCCGGCGCGGGCCGCCTCGATGGTGGCGTTGAGCGCGAGGAGGTTGGTCTGCTCGGCAATCGCGTAGATGACCTTGACCACGTTGCCGATGGTCGTGCCGCTCTCGTCGAGCTGGTCGAAGGTGTGCTGGGTCTGGGACGCGATGTCCACCGCGCGGGTCGCGACCTGCGCCGCTTCGGAGGCGTTGGCGGCGATTTCCCGGGTGTTCGCGTTGAGCTCCTCGGTGGCCGTCGCCACCGACTGGACGTTGGCGCTCACCTGCTCGGCCGCCGCCGACACCATGCTGGCCTGGGTCGATGTCTCCTCGTTGGCACTCGCGATCTGCTGCGACAGGTTGCGCATGTCGGCCGAAGAGGTGCGCAGCGTCGCCGCCTGCTCACCGATCATGCGGACATCCCGCTGGATGCCCTCGACAAACGCGTTGAAGCACTCGCCGAGCTGTCCGATCTCGTCGTTGGAGGTCACCTCCACCCGCCGGGTGAGGTCCGCCGTGCCGCCGGTGATGGCGCCGAATCTGTCGAGCAGCTTGCGTACCGGGACGATCCAGATCCACCGGGTCACGATCGCCGCCAGCGCCGCGATCACCAGCAGGGTGAGAATCACGGCCAGGGCCGTCCGCAGGACACCCGCCCGAATCGGACCTGCCACCGCATCGGTCGGCAGCAGCACCCCCAGCGTCCAATCGATGTGCGGCGATTCCGCGGTCACCGGCGTCATCACGACGAAGCGACGCTCGCCGTCCAGCACCACCTCGCCGCGGCTGCGGCCGCCTGATCGGATGCGCTCGCCGAGCTCGGCGAAACCGCTGCTGTCCTCGAGCAGCCGGTCGAGCTCGTCGATGCTGGTCTCGACCTCGAGGTCGGCCCCGGTGAAATAGATGATCTCGCCCTCCCGGTCGGCCAGGAACGCCGAGCCCCGGCCCTGATAGCGGACGGTCCGCACCAGGTCTCCGACCGTGCTCAAGAGCACGTCCACACCGGCCACGCCCAGCAGCGATCCGTCGGGCGCGTCCGCCGTCGTCTGGATGACCACCGCCACCTCGCCGGTGACCAGGTCGATGGTCGGCGAGGCCAGGTAGATGCGGTCCTCGGCGACCGCCTCGCGCCACCATGACCGCGCCGTCACCCTGTAGCCCTCCTCCTCGACGCGCCCGTCGGGGATCTCGGGCACCCGGTTGGTGAAGTAGTCCTGCGAGTCGGCGTCGGCGAAGAAGACCGCCTTGACGGACTCGTCGGCGGCGGCCAGTGCATCGAAGTAGTCGATCAGTCGATTGAAGTCGCGGTCGCGCAGCACCGGCGCGCGGTAGGTGTCATAGCGGACGAAAAAATCTTTGATGACCGGGCTCAGGACCAGGGTTTCGACCATCCGGGCCCGCTCGGCAAAGAAGCCCTCGATCTCCCTCGCCCTGATCTCCTGTACCCGTTCGACCTCGGCGAAGGTCGCCTCCCTGGTGCCGGCCGCATCGCGCACCGCGGCGATGGCTCCGAGGATCACGAGCGCGAGGGTGATCGCACTGCCGCCGAAGACCCAGAACTTCTGGTGGATGCTCATGCTGCCCAGTGTGAATCTCGCCATGGCCCTTCCCTCGAAATCAGATGCTGGTCGATCCGGAGCCGCCCCGTCTCATCGAGGTCGCTCTTCAAGTGTACCCCACAGAATCAGATGCCCCCGTTGTCGCAACACGAAAGCGGTGCCCTCCGGGAGCCGACATCGCAACATGGGGTATTCTGGAGTGAGGGGCGGGCGACGAACGGAGAGTCATCACATGGGCGGGATGGATGCCATCATTGCCGAGTTTCTGGCCGAGAGCACCGAGAACCTCGACCAGCTCGACCAGGATCTCGTCGCCCTCGAAAAAGACCCTTCTGACCGCGAGATCTTCGCCCGTATCTTCCGCACCATCCACACCATCAAGGGCACCTGCGGCTTCCTGGCCTTCGGCAACCTCGAGTCGGTGGCCCATGTCGGGGAGTCGGTGCTCGCCCGCCTCCGCGACGGCACGCTCGAGCTGACCCCCGAGATCACCTCCGACCTGCTGGCCATGATCGACGCCGTGCGCGCGATCCTCGCCAACATCGACCGCGCAGGCACCGAGGGCGACGAGGCCTACAGCGAGCTGATCGAGCGTCTCGCAGCCCACGACCGGGAGGCTCCCAGCGGCGGGACCGAGGGGGTCCCCGGACCGAAGCCGGAGAAGAGCGCAAAAAAAGAGCCCGCGGGCGGCGCCGGGAGGGCCCCGAAGAAGGGCCGCGCGGCTCGCGCACCAAAGACCGAAGAGACGGGAGCTGACCAGACCCCCGACGATACTCGAGCGGCCACGGCACCGGTGCCGGAACGGGCCGACGCCGAAGACGAGTCGATCATCCTGGCGTCGACGCCGACGGCCGCCGAGAGCAACATCCGGATCGACGTCCGCGTCCTCGACGACCTCATGAATCTGGTGGGCGAGCTCGTTCTCGCCCGCAACCAGCTGGTCCAGGACCTCTCCGGCAGCAGCGATGCCCGCCTCCTGGGCTCGGCCCAGCGCCTGGACGGTGTCACGAGTGAGCTCCAGGAGGCGGTGATGCGCACGCGCATGCAGCCGGTCAGCTCGATCTGGCAGAAGCTGCCGCGCGTCGTCCGCGACCTCGCAGTCGCCTCCGGCAAGCAGGTCGAGTTGGTCATGGAGGGCGAGGACACGGATCTCGACAAATCGGTGATCGAGGCCATCAAGGGGTCGCTGTTGCACCTCGTGCGTAACGCCGTCGACCACGGAATCGAAGATCCCGCCGTTCGCAAGACCCGCGGCAAGCCCGCCGCCGGCACCCTCAGGCTGCGGGCGCAGCACGAGGGCGACAGCGTCGTCATCGAGGTCCGCGATGACGGCAGGGGGCTCGACCACGAGCGGATCTGCGCGCGCGCGGTGAAGGCGGGCCTGCTGTCGGAGGCCGAGGCAGCGGAGATCGGATTCAAAGAGATCGAGGGCTTCATCTTCCAACCCGGTTTCTCCACCGCCCACGAGGTCACCAACGTCTCCGGACGCGGCGTCGGCCTCGACGTCGTCCGCGCCAACGTTGAGAGCATCGGCGGCTCGATCGAGCTGCAGAGCGAGCCCGGCGAATCAACCACCTTCAGGGTCAAGATCCCGCTGACCCTCGCCATCGTTTCGGTGCTGCTGGTCAGCGCCGGCGAGCACCGTATCGCCGTACCGCAAGCGAGCGTCGTCGAGCTGGTGCGACTGGAAGGCGGCGGCACGGATCTCGGCATCGAAGACCTCAGCGGGGTCCCGGTGTGCCGCCTCCGGGGCCGCCTGCTGCCGCTCGTGTTCCTCAATCGGGAGCTCGGTCTCGCCGGCGACTGGCAGCGCGGATCGGACGCCACAGTGGTCGTCCTGCAGGGCGACGACCGCCAGTTCGGCCTCGTGGTCGACAGCATCGAGGACTCGCAGGAGATCGTCGTCAAACCTCTGGGGAGGCTGTTGTCCGGCCTTCCCTACGCAGGGGCGACGATCCTCGGCAACGGACAGATCGCGCTCATCCTCGACATCTTCAGGCTCGGACTCGCGGCGGGGGTGGTGTCCGAGAACCGCGCCCGCACGATCTCCGCCGAGGTGAGCTCGGCCGTCCAGGAGCGGATCAGCGCGTCACGCCTGCTGTGCCTCCGCGGCCCCGACGACGAGCGGATGGCGGTGGACTTCGACACCGTCAGCCGGCTCGAGCACTTCGCCGCCGGAGACATCGAGCTGGTTGGCGGACGCAGGGTCGTCCAGTACGGTGGCGAAATCCTGCCGCTCTTCGACGTCGGTTCTGCGCTTCCCGAACGGCGCTCGGAGCCGCGCAACCCGCGGCCCGGCCGGCGCGACGGTGCGATTCCGGTGGTGGTCTGCACCGCCAGAGGCCGCCTGCTCGGTCTGGTGGTCCACCAGATCGCCGACATCGTCGAAGAAAGCGCGAAGGCGCGGCGTCCCGCGAGTCGCGAAGGGGTCGCCGCGTGCACCGTCGTCGATGGCCGCGTGACCGAGGTCCTCGACCTCGAGGCGGTGGTCCGGATCGTCGATCCCGAGTTCTTCCGGCACCAGGACGAGGGGGGGTGAGGATGTCGCCGCAGTTCTGCTCTTTCTACATCGGCGATCTCTTCCTCGGGCTCGAGGTACTGCGGGTCCAGGAGGTGTTGCGGGACTGCCCGGTGACGGCGGTGCCGGCCGCTTCCACAGTGGTCCGCGGCCTCATCAACCTCCGCGGCCAGATCGTGACCGCCGTGGATCTGCGGACCCGATTCGGTCTCGAGGACAGCGGCGCGGCCGGGCCGCCGACCGCCATCGTGCTCGACATGGACGACGAGCTTCTGGGGCTGATCGTCGACCGCGCCGGCGACGTTGTCGAGGCCGATACGGGGTCCTTCGAGCAGCCGCCCGACACCCTCACCGGCGAGCTCCGGAGGCTCGTTCGCGGCGCCTACAAGCTCGACGACCGTCTGCTTCTGGTGCTGGATGTCGAACGCGCCTTCAATCTCGAGCCCGTCGCGGCGCGGGAGGTCGAGTCGTGATCGCCGCCAAACCGCCGGGGAGGACCGGCTGATGCGCGTCCTGGTCATCGACGACTCGCGCGCGATGCGATCGATCCTGAGCGCCATCCTGGCCGATTTGCAGTTCGAGGTCGAAGCGGTGGAGGACGCGGAGCATGCGGCCTCCCTGCTCCGCGACGATCACGGTTTCGGCCTGGCGCTGGTGGACTGGAACCTGCCGGGCATGAGCGGGCTCGATCTGGTCCGCGCGATTCGATCCGATCCGCAGCACTCGGAGATCCGGTTGATGATGGTGACCACGGAAACCGAGCTCCACCGGGTCCGCAAGGCCCTCGAGGCGGGCGCCGACGAGTACATCATGAAACCGTTCGACAAGGAGATGCTGCGCGAGAAGCTGGCGCTCCTCGGCATCACGGACTAACCACCGATGGCGATCAAGATACTCGTCGTCGACGATGCGGTGGTGGCGCGCAGGGTGATCTCGGAGATCCTCGACTCTGAGCGCGACCTCGAGGTGGTCGGCACCGCGCCCGACGGACACCTGGCACTGCGCAAGATCCGGCAGCTACGGCCTGACGTGGTCACTCTCGACATCGACATGCCCCAGCTCGACGGCATGCAGACGCTGCAGCGGATCCGCGCCGAGCACCCCGACGTGCGGGTGATCATGGTGTCCAACCACACCCAGCGCGGCGCCGCGGTGACCGTCGAGGCGCTGTTTCTCGGGGCCTCCGACTACGTCACCAAGGCGAGCGGACAGGCCTCGCGCGACGACGCCACCTCGTACCTGCGCGAGCAGCTCGTTCCGAAGGTCCGCGCTCTCGGTTCGGCCCCGCGCGGCCAGACTGCGCGCACGGTCGGCGCGAGGCCGCCGGCGGCCGTGCGGCGGGCGGCCCCGTCCCGACCTCTGGAGGCGGTCGTCATCGGATCCTCCACCGGTGGCCCGAACGCACTCGCGACGATTCTCGGCCGCCTGCCCGCCGATTTCGCGGCTCCGGTCCTGATCGTCCAGCACCTTCCGGAGAACTTCACCGCCTTCCTCGCCAGGCGCCTCGACGCCTCGTGCCGCCTGCCGGTGCGGGAGGCCGTCGAGCACACCGTCGCGCGACCCGGCGAGGTCTGGATCGCGCCCGGCAACCGGCACCTGGAAACCCGCCCCACCGCTCGCGGCATCGAGCTCGCGACCAGCGACGGCCCGATGGTCAACTCATGCCGACCGGCGGCGGACCGCCTCTTCGAGACCGCGGCCGCGTGCTGGGGATCGGCCCTTCTCGCGGCGGTGCTCACCGGGATGGGCCAGGACGGTCTCGAAGGCTGCCGCAAGATCCGTACAACCGGCGGGCAGATCATCGCCCAGGACAAGGAGAGCAGCGTGGTGTGGGGGATGCCGGGCCAGGTGGCGATGGCAGGCCTCGCCGACGCCGTGTTGCCGGTGTCCGAGATCGGCACCGAGATCGCACGCCGGATCGGAACGCGGCGGGCAGGGCCATGACCCACCATGCCGATCCCAATCCGAGCCTGAGCTCTCTCGACTTCGACTGGATCCGGTCACTGGTTCACCGCGAGACGTCGATCGCTCTCGACGGCAGCAAGAAGTACCTGGTGACCTCACGCCTCGCGCCGCTGGCGCGCGAGCACGGCTTCGCTTCGATCGGCGCGCTGGTCTCCCACCTCCGGGCAAGCGGTCACGGAGAGCTCCACGAGCTCGCGGTGGAGGCCATCGCGACCACCGAGACCTCGTTCTTCCGCGACATCCACCCCTTCACCGCCCTGCGCGACGTCGTCCTCCCTGAGTTGGTGGAGAGGAACCGCAACTCGACGCGGATGCTCAGCATCTGGTCCGCAGCCTGTTCGAGCGGGCAGGAGCCGCACAGCATCGCCATGATTCTGCGCGACCGATTCGCCTCTCTCGACGGCTGGAGCCTGCAGCTCGTCGCCTCGGACATCTCGCGCCGCATGATCGAACGCGCCCGCGAGGGCCGCTACACCCAGCTCGAGGTCAACCGCGGCCTGCCCGCGCCGTATCTGGTTCGCTTCTTCGGTCAAGAAGGGGATGGCTGGCGGCTGCGCCGCGACATCCGCGAGATGTTCCGCTTCTACCGCCAGCACCTCGAGGACGACTGGAAAATCGTCGCACCCGTGGACCTGCTCCTGATGCGCAACGTGCTGATCTACTTCGACATCGATTCGAGGCGACGGGTGCTGCGCAAGGTGCGCAAGATCCTCAAGCCGGGCGGGTACCTGGTCCTGGGAGCTGCCGAGACCACCCTCAACCTCGACCAGCTCTTCACCCGCATTCGCGTCGGCCGAGCGGTGTTCTACCAGGTCGCCGACCCGGCGCGCGGAGGGGGCCGGTGAGCGTCTCGTCCAGCGAGCTGCGGCGGATCGTGTTCACGGTCTGGTCGACACAGCTCGGGATCGAACTCGGCGGGCCCGCTGCCGGCGAACCCGGGTCAGCCGTCGGCCCTCGACGGCTGACGGTGCGAGTGGAGATCGTCGGCGATTTCGACGGCGAGCTCGTGCAAAGCTGTTCCGATGCACTGGGGAGGCGGGCCGCAGCGGTAGCCTTCGGCGGGGGCCACGTCGAGATCGGGCCGGACCAGGTCCACGACACCCTCGGGGAACTCGCACACATGACAGCCGGCAACCTCAAATCGATGCTGCCCGGATCGAACCGCGTGCACCTGCCGCAGTCGAACGCGCTGCCGTGTCAGTCGACGAAAATCCTCGCCGAGGCCCGATTCGAGGTCGACGGAGAAACCTTGGCCGTCACTCTGAGCGGTCGCCGCGGCGCTCGGTGATCGCCGCCTCGATTCGCGGATCGAAGCCGCGATCGTCGGACCGGTCCGCCTTGGGTCGACGCCGGCCCGGCGTGATGCCGATGTGCTGGGGCTTGAACTCCCACGACACGCTCGCGAAGAGTCGCTCGAGCGGCGCCAACAGCAGACGTCCATCCCTGCCCGGCGTGTAGTCCCACGGCGTCGAGTCGAGAATCGCCGCGAGGGTCGAACTGCGTTTGGGCTCGCTCATGAGCTTTCTCCTTCGTCGCCTGCGAGAATCGCCTGCAGCAGCCGGTGGTCCTCCGAACCCGGAATCGCGATCAGGAGCTTGGTCAGACGCTCCTCGGTCGCGACCACGAACAGGCACGGGTCACCGGGCTCCCGGCCGCAGCGCACCTCGCGCGCCGCCAGGTGGCGGCCCGCGAGATAGGACAGGGTGGCTGCGTGGAACCCCGAGAGGATCGAGCACGCGCCGCCGGCGGTCGCTGCGAAGTTGCCGGGGAACGGGCTCGACTGGTGGCGGATCACGATCAGCCCGCTGTCCCGGTGGCCGAGGTCGGCCTCGAAGCTGCCCAGCCCGAACACGCCCACCGACGAGGACAGCAGCTCGAGGGCCATCTGCGATTCCATCTCGCGCAGGGTCACCTTGAAATCCCGCTGCACCATGTGCTCGAGGCGCATCACGTGCCGCAGGCCCCACTTCTTTCCGAACCTCTGCAGCAGCTCGTGGTGTCGGTGGCGCAAGCTCCTCGAGAACAGGTCCTCGAAGGCGTGCAGGAAGTCCTCGTTGGCGACCAGCAGCCGGTCGGCTCGGCCATCGCGCAGCGAGCCGGTCAGCGGATCACGGACGATCTCCGGCGACAGCGAACGGCGTTGATCCCGCAGACGGTTGATGACGACGATGAAACCACGGCCGGAGACAGGCCGCAGGACCGCCACGCGCACCAGGTGCTCGAGATGACCGACCCAGATGACGCTCCGACCGACCGCCGCGCCCTCGCCACCCTCGCGGGCCACATCCTGCATCAGGCCGTCCGCCAGCGACGCGAGCTCCTCGGGCAGGATCTCGGCGAGCGGCCGCCCCATGACCACCTTCGGATCTACCCGGCCGATGCGCGGACCGTAGGCGGAGAAAGCCTCCACGGCGCCACTGCTGTCGAGCACCAGGCTGCCCACCGGGACCGGCCGACCGGCGATGCCGGCAGCCTCGTGGACGTCCTCCTCCTGCTCACCCTCTCCCTGCTCGATGCCGAGCGGCTCGAGGAAACCATGTTCGGCGAGCCGCTCGCGCCACGGCGCCAGCAGGCGGATCAGCCGCTGCGGCGTGAACCTCCAAGCCAGGGCGACATCGAGCCGCTCGAAGACTCTGCCAGCGAAGGCGCCGACCGCGGTGGCGATCTCGGCCTCCTCATGCTCGGCGGCCGCCTCGCCGTCGACTGTGACAGTGCCGTCCTCGCGCACCGTGTAGCACCCGAGGACGGGGTTCTCTGCCTGCATCTGCTCCCGCAGATCGTCGACGCGCCGGCTGAGGAGTGACGGGCTGAGATGGTTGAGTGCATACCCCGTGACGACGTTCAGCAACACCTGGGTCAGGTCGAGAACCTCGGCATCGACGATGGGCAGGGCCGGGATCGGCATCGTCGAAGCGCTCTCCTCGTCATAGCGTCGCATCGCCTCCAGCAGGAGCGTGGATGGCGGGATGCGGAACTTCTCGTCGATGTCGACGCCGGCGAAGTTCGCCTCGAAGGTGCCGTTGGTCCAGACAGCGATTGTGTAGACCGCCTCCTCCCCGCGGCACTCGCCCTCGATCTCGGCGTCGATGACGAAGCCGTCGCGCAGCCACACGGTGCCCTTGCCGCCATTGTGCTGGAACGCGACCGTACCCGAGCGCCGCCCTGCTTCCGCGATCTGCAGAAGGTCGGGGACCGAAAGTTGGGACAGCGAACCGAAGAGGAGCTGGTCCGACCGGTGCTTCTCGATCGCGAGCTTGGTGGTGAGTGCGACCTCCTCGCCGTCGTAGGGAGGCAGCACCACGCTCAGCAGCCCCATCCGCAGGGCCTGACGCCGCTCGTCGCCCTCCTTCTTCGCGACCACGACGAGCGGGATCTGTTCCATCAGCGGGTTCGACTGGTAGAGCGTGACGAGGATGGAATCGCCGCTCTGGAGGTCTCCGAGCGGCGTCAGGATCGCATCCGGGATCACGAACTGCTGGTTGCTGATGATTCTCTGGGCCTCGTCCGCAGACGACATCTGAACCACGTTGTAGTTGGCGGCCCGCAGCCCCCCACACAGGGTCGCGGCCACCTCGGGCTCGGGATGCGCCACGTAGACGAGGTCCCGGCCCATCAGGGCTTCTCCGGAATCCGGCGGCAGCCGGTCCCGCGGCGAGACCCCTGTCCGATCACCACAGAAACACCTGCACGTCCAAACCCTGCTCGCCCGCGAGGACGTGGGCGCACACCGCCGCCGCGCGGCCTCGTGCAGGGTCGTCACGATCAGTCGAAAACGGCGGCTCCGGTCGCAGCGAGCAGCCGGTCGCCTCGAGCCTCGTGCAGGCGTTGCCGCCGATGATGTTGACGCACTCGCAAACCGCATCGATGGCGGCCTCGCTGTCGCGCTCGAGCGGCAATCCGACCAGGCCTCGCGCGACCAGCGCGGCCACCTCCGATGGGAGATCGAGGGCGATGTGCAGCTCGCGGTCACCGACCAGCTTGAGGCCGTACCTGCGATGGCCGCGGCGCAGGCTCCCGTTGTCCGTCGAGAGCGTCGCGAGCTTGATCGGGAGGTTCGTGAGACGGCCGAGATGAAACACCGACAGCTCCACTACGGTGCGCACGGTCTCCGGATCCTGACAGGCCTGGAAGTCGGCCTCGAGCTGCTGCTCGGACCGCTTCTGCACCTCCTGGAACTCGGCCAGGCGGGCCTCAACCTCGCAGCGGGTCAAGTGGCCGCCGGCCACCAGCGCCGAACCGATGCGGACCCAGTCCGAGCGCTGGATCTTCACCAGCCGGTCGAGCGCCGCCTGATCGATGAACTCGAGGCACAGGTCCTCGAGCCGCGCGTCCGAGGTGCGGTAGCGCGTCAGGATCGTCTCAGCCTGAGAGCGGTCGATCTCGCCGTGGCGCAACGCCAGCTCGGGCAGCGACACATTGGCCCTGCGCTGACGCTCGATTGCATCGATCAGGGCCTCGCGGTCGATGACGCCCTTCGAGAGCAGGTACTGGCCGAAGAACATTGCACCCATGTCCCTACCTCATGCCGCGGTCGTCAGGTCGCGCATGAACTCGATGAAGTCGTCGCGCGTGAACGGTTTCTGGAGGAAGCTGCGCGCCCCGGTCGTGAGGCACTCGTGCACGGCCTCCTCGGTGCCGAGTGAGGAGACGATGACCACGAACGCGTCAGGGTCGATCGCGAGAATCCGGGACAGCGTCTCCACGCCGGACTGACCCGGCATGATCAAATCCAACAGCACGATGTCCGGCTTGATCTCGGCGAATCGTTCGACCGCGGCGCGCCCGTCCCGCTCCGAAGCCACGACCTCGAACTCCGAGTCTTCCAGATACGCCGCGATGATCGTCAATATCGCGGCGGAGTCGTCAACCGCCATGACCCGCCACTTGGTCATTCCGTCTCTCCCCCGTCGTCCCCGATCCTGCCTTCCACCGCGCGCAGCTTGTCCTCGACGCTTCGCAGCCTGTCGCGCAACAGGTTCTTCTCCATTGCCAGACCCGACTCGATCATCAGCAGCTCCAGACCATGAATGGACGTGATGGGATGATCTCCGGGCAGATTGTCGCCGTAGAAGATCGCGGCGATCATCCCCTCGACCACGATCGGAATGGCGACCACCTCCGGCGGGACTGCGCCACCGAGCTGATCCACCAGATAATTGTTCCACGGACACGGCTTGAGCGGGCCGTGGTAGGTCGACATCCGCTCGATGACCTCGAAGAACAGCGACGGCTCCTGGGCCGGGACCACGATCTGGCGAACCCGGCGGTCGACCATCGAGGCACTTTCGCCGGCACCGCCGATCCCGAACTGTCCGATCCCCGAGACACCCGCGGACGACACTCCGAAGAGGGCGCCCCGGTTGACGACCATGGTCGCGTAACGAAGGATCAGCAGCGCGATCTCGCCCGTGAAGGACGCCGGGCGCAGCTGGATCTCGGTCATCAGGGTTCGCAGCTCGGCGAGATCGTCCGGCCACTGGGTGACGGCATCCGCCGGGTCGACCTTGTAGACGCCCGAGCCCGGATCAACCATGTAGTCCAGCATCTCCCGAAACTTCTTCCCGGAGGAACCGTCACGGAGATCCCTCGATCGGGGTACGGGCCTGACAGCCGCCGACCCCCCGACCTCATCCACGCGGGTCAGCATCTCGAGCACGAAGTGGTCGGTGTCGATTCCATCCGCGAGATCAGTGTCCCCGGAGCCATCCGCTGACGGGGCCTCGCCTTCCGGGGCCACGGGCTTGAAGCCGAAGAAGCCGGAGTCCCAGTGCAGGAAGTGCTCGGTTATGTCCTGCAGCTCCTGGCGGATCACGCCCTCGAGCATTTCCCGTGTCAACGCGCCCATCTCCACCAGCACCGTGCCGAGCTTGCGCCATTCCGTGTCATGCTTCTGGACCGCCAGCGCCTGATCGAGGGTCTCCTGTGTGATCAGACCGCTCTCGACCAGCCTGGCGCCCAGGAAAGGGCGGGTGCTGCCGTTCGACGCGTGGAAGATCTTGCCCTTGTTGAACAGGAACACGCCGTTCTCATCACCGTGACTGAGAGTCAGCCTGCCCGACTTCTTGAACAGCGACAGGACGTGGAACAGCTCGGTCAGCTGCAGGTCCTCGAGTCGGCCGACCAGCGCCATTCAGGCCTCCGCCGACGGTCGGGGCCGACACCCTCGTGGTGTGAACGTCGCGCCGCACATGATGCCCTCCAACAGATCCGCCGCATGTCTACGGTGCTTGCGGCTCCCGGTCGCGCGACCGGTCGATACCGAAAGTTGCAAATCGAATGCCAGCTCCCATACCACTTTACCTGTCTCGGTCGGCTTCGGGCATCCCGTTTCGAGACAGAAAGCTCCGGGTCGGCCGGCTTCAGCGGTCGGCACCTTTGCGCAGGCGCTCTTCGATCTTGCGCAGCTTCTCGGCCAGCAGGTTCTTCTCGATCGCGAGCCCGGCCTCGATCATCAGCAGCTCGAGTCCGTGGGTGGTGGTGATCGGATGGCCGCCCGGCAGGCTGTCGCCGTAGAAGATGACGGCGACGCGGCCGTTGACGACGATCGGGGTGACGATCACCTCGGGCGGCACCACGCCGCCGATTTGATCGACCAGGTAGTTGTTCCAGGGGCACTGCTCCAGCCGTCCGTGATAGGAGGACTTGCGCTTGATGACCTCGGCGAAGACCGAGGCCTCCGCCGCCGGGATCTGGATGTGGCGGATGCGATTGGTGACGTCCGGGGAGTCGTCTTCGCGGCGGCCGATTCCGAACTGCCCGATGCCCGTGATGGCGTCCTCTGAAACCCCGAACAGCACCCCCCGGTTGACGACCTGGGTCGCGTATCGCAGGGTCAGCAGTGCGATCTCGCCCGAGCTGGCGAAAGGCCGCAGATGGATCTCGGTCATCAGGGTGCGCAGGTCGGCGAGATCCGACGGCCATTCCGTGACCTCGTCCGTGGGGTGGGTCTGATGGATGGTCGCTTCGGGATCGATCATGTAGTCGAGGAGCTCGGCCTCGACCTCGGACGATGAGATCCCATCGAACGGCTCCGACGGCAACCGAGGCGCCGGCCGAACCGAGCCCGCCCCTCCCACCGCATCCACCTTCGACAGCAGGTCGAGGATGAACGGATCGATACTGATGACCTCGTTGAGCTTCGCCTCCTCGTCATCGACCGGATGCTCGATCTCCTCGCCGGGCTCGATGAACTTGAAGCTGAAAAAGCCGTCGTCCCACTCCATGAAGTAGGCGGCAATCCGGCGCAGCTGGGAGCCCAGGACACGGTGCAGGGTGTCGTCGGTGACCGCGCCCATCTCGACCAGGATGGTGCCGAGCTTCTTTCGCTTCGGGGCCAGCCTCTGGGTGGCCAGCGCCGCGTCGAGCGTCTCCCGCGAGATGATCTCGTTGCCGAGGAGAAGCTCACCGATGGAGGGAGCCGAGAATCCGTTGGCGGCGTGGTACAGCTTTCCCTGGTTGAAAAGGAAGGTTCCGGTCGTGTCACCACGGCTGAGCGTGAGCGTCCCCGACTTGCGGAACAGCGACAGCAGCTGCAGCAGCTCTGCCAGCCGGAGGTTCTCGAGGCGACCGACCAGGGCCATCGCTCACACTCCTTCCGGCGTTCCCCGGCCCGGCAGCGTTCGCCCTCTCAGATCCATGACGTCCCTCCGTCTCGCGGCCGACGGCGTTCGGCAGCCCGGCGGGCGGCTCGGACACTCGTCCACTGCAAAACACTGCAAGACCAATGCCAGATTTGACATCGAGCTTATGGAAATTGGCGTGGAAGGAATATATCGATCTGGTACAGCGAGGGACTCGATGGCTAGCCCGCATATCTTCTGGGTTTTCGATTCGACGGGCGCGCAGGCGTACTCGACAGTACGTCGAGCACCCGGAGATGAGAAAGCACCGCCGGGTGCGGTGCATCGGCGGCCGCAGCAGGAAGCTGGTGAGATATGCGGGCGAGGTTCCGGGAACCCCAACTCGAGGTTCAGTGCTCCCCTGCCGCCCCGGAGCGTCTCGGATGATCGAGCATTGAGCCTCGAAAATCTGGGAAATCAGTCGTTCGCGCCTGCCTCATCGGCGACCAGCTCCATCGCGCGCTCGATGGGGATGCGCACCGTGCCGTCAGCCTCGCTCACCCAGCCATAGCTGTTGAGCTGCTCGAGCTGCTGCGCGTCCAGCTGCCGGAGAGGCTCGTAGGGCCGGGTCAGGACCTTGCGCTCCAGCTCCTGCTGCTCGGCGCCGTAGAAGAAGGCCTGCAAAACTACGATGACCACGAACAGGAGGATCGCCGAGATGATGCCGACGATGGCGGAGTTGGCGACATTGGGATCGTCATATCGCATCGAGCGCTCCAATTCTCGATTTCGAGTCTTGAATCCTCGATTTCCACCCACCCGCACCGAGCCGGCTCGTTGCGCTCAACATCGAGAACCTAGAATTCAACATTGAGAACTCGCCGTCATGCGTTTTCGAACGCCAACGATTCCTCGAGGCGCGGGTCTTTCTCGGCGACCACCGAGTGGCGCTGCAGCCGAAACAGCACCCCCGCAGAGTAGAAGCCGCTCAAACCCACCAGGCAGAGCACATCGAGCAGCCCGAAACGAGCCACTCCCGGACTGAACTCCGGGATCACGAGCCAGTAGATGTCGATCCAGCTCATGGCGACCATGTAGCCGCCGGTGACGGCCAGAAGAGCCGGCCGGCGTTTGATGGCACGGGACACCAGGAGCAGGAACGGGATCAGGAAATGTCCGAAGATCAGCAGCAGGCTGACCACCACCCAGCCACCGGTCTGCCGCTTGAGGAACCAACCGGTCTCCTCCGGCAGGTTGGCGTACCAGATCAGCATGTACTGCGAGAACGCGATGTAGGCCCAAAACACGATGAAGGCGAACAGCAGCTTGCCGACGTCGTGATAGTGCTCCACGGTCACCGCCTTGGGCAGCACCTTGCCGAGCTGCAGGCCGTAGAGGATCTTCGGCATCACCGCCAGGAACGCGACCACCGAGACCGCGAAGTAGTAGACGCCGAAAATGCTCGAGAACCAGTGGGGATCGAGCGACATCAGGAGATCGAATGCCGCGAAGTTGACGGTCAACGCGAACAGCACCATCCCCGGAGCGCTGACTCGCTCCATGCGCAGGGTGAGCGCGGGATCGCCGGTCTGATCCTGCGCCACCGACGTCCGGTGGAGAAAGGTCGCCAACGCACCCCAGATGAGAAAGTAGACGGCCAGGCGGACGATGAAGAAGCCGGTCTCGAGATAGCCGAGCTTGCCGGCGAGCAGCGGATCCTCGAGGGCGTGGACGGTGTCGGTCCAGTGGTAGAGGTGCTCCATCCCGATCACGATCGGCACCGCCAGAACGGCCATCAGCCAGACGTTGCCCGCGACCGCTTCCGCCACCCGGCGCACGACCACGCTCCAGCCGGCGCGCGTGCAGTGCTGGAGCAGCACGAAGAACAGGCCGCCGAGGGTGATGGCGAGGAACAGCGCGTAGCTCACGAGGTAGGTCTCGAGCAGGTAGTCCATGCCGCCGTTGACCTGGCCGGCGAGCACCAGCGAGCCGCCGAGCCCGACCACGGCCATCACGATGGAGACGATCATGACCGGCCGAGCAACGCCGTCGAGGCGCCGGTTCTCGGTGGTGATGTCGAGGATCTTGTCGTGCATGGGTGCCTCGCTATCGCAGCTGCGTCCGGACATCGGACGGCACGTCGTCGACGGTCGCATTCTGGCTCCGCTGCAGCGCGCGGACGTAGGCGACGATGGCCCAGCGGTCGCTGATCTCGATCTGCGAGCCGTACGCCGGCATGTTTCGGATGCCGTTGCTGATGGTGTTGTAGATGTGGCCGTCGGGCCGCTCGCGGATGAGATCGGTGTGGAAGGAGGTCGGCGGCGTCCAGGTTCCCTCCTGGAGCTCGTCCGCGCGCTTGGCGACCATGCCGTCTCCGAAGCCAGCAAGGCCGTGGCACGGCGAGCAGAAAATCTCGTACCGCTCCCGGCCGCGGGCCAGCACCTCGGTGTTGACTGCGAGCGGGGAGGTCACGATCCAGTCGTCGCCGATCCTGCCGGTCGACGCCGTTTCGCCGAAGGCAAGGCTGCCGCGCGCCACGGTACCGCCCACCGGCGGCCGCATCGCCCGCCGATCGGCGAAGATCGAGTTGCGCTGCTGAGCCTTGAACTTCTGCTGGTTGTCCATGTCCGAGATCGGGTGGATCCTGGGGACCGTCGAGGTGGTGACCCGGGCACGCATGATCAGGGCCAGCGGCACCCATGACAGGACCACCGTGACGATGACGGAGAACAGCAGCCAGCGTGGGAGCTTCATCGCACGTCCTGGACTTCCTCGACCGGCCGTCCGGAGATCGACTCCAACAACTCTCTGGTGGCAGCGCGGTCGAAGAGCGGATCGTCGGCCTCGATCGAGATGAAGAAGCGATCGTCGGTGACCCGCTTGAAGGATCGGTTGGTGAACAGAGGATGGGAGAGCCTGGGCAGGCCGTTGAGGGCGAGCATGCCGACCAGTGCGGTGATGGCCGCGAGGAGGATCGTGGTCTCGAAGGCAACCGGGATGTTCGCAGGCAGGCTGAAATAGGGCTTGCCGCTGATCAGGAAGGGGTAATCGACGGCGTTGGTCCACCACTGGAGCAGAATGCCCGCGGCGGCGCCGGTCAGGCCACCGAGGAACACGAGGTACGGCAGGACCGTCTTCTTGATGCCCATCGCGGCGTCGAGGCCGTGTATGACGAAGGGCGAGTGGGCATCCCATCGCGTGAACCCCGCGTCGCGGACCTGACGGGCGGCGGCCAGGAACTCGTCGACCTTGTCGAACTCGGCGATATAGCCCCAGGGGACCGGTCCCGTGGAAGCGTTGCTCCCGGCCGTCTGGTGGCCGGCCATCACGTCACCTCCACGCCGGCGATGTCGCCGTGGTAGTCGCCGTGGCCGCGGTGGCCCGGCCGGTCGAGGTGGGCCTGCGGCATGACGCCCTTGACCTCGGCCATCCCGACCATCGGCAGGAATCGGACGAAGAGCAGGAACAGGGTCATGAAGAGACCGAAGCTGCCGACGAAGGTCAGGACATCGATGATCGTCGGACGGTAGTAGCCCCAGCTGGTGGGCAGGTAGTCGCGGCTCAGCGACGAGACCACGATCACGAAGCGCTCGAACCACATGCCGACGTTGATCAGGACCGACGCGATCCACAGCAGGAGCACGTTGTTGCGCAGCCTTCGGGACCAGAAGACCTGCGGCACCAGCACGTTGCAGGTCACCATCGTCCAGTAGGCCCAGGCGTAGGGACCGAAGGCGCGGTTGAGGAAGGTGAAGGCCTCGTAGGGGTTGCCGCTGTACCACGCGATGAAGAACTCGGTCGCGTAGGCGAACCCGACCATCATGCCGGTGGCGAGCATGATCTTGGCCATGTTCTCGAGGTGGCGGGCGGTGATGACTTCTTCGAGGCCGAAGAGCTTGCGGGTCGGGATGATCAGCGTCACGACCATGGCGAAGCCGGAGAATATCGCGCCGGCGACGAAGTAGGGCGGGAAGATCGTGGTGTGCCAGCCGGGCATGATCGAGACCGCGAAGTCGAAGCTCACCACCGAGTGGACGGAGAGCACGAGCGGCGTGGCCAGTGCGGCGAGCAGCAGGTAGGCGAACTCGAAGCGGTGCCAGTGGCGGTTGGACGACCGCCAGCCGAGGCTAAGCACGCCGTAGATGTAGTAGCGCAGCTTGCTCCTGGCGCGGTCGCGGATCGTCGCCAGATCGGGGATCATCCCCATGTACCAGAACAGCAGCGACACCGTCGCGTAGGTGCCGACGGCGAAGACGTCCCACAGCAGCGGCGAGCGGAAGTTTGGCCACATCAGCATCTGGTTGGGAATCGGGAAGAGCCAGTAGGCGAACCAGATACGGCCGACGTGGATGCCCGGAAAGATCCCCGCGCAGATGACGGCGAAGATCGTCATCGCCTCCGCGAAACGGTTGATGCTCGTTCGCCACCGCTGGCGCAGGAGGAAGAGAATCGCCGAGATCAGGGTGCCTGCGTGGCCGATGCCGACCCAGAACACGAAGTTGACGATCGCGTAGCCCCAGCTGACCGGCACCTGCAGCCCCCAGACACCGATGCCCGTGGTCACCAGGTAGCCGATCATGGCGAACAGGACCAACGTCAGCCCCGAAGAGATGGCGAAGGCCAGCCACCACAGCGGCGGCGTCTTCGGCATCTCGACGACACCGCAGACCTTCTCGGTCACCGAGTGAAAGTCGTTGTCACCCACCACCAGCCGCGCGCGGACCGTCGGGTCGACCGAGGTGTTGTCGAGGTAGTCGAGGTTGATGGCGCTCATGGCTGTCAGGCCGACTCCTTCCCGTGACCGTCGTCATCGTGGCTCCCCGAGGAGTGGGAGGGGGCGCCGCCGTCCACCGGGTCGTTCAGGCGCGCCAGGTAGAGGGTGCGCGCCCTGATGTTGAGCTCGGAAAGCGTCTCGTAAGCCCGTTGCTCGCGATGCAGCCGCGACACCTCGCTGTCCGGGTCATTGAGGTTGCCGAAGACGATCGCACGTGCCGGGCAGGTCTGGGCGCACGCAGGCACGATCTCGCCGTCGGCGATCGGGCGGTTCTGGTTGCGGGCGGGGATCCGCACCGCCTCGATGCGCTGGATGCAAAACGTGCACTTCTCCATCACGCCGCGCGAACGGACCGTGACCTCGGGATTGTGCTGCATCATCTCGATCTGATGCAGGTCCTTCTGATAGTTGAAGAAGTTGAAGCGGCGGACCTTGTACGGGCAGTTGTTGGAGCAGTAGCGGGTCCCGACGCAGCGGTTGTAGACCATGGCGTTGAGGCCGTCAGCGGTGTGCTGGGTCGCCGCCACCGGGCACACCTGCTCGCACGGTGCATTCTCGCAGTGGACGCAGGTGAGGGGCTGGAAGACCACATCAGCGCGGTCGAGCTCGGCCGCAGTGGCGCCACGCTCGGTCTTGAAGTACCGGTCGATGCGGATCCACTGCATCTCGCGCTGGTTGAGCACCTGCTCCTTGCCGACCACCGGGATGTTGTTCTCGGCCTGACAGGCGACGACGCACGCGTTGCACCCGATGCAGGTGTTGAGATCGATGGCCATGCCCCACTGCTCGCCCTGGTAGACGTGGTCCGGCCACAGGTTGATGTTCGGGGGATGGTGGTCGTGCTCGTGGATCACGTCCGGGTTGGCGCGATAGGCCTCGACCGTCGCCTCGCGAACCAGGATATCGGCGCGTTCGGTTCGCGCTCCGAATCCCAGGGTATCGATCGCGAAGTGGTCCTGGGTCGAGGCGAGCGGCGCACGGCGGCCGGTGGCGCGAAGCGTCGCCGGGCGCAGGACCGACATCTGCGCGGCGGTCCGCAGTGCACAGGTGTCGACGCCGACCCCGTTGCCCACGCCGCCCGCTGCGGTGCGCCCGTAGCCGAAGGTCGTCACCACCACGTTGGACGCCGGGCCCGGGATCACGCACGCCGGAAGTTCGACCGTCCGCCCGCCGACCGCGACCTCGATCACGGCGCCGTCGGTGACCGAAAGCTGCCGAGCGGTCGACGGCGACATCAACAACGCATTGTCCCAGGTGATCTTGGTCAGCGCATCGGGCAGCTCCTGCAGCCAACCGTTGTTGGCATACCGGCCGTCGTAGAGGCAGGGATCGTGCGCCAGCACCAGCTCGAAGCGATCGCCGGCAGGCGGCTCGACCTCGAGCGCCGCCCGCAGCGCCGCCACGGCTGCCGCCAGCGACGAGGGATCAATGGAGGGCGCGACGCGCGGCGACGCGGTTCCCGGCACCATTTCGTCGTGCAACGCCCGCTGCCAGAAGTCCTCGAAATCGGATCCACCGTGGTCCCGGACCATGGTCCCGCGCACCAGGTCGCGTCCGGAGGCCGGCCGCACACCCGCGAGCAGTGCCAGGACTTCGATCTCCGACCGTCCGCCGTAGAGCGGCTCGATCAGCGGCTGGCGCAGGGTCAGGGTGCCGTCCCACGCGGTGCCGTCACCCCACGCCTCCAGGAAGTGCGAAGCCGGGAGGTGCCAGGTGCAGCGCCTGGAGGTCTCATCGTCGTAGAGGCTCAGGTGGGCCGTCACCGGCACCTGCTCCAGCAGGTCCGCGAATCCGAGATCCGCCGGAGCGTCGAAGGCCGGGTTGCCGCCGAGGATGACCAGGGTCTCCACCTCACCGTCTCGGATCGCCGACGCGAGCTCAAAGATCGCTTCCGCGTGCGGCGGGCGGTCCGGCGATGGATCCTCGGAGTACTCGAGGGTGGTCCCGACAGCGTCGAGCGCCCGGTTGAGGACCGCGGCGAGCGCGTGCACAGCCGGAGCCTGTCGCGGTCCGACCACGATCAGGCCGGAGCCGCGGTGGCGCACGAGGTCGGCGGCGAGATCGCGGATGAACCCCTCGGCGTTCGAGCCCTCGGGCGCCGCGGCGCCGGCGAAGCCTGCCGCAGACGGCGGCAGCTCGACACCGTGCTCGGCGACCAGGCGGTGGGCGAGCCCGGCGAGGACGGCAGGGACCTGCGAGGCCGCCACCGCCGTCCGCTCATCAGCGCGCACGCCGGTCAGCGTGAAGGACGGCTCCGCCACGTACAGCCTGGCGCCCGCACCCGACTCCGGGTTCCGCGCCGCGGCGAGCGCGCGCGCGTACCCGAGGCTCGCGGGATGGTCGAAGATCGGGTCGGCATCGAAACACGCCACCACCGCGCAGCGATCGAGGTGGAGGTGCGAGCGCAACCGGGCGCCGAAGACCAGGCGCAGCCCCTCACGCTCGGTGTCACGCGACACCGCCTCGTACTCGAACCATCGGATCTCTGGGAGCGACGCCAGCAGGGCGTCGCGCAGCCGCGAGCGGGTCGGCGACGACGAGGCACCGGCGAGGACCGCCACACCCGCGCCTCCGCCGGCCACTCGGTCCGCGGCGACGGCCTCGAAATCGCGCCACTTTTTGACGAACTGACCGCCACCGTCACGCAGGACCAGGCGCCGGCTGCGATCGGGGTCGTAGAGCTGCAGAACCTCGGCCTGGGCGATGGCGGACAGCGCGCCGAGGCTGTCCGGATGCAGAGGGTTGCCCTCCGCCTTGACCGGTCGCCCATCGTACGAGGTCACGACCATGCCGAGCGCGGCGCCACCGAGCTCCATCGCGGTGGCGAAGTTCTGCGGGACGCCGGGCACCCTCCCGTCCGGGCGACGGGCGAAGGGAACGATCTCCTCCTTCGGCCAGCGGCAGGCGGTCAGACCCGCCAGGGCCATCGACGCACCCATCACCTTCACGAACTGCCGGCGGGTCGCCGGCGGCAGACGATCCCACTCGTCGTCGGGAAACTCCCTCTTCACGGCAGCGCGGAACTCTGGGGTCTGCTCGAGCTCGTCGAGGCTGCGCCAGTAGGTCGGACCGGTTGGCTTCATCGATGGCATGTGTAGCAGTCCTGCGGAGGGTTGATGTCGTTGATCTCGCGGAGACGCGCGCCGAGCGCGAGCTGGTCTTCTAACGGCACCCAGTCCATCTGGGTCACGAACTCGACCGGTCGTAGATGCGGCTCAGGATTGCGGTGGCAGCGCAGGCACCAGCCCATGGACAGAGGCTCGACCTGGGCCACCACCTCCATGGTGTCCATCCGCCCGTGGCAGGACACACAGCCCACCCCCCGGCGCACGTGAGCGCTGTGGTTGAAATACACGTAATCGGGCAAATCGTGGACCCGCATCCACTCGATCGGAAGGCCCGTCGCGTAGCTCTCGCGCACCGGGATCAGCTTCTCCGAGTTCGCGCGCACGTTGGCGTGGCAGTTCATGCAGGTCTGGGTCGGGGGCACTGCCGCGTGCGCCGCCTTCTCGACCGAGGTGTGGCAGTAGCGGCAGTCGAGGCCGAGCTGCCCGACGTGGAGCGCGTGGCTGTAGGGGACCGGCTGCTCGGGTGCGTAACCGACGTCGGTTGTCTCGGGAGAGAAACCGAACGCGACGATCACGATCACATACAGCAGACCCCCCAACGCACCCCCCGCGATTGCGGGTCGCAGGATCCCGGTCCATCTAGGAAAAGTATAGATATCATTGGACTTATCGTCACTCATGGGAGTGAATCCTAGCTCCACCCTGCTCCAAAGTCAAGCCGATCTGAAGCGGTAGAATGCACCCATGAAAATCTCCGCAATCGACTTGCGCTCCGATACGGTAACACATCCGACGGAACGAATGCGCGCTGCCATGGCGGCCGCCGAGGTCGGGGACGATGTCTACGGTGAGGACCCGACCGTCAACCGCCTCGAACGGGGGGCGGCCGAGCTGATGGGCCGCGAGGCGGGCCTCTTCGTCCCCTCCGGCACGATGGGCAATCAGATCGCCATTCACCTTCACACCCGGCCCGGCACCGAGGTGGTCGCCGACGTCGGCGCCCACGTCTTCAACTTCGAGATGGGCGCGATGGCGGCGCTGTCCGGGGCCCTGCCGCGGGCGATTCACTCCCGCGATGGGATCCTCGAGCCGGCGCAGCTGGAGGCGGCGATCCAGCCCGAAGCCGGCTACCGGACGCCGACCGCCCTGGTGGTGCTCGAGAACAGCCACAACCTGGCAGGCGGCCGGGTCACTCCCATCGAGCGCATGCGCGAGCTGATCGAGGTCGCCCACGAGCATCGCCTGCCGGTGCATCTCGACGGCGCCCGGATCCACAACGCAGCCGCCGCCCTCGGGACCTCCGCCGCCGAGCTCAGTGCGGGCTGCGACACGGTGATGTTCTGCCTGTCGAAGGGCCTCGGGGCCCCGGTCGGCTCGGTGCTGGTGGGCGCCGCCGCCACCATCACGGAAGCGCGTCGCATCCGGAAAATGCTGGGCGGAGGCATGCGCCAGGCCGGGATCATCGCGGCAGCCGGCCTGGTCGCGCTCGAGGAGGTGCTTCCGAAGCTGGCCGAGGACAACCGTCGGGCCCGGCGGCTCGCTCGCGGCCTCGCCTCGCTGCCGAAGGTCGAGCTCGACGCGGAGACGGTCGAGACCAACATCGTCTTTTTCAAGCTCAAGGCCGGCACACCTCTCGATGCCTCGTGTCTCGCCGCCGGCCTCGCCGACGCCGGCGTCCTCTGCCACCCCCTGGGCGGCGACAGCATCCGGATGGTCACCCACTACCACATCAGCGATGACGACGTGGACCGGACGATCGAGATCACCGCAAAGGCGCTTCGCCGGGCGTGATATCGGATTGCGAATTTCGGATTTCCGCCCACCCACCGACGTCGCAAACACGGACACACCACGAACACGAAGGAGTCACCACGGTCGTTGTGACTCCCGCCGGAAACGATCGATCGGATCATCGAACCCGTCCAACCGCGTATCGGTCAGCCCCCAGCGGCTCCAAAGAGACTTGCCCGCATATCTCACCAGCTTCCTGCTGCGGCCGCCGATGCACCGCACCCGGCAG
>CAZSTH010000017.1:0-45210 GCA_964609835.1 uncultured Thermoanaerobaculia bacterium
AGTTCCTGCTCGACCCCGAGGTGCAACTGGTGGTGCTCGACGGCCCGGCGGGTTCGGGTAAGACCCGCATGATGGTGGCCGCCGGACTCTATATGGGCGTCGGCCAGCCGACCACCTGGCGGGTCGCGCCGCAGTCGCAGCCGCTGACGCCGGACTACGGCTACGACCACGGACTGCTCCTGCTGCGTCCGGAGCACGCCTCCAGCCAGTACGACCTCGGCTACCTTCCGGGTGACTACGAGAGCAAGCTCTCGCCGTGGCTCGAGCCGTTCTTCCAGGCGATCAGGTCGCTGTCCCTGGCCAACGACCACGACTTCATGGAGGAGCTGCGCTCCACCGAGCGGTTGACTATGGTGTCGACCTCGATGCTGCGTGGCCTCGACATCGAGCGGTCGATCGTACTCGTCGACGAGCTCCAGAATGGCGACCGCCACCTCGCAAAAACCCTGATGAGCCGCTTCTGTGCGACCTCGAAGGTGGCGCTGGCCGGCTGTCTGGATCCGGTGCAGATCGACAACCCGTACGTGGACTGGCGCTCCAACGCGCTGACCCGGATCAAGGAGAACTACAAGGGGTTCGGGCCGCAGGTGGCGCAGGTCCGACTGGAGCACAATTACCGCGGACCGATTTCCACCAAGGCCGACGAGCTCTGACGGCCCTGCGGGCCGCCAGAGCAGCTGCGAGCCATGAGGCTTCAGCGATGAGCTCGGACCCGAGCACAGGGACGGTACGGACGCACTGGAGCTATTGACAAGGCGTCTGCCATGAGCGATTCGTTGCTCACAGCTGACAGCCGGCGTCCGTCACGAGGCAACGACCGTCTCGACCTGGAAATCCGGTGGGTCCTGCATCGTTTTCTTGACGGCACACTGATCGGCGGCCCGGACCAGCGCAGCGTGGTACTTCTCGGGAAACTCCGGCGGCACCTCGATGCCGATGCGAATCGTCGTCAGCCGCCTCGATTTCTCGTCGCGCTCCCAGCTCTGCACGATCCGGATGCCGTCATGGGGTATGTCGCGCTTCTGGCAGAAACCGAGCACGTAGATCCCGGCGCAGGTCGCGATCGAGGCCAGAAACAGGTCGAACGGCTCAGGTGCGGAGCCGTTTCCGCCGCCGTCGGGCGCCTGGTCGGTCGCGATCTCGAACCCGTTGTACGACGCATCGACTCGCTTGCCGCCGGGGAAGCTGACCGTCATGGATCTCGAGCTCATGCACCCTCCCTCATTGCAGCGGGATGATACCGTTTCTTTTGTTCCCGAACTCCGAATTCAGAATTGCGAACTCGGAATGGCCGCCTGTCCTGTTTCGATCGATCCCGATCCCGTCCGCGTCCGTGGAGGCGGTTGCTGGTCGAGGAGAAGGTCTGGATCTGCAGTCCGCAGGACTGCGCCGCGCGTCGGCTCGGGTGGTTGTCGTGGTGCGCGCGCCCGTCCGGGAACTTCGCGGACCGAGCACAAACCGCATGCGGAACCTTCAGGCGCCCCGGGATCGCTCTGCCAGCCCGAAAACCGCCAGCTCCTCGAGATTTCCCTTCTGGCCCGTGATCGGCGACGGGATGGTGCCGACGAGGTCGAAGCCCTGCGCCACGATCGCGCGGGTGGTGCGGTCGATGGCCCGGCTCCGGACCAGCTCATCCCGAACAATGCCGCCCTTGCCGACCTCGTCCCGGCCGGCTTCGAACTGCGGTTTGACCAGGCAGACCAGATGCGCGCCGGGGAGCATGTGCGCCTTCAGCGCCGGAACCACGAGCCGTAGCGAGATGAACGAGACATCGACGGTCACGAGGCCGGCCTCGAAGGGGAGCTCGACGCTGTCAAGATAGCGGGCGTTGACCCCCTCCATGACCGTGACGCGCTCGTCGGTTCTCAGGCGCCAGTCGAGCTGGCCGCGACCGACATCGACGGCGGCGACGCGCCGCGCACCGCGTCGCAGCAGGAGGTCGGTGAACCCTCCGGTCGAGGCGCCGACATCGAGGCAGTCGAAGCCCAATGGTGAGATCGAGAACGCATCGAGCGCCGCCTCGAGCTTGAGCGCTCCGCGCGAAACGTAGGGATGGTCGGGCAGAACCACCGCCACCTCGGCGCCGGGATCTATCTGCGCACCTGCCTTGGTCTCGATCGCACCGTCGACCCTGACCTTGCCGGCGAGGATCAGCGACTGTGCCCGCGACCTGGACGGCGCCAGACCCCGGTCTGTCATGACGACGTCGAGCCGCTTCCTCTCCATCCCACCCTCCAGCTCAGGACAGACATTTCACGGCCCGGCGCCCACAGCCACTATTCCTCCAGCGGCACCTGCACCAGCCGGTGCTCCCAGGTCAGGGCGGCCAGCAGATCGCCCTGCGGGCGCACCGCGATGGCGGTGACTCCGGGCAGCCCCGAGCGCAGGAGCCGGGCCGCCTTCGCGCCGCTCGGGTCAGCGATCCAGATCTCGCCGGGGCCCGGCGCGCTGGCGGCGATCTCCCCGCTGGGCAGCAACGCCAGGTACCCCTCCTGCTGCTCACCGCCGCGCCAGCCGGGGATCTCCAGCCGGCGCACGACCTCGCCGCGGGAGAGGTCGACCATGACAACCGCACCGTCCGCGGGGGTGGCGGCCGCCAGCAGACCCCCGGCCCAGGCGAGTCCGACCACCGGTGCGGGCAGCTCGATGACGGTGGCCGCCTCCCATCCGGGCGGCGACATCCGAAGCAGCCGCCGATTGCCGGTGTCGGCAACCAGCAATGAGCCGTCGGGTGCCCACAGCACGCTGCGGGGTCCGAAAAGGCCTGCGCCGGCGGACTCGGTGGTGCCGTCACGCCGCAGGATCTGGATCCGGCCGTTCCAGGTGTCGGCGACCGCGAGGGCGCCGCCGGCTGCCAATGCGACGCCCGAGGGCTCTCGGAAGTCGCCGGGCTCCGCTCCTTCGCCGCCGACCTCGTCCAGGCACAGGCCGCGCTCGCCGTACCAACGGACCCGGTGATTGAGGGTGTCGGCCACCACGAACCATCCCGATGGTGAGACCGCGATGCCGCGAGGCTCGCGGAGTCCGGTCCTGCTGTCCGGCGGAGGCCGCTCCCACGGTGTCGGGCAGTCGGCCTTCGGGATCTCGACGACCACTCCGTCGGTGCGGACGATCCACAGCGACTCGCTGCCACCGGCGAGCGTGGCCCCGGTCGACAACTCGAGCGGATGGCGGCGCCAGGGGAGCATGCCGCCGCCGCTGCGGTGGAGGCCGTCGGCATCTATCGCCCACAGGTTGGGACCCTGCCAGGCGAGGGCGGTGACACCGTTGAGCCCTGGCTCGACGGGCTGCGGCTCGCCGTCGGCGCGGCCGAGCCAGACGCGCGAGCCGTCGCTCCAGGCGGCCCACGGCCCGGTCACGGCGGCTGCCGTCACCGGGCCCGGCGCCACGGTCCGGGCCCGCTCGCCCTCGATCCGCCACAGCCCGCCGCGCCCAAAGGCCCACAGGGACTCGTCGGAAGCCAACGCGTCTGCTTCGGGAACGTTGCTGAAGGGCTGCCAGCGCTGGCCGCGGTACCGGTACAGCCGGCCGTCGTCGCACAGCAGCCACACCTGCCCCGAGGTTCGTGCCGCCGACCTGGGATCGCAGCCGGACTCCGGCAGCTGCTCGGTGCGTGCCACGAGCTCGTCGAGGAGGACGACGCCACCGTCCGACATCACCGCCAGGGCCCCCTGCCGGTCGCGGTGCAGCGAGCGCAGCGTGGGCTGGTGGACCTCCGGCAGCCTGCCGACGAGATTCACCCCGGGCGGCAGCTCCGCCACCGGAGCAATCGTGCCACGGCCTCGCGTGGACCACGGCAGCACACGGTAGAGAGCGGCGCCGTCGCGGCGTGCGATTTCGACCACGCCCGGCACGCCGGCGAGCGACGCGTCCGGCCCCAGCCCGTAGGTCTCGCGCTCGAGGTCTGACAGCACTGCCCAGCGCACGCGGTAGCGGTCGAGGACCTCACGCCGTGCCCGTGGGTCGCGATCGGCATACAGGGTCTCGAGGTCCGCGAACCTCGCGCGGATCTCGGCCGCCGGCTGACCCCGCTGGGTCAGGTGCCACTCCCACCCGACCACCGTCGGCAGGCCGGTGTGCATGACGATGCGGGTGTGGCGGCTGTAGTAGGGCCCCGCCGACTCGGCCACCGTCTCACCCGGCCGCGCGCTGCCCTGCAGTGCCCGCACCAGAAACCAGGTCGCCCGGTCCTGCTGCTGCAGGAAGGCCTGGCCGTCGAGGGTCGGTCGTGGCGACACGATCCGCGGTTGCAGCCATCCCTGGGCCACTCCCAACGGCAGATTGAGCACGGCGGCCGCCTGCAGCGGCAGCCAGGCGGCCAGCAGGACCGCGCGTTGGCGACCCCGGAGCTGGAAGATGAGGGCGGCCAGGGCTGCGGCGAGCAGCAGCCAGACACCGTTGTAGACCTTGAACAGCGTGTTCATGCGGTCGATGAGCGTGAAACGCTCGCAGGCGGCGATCCCGAGGGCGCCGAACCCGGCCAGCGACCACGCCAGCCGCGGCAGCCGGTCCCGAACGAAGACGCAGACGGTCACGAACACCGCCGCGGCGGCGAGCGCCAGCGCCGCCGCCGGGGATCGGAACGAGAGGCCTGCGATCACGCCGAGCGCCGCGACCGTCAGCGCGATCCACGAACGGCGGCCCAGAGCTGCGAACGCGGCCGCCGCCAGCGGCACCAGGAACAGGCCGAAGTGCCGCAGCACGGCCCACGCGGGCGCGAAGTCCGCCTCGGTCAGAAACAGCCCACGCTCGCCGGCGCCCGCGGTGATGCCGGCCGCCAGCTCGACGATGAACGGGCCGGCGGCGATCACGCTGACCGCAGCCGCGACCGCAAGGCGGAGCAGTCCGGACCAGCGGCGGCGAGCGGCGGCGACGGTTCCGACGCCGAGCGTGCCGGTGAGGATGAAGAGGTCCCATGGATTGGTGGCCACCAGTGCCGCCGTGCCGATCCCGGTCATCGCGGCAGCGGCGAGCCAGTGACGGCCTGCGAGGTGGACGGTCAGCCAGCCCCAGGCGAGGGTCGCCACCAGCACCGGCAGGGCCAGGAAATGGCCGTGGAGATCGGCGAAGAGCGCGGTCCACAGCGGATACTCGTCGATCGCGAAGCCGGGAATCACCCGCGAGGTGGCCCACCATAGGTCGAACCACTTGCCCCCGCGCGCGAGCTCGAGGAGCCAGGGCCAGGCGAGGTTGCCGGTGAGCAACACCAGGGCCGGCAGAACAAGGGCCGCGAGCGCCCGCCGCCGGCCGGCCATGAGGAGGCCGAGGCCGGCGAGCCCCGCCGCCGCCAGCGCGGGTACCGTGGCCGCCATTAGGTTGTAGCCGACCCCGGCCGCGCAGCCCGTGGCGAGGATCGGCAGCGACGCCAGGACTTCGCCGAAGTAGTAGTAGTGGAGCGGCATGCCCGCCATCCAGGGTTCTCCCGGAGGCCAGCTCTCGGCGCGCACGAAGGCGTTCAGGAACGCGAAGTCCATCGGCTTCTCGCCCCAGTAGATGGCCGGGTTGCAGGCGCGCACGGCGAGGAAGAGGAGGCCGACAACGAGGGCGACCGCCACAACCGCCGCGATCGCGCGCCGCTTCGATCGCCAGCTCGCAACCAGCTCGCTCCAGCGGGCGGCTGCCGCGAGTGCTCCGCCTGAAAGCAGCACGATGACGATCCACGACGCGGCCGCAGGGCCCGCCGGCCACAGGCCGAGCTCGTTGCCCATCCACATCAGCCATGAGCTCGCGAACCAGCCGCTGGCGGCGGCCAGGCCGAGACCGGCATCGGGCCAGCCGCGAAACAGGGGAAGCAGCAGGACCCAGGTCGCGACGGTCAGAATGACGAAGACCAGCAGCCACAAACCGGTGTCGATGAGCTGGCGCCCGGCGTTCGGCACCGGCGCGATCGCCGGCGTATGGCGGGCGAGATGGCGCTCGAAATCCGCGAGGCCCATGGTGCCGACGAAGGGCAGCGGACGCCGCACCTGCTCCGCCAGGTCCTCGCTCGTGACCCGGGAGGTGCGGCGGAGGATCACGACCTGGGGGAAGTCGTAGTTGACGAAGCTCTCGTCGGCCAGCTGTACCGGCCAGCGCAGGCCGAGGATCCGCGGCCCGCGTGCGGCGCGCGACAGGACCTCGAAGCCTGCCTCCCCGGTCAGCAGCAGCTGGTAGAGTCGCCGCGTCCGTTGAAACCGCTGTGGGTTGGCGAGGATCGTGCGGAGCACGCGGTTGGAGGTCAGGACCACCCAGTCGGCCCGCTCGAGCTGGCGGCACCAGCGCAGTACCTTGTCGTCGTCGTCGGGCAGGTCGTAGGAGGGCAGCGAGGCGATCTCGACGGCTCCGCGCTCGGGACGGACCGCAATCGTCTCGTCCCAGTTCTCGAACGCCACCACCTGGCCAGGCTCGACCAGAGAGGTCAACCAGCGCGATGCGGTGCGGTGCGGGTGGGGCTCGACGAAGGCCCACAGGTAGGCGGCACCCCACAAAATCGTGGCTGCCGCCGTCACTCGCACTGCCGGCCCCCGAACGCGCGCGGGAAGCCGCGACAACCACCAGGCGGCAATCAGCGCGGCGGGCACCACGAGCGGCTCCCAGTAGCGCAGGTACTTGACGTACAGCGTGCCAAGCCGGGCCGACATCGGGACCAGCCACGCGAGGGTGATGACGACGAGGATCGCCGAGGCGCTCCACCGGCCTGCGAGCAGCCTCCGCCAGCGGCGGGCGAGGATCGAGAACCCGAACCCGGCAGCCGCGACCGCGGCTGCCAGCAGCGCGGGGCCCAAGCCCCAGAGCGCGAGCTCGCGCAGCGGGTAGGCCACCGGCAACGTGTTGACGAAGACCCGCACGTACGGCAGGTCGGCTTTCCCCATCACCATCCGCACCTGCTCGCCGACGCCGCCGGCATAGGCCGGGTTGATGCCGCCCTCGATGAGAATCGCGGCGAGACCGCGCCCGATCGCGCCGCTGCCGCCGACGCCGAGGAGTGCGGCGCCCTGCAGCAGCGCGAATGCCAGGGCGACGACGCCCACCCCGACCAGTGCACGGTGCCGGCCCGCGTCGATTCGCGCGGCGACGTGCAGGCAGGCGGCCGCGGCTGCCGCCGCCGCCATCAGTACCAGCGGCGGCCGCCCACCGTCGAAGGCCCACGGTTGACAGAGCCAGAAGGCGAGGAGCCCGGTGGCGAGCGCGGTCGAGCCGAGCCGCAACAGGTCGAGGAACCCGCGCGTCCGTGGGGCGATCAGGAGCGCGGCAGCCAGAGGCAGCCCGAGCGCCAGCGAGGCCACCTTGACCGCCAGCGAGGCCCCCACCGCCGCCCCCGCGGCGGCGGCCGCGGCCTGACGGGAGCTGAGGGCGAGCCAGAAGCAGGCCGCCAGCGCGACCACGATCCAGGCGGTGTGGTGCGCCTCGACCGTGGCGAAGTGGGACTGCTGCAGATCCAGCGGCACCCACGCCGCGATCAGGAGAAAGAGGTCGGCGGTGCGACGTCCCCACGCACGGCGCGCCATCAGCCAGCCGAGCAACAGCGCGAGCATGGATGAGAAGACCGACAGCAGTCGGCCGCTCACGATCAGGCCGCGGAGGCCGTCGTCGGTCGGCAGGACCGCCGCCAGCGCTCGGATGGCCTGGAAGTGGAGCGAGCCGTAGGCGAAGAAGCCCGGGTCCGAGAACCAACCCTCGAGGCGCTCGGTGACGAAGCCGACCTGTCGCTCGTCGGGGTGGAGCGAGGTCGAAGGCACACCGGCGTCCCAGCCGACGGTCACCAGCCGCAGGACCAGCGCGAGGAGGAAGAGGAGCCAGGTGCGACGACGCATCAGTTAATAGTATCGCCCAACCCGGCCCACGATCTCGGAAATTGGATGCTGGATTCGACCACCTACCCGACGAGACCGCTCAAACCGTGCTGCGGGGCGATCGGATTGCTGACCCGACATCCGGTATCCAAGATCGGATCCGGGGATTCCCGGGCGAAGGGCGCGACCGGGATCTCAGTTCGTCCTCTGACAAACGTAATGTGCGAGCGCGGCGAGCTCGCCGTCCGGGCCTTCGAGACCATCGGCACGGCTCGTCATGCGCTCTTCCACCTCGGCCAGCCGCCGCCTCGCGCTGTCGAGGCCGAAGAGGGTGACGTAGGTGAGCTTGCCGGACGCCTGGTCCTTGCCGGGCGATTTTCCGAGCTGGTCGGCACTGGCGGTGGCGTCGAGGATGTCGTCGGCGATCTGAAAGGCCAGGCCGAGGTCCTCTCCGAACGCCTGAAATCCCGCCCTCTCCTCGCTCGTGACGCCGGCGAGGATCGCCCCCAACTCCACCGACGCTCGCAGCAGGCAGCCGGTCTTGTGGCGGTGGATTCGGATCAGGCGGTCTTCGGGCTCGGTTTCAGGTCCATCGCCGACCTGGCCGGTCGCCTCGAGGTCCTCCATCTGGCCGCCGACCATGCCGCGCGAGCCGATGGCCTCGGCCACCATCGCCACGGCCTCCGCGCGGCGGCGGGCCCAGGCCTCGCCTTCGGGATGGCGGGCAATCAGCAGCAGCCCCTCGGTCAGGAGCGCATCGCCGACCAGGATCGCGGTGGCCTCATCGAACGCGACGTGGACCGTGGGCCAGCCGCGGCGCAGCTCGTCGTCGTCGAGGGCGGGAAGGTCGTCGTGCACCAGCGAGTAGGTGTGGATGAGCTCGAGCCCGCAGGCGGACCCATTGATGTCGTCGGCTCGGCCGCCTGCTGCGCGGTGGGCGAGGCGCGCCAGCACCGGTCGCACGCGCTTGCCGCCGGCGAACACGGCGTGGGCCATGGCGCGGTGCAGCCTCGAGGGCCATTCCTCCGCTGCCGGCAACAGCCGGCGGAGCGTTTCGTCCACCGCCGAGCGCTCCTCTGCGAGCACGGCGGCGAGCTTCACCTCACTCCCCGTCCTCGGCCGTCTCCAGCGGGGCCTCCTCCTCGAGCAGCTGCGTGACCCGCTGCTCGACCTTTTCGAGTCGTTTGCGGCAGCTCTTAGCCAGCTCCATGCCGCTTTCAAACAGTCCGAGCGCCTCCTCGAGCCCGACGGACTCGTCCTCGAGGCGGGCGACGATCTCTTCGAGCCGGGCCAGCTGATCCTCGAATCGCTCCTGGGTATCGGTCGGATCACTCATCGTGCGCTCCCTCAACGGTCGTCGGTATCTTCGAACAGGGACGGCTGGCGGCCTGGATCCCGCGCCGGCGCGGTCGTCTCCGTCGTCGTCCTGCTGACCAGTGATCGGATCTCGCCCCGCGCCAGCCGGGTGACGAGGGCCTGGCCGCCGTGGACGCTGGCGGCGTCCCGCAGCGGCTCCTGCCGGCCTTCAAGCATCGTGATCGAGTAGCCGCGATCGAGCACCGCGGTGGGCCCGAGGTGCCGCAGCCCGCGCTCGCCGGCCTCGAGGCGCGCGCCGAGCTGCCGCAGCCGGGCCGCCATCACGAGCACCGCCTGGTGCCGCCGGCTCTCGACCAGCTTGCGGTGGCCACCGGCGGCGACCCGTGCCGGCAGCCCGCGCAGGGCCCGAACCGCGTGCCGGAGGCGGCCGTGGGCGGTCTCGTTGACCCGCCGCAGCGCCGGTTGGAGGCGGCTCGCACGCTCCAGGCGCTCGCGGTAGTAGCCCAGCCGCTGGGGCAGCCGCGCCAGGCCCGACGACCCCGCCAGCCCCTGCAGATGCGAGGCGGCGAGCTGCAGCCGGCGCCGCATGTCCTTCAGCAGCTGCGTTTGCGCGTCTCGCAGCCGCCGTCCCTGCTCCTCGAGGCGGGCGACCACGATCTCGGCGGCCTGGGTCGGCGTCGCCGCGCGGACGTCGGCGACGAAATCGGCGATCGTGAAGTCCACCTCGTGCCCGACCGCCGAGATGACCGGCAGCGGGCAGGTGGCGATGGCCCGCGCGACCGTTTCCTCGTTGAAGGCCCACAGGTCCTCGAGGCTGCCGCCGCCGCGGCCGACGATCACGACCGAGACGGCCCCGGAATCGGCCAGCCGCCGCAGTGCGGCCGCGATCTCGTCCGCGGCGCCCTCGCCCTGGACCATCGCCGGCGCGACCACGACCTCGACGTGGGGGTGACGACTCAAAACCTTCAGCATGTCCTGCAGCGCGGCACCGCTGGCCGAGGTCACGATGCCGACACGATTCGGCAGCGACGGCAGCTCCCGCTTTCGCTCCGGCGCGAACAGGCCTTCGGCCTCGAGACGCTTCTTCAGCTGCTCGAACGCAAGCTGCAACGCCCCCTGACCCTGCGGTTGCAGATCGTCGACCACGAGCTGGAAGCGTCCGCGCTGCGGATAGATGGTGAGCGAGCCGCGGGCCAGCACGGCGAGGCCGTCCTCGAGCCGGAACTTGACGCGACGGGCCTTGGAGGCCCACATCACGCAGTCCAGCGCGGCCGACTCGTCCTTGAGCGTGAAGTAGCAGTGTCCGCGGCCAGACG
Source organism: uncultured Thermoanaerobaculia bacterium (assembly GCA_964609835.1). GTDB lineage: Bacteria > Acidobacteriota > Thermoanaerobaculia > Thermoanaerobaculales > Sulfomarinibacteraceae > Sulfomarinibacter. Next base: position 10,406 of record CAZSTH010000017.1, read on the forward strand.
TCGAGGCGTTCGTCACCTCGCCCTCGACCCTGATCGAGGAGAATCCCCGGTCGAGGAGGGAGTTCACCTCGGCGATCAGGGAACCCACTGAGAAGACGGCATCGCTCTTCATCGGCTGTCGCCCTCTGCCGGCACCGGCTGGCGACCGAGCGTCCGGGCGGGTCCGGTGGGCCGTTCCGCCAGCCCTGCCTGCGTGATTCGAGCCGGTCGCGTCGAGCTCAATTCAGATCCCGATCTCCTCGCGCGACAGTGCCTCGTCGACCAACATCACCGGGATACCCGAGACCACCGGGTAGACCCTGCCGGCGGCGGAAGCCAGCCCGATCTCGACCACCGGTTCCTCGCCCTTGAACTGATCGCGATACTTTTCCACCAGTTGCCGGCGCACCGCGTCCGGCAGCTCGACCACCTCGAGCGGGCCCTTGTCGACCGGGCAGACGAGAATCTCGAGAAGCTTGGGATCGAGTGTCATCGGTCTCCTCCGGACCGTCAGTCTACACGAAGTGCCGGGTCGGATCAGGTGTGGTGGACGATCACGCGGCGGCCCTCGGTCCGGACTTCCGGCGTCTTGGTCATCGAGGCCTCCACTGCGTCTGATACACGAGCCGGTAGGCCTCGCTCAAGTACACGACCCGCCGGATGTAGTTGTAGGTCTCGGGAACAGGCACCTCCTCGGTGAACAGGTGCCGATCGGATTGGCGACGCCACCAGCGGCGGGTTCGCGTCTGGCCGCCGTTGTAGGCCGCGAGGGCCGGCTCGATCGCGCCGAAACGCCGAATCAGGTGCGCGATCTCGTGCGCCCCGAGGCGAAGGTTGACCGCCGGGTCGGTGAGGTCCGGAGGCAGGGCGAGGCCGAGTGCGCGGGCGTGCCCGCGAGCGGTCGAGGACACCAGCTGGAGGACGCCGACCGCGCCCCGCGGCGACCTGGCATGGGCGACGAAGAGGCTCTCCTGGCGGGCGAGTGCAGCGATCAACCATGGCGAGACCCCCGCCTCACCGGCAGCGGTCTCGAGCGCCGCACCGAACTTCAATGGCAGGTAGGCAGTCACCGCATTGACCGGGACGGAGTCGAGATCGACTGTCCCAAGCTCTGGGAAGCCCGCTCGCAGCCAGCGGATGGCGTCGCCCGGGAAGCCCGCCTTCGCTGCCAGATCGGCGGCGGTCAGCGCCTCGCCGGGAGTGGCTGCCCGCAGATTCCGCAGCCGGCGCCACTCCGCCACCGCCTCGCGGCGCGCGCCGGCCGTCAGCAGGCGCTGTACCGGTGACGGTGGGGACGTGCCCTCGACTGCCGGCGCCAGGTCGGGCCGGCAGGCGTCGGGTGCGCCCGACGCCTGCCGCGCCCAGGTGGCGTAGAGGTCGGGGACCGGGGCGGCGGCGAGGCCCGCGAGCGATGCGGCCGGGTCGGGGGATCCCGCAGCGAGCCAGTAGCCCAGGGCACGGTCGTGCTCGGGCAGCGAGCGGCCAATGGCGCGCACGGCTGCCGCCGAGCCCCCGCGGCGGGCGAGGGCGATCCCCAGGCGCCTGCCGAGCCAGCCGCGGCGCTCGTCGCTCCAGCCCTCGCCTTCGAGCGCCCACCAGCTCGCGAGCGCGTCCGCGAGACGGCCGGCCTCGGTCGCGCACTCGAGCGCGAGCTCGAGTGCCTGCTGTCGCGCCCCGGCGGACGAGGCGCCGAACAGCTTCGCGGTCTCGTGGCAGTCGGTGAAAGCGTCGTGGGCCGATGGCTCCGGCCATCGCTGCCAGGCGCGGTCGCGGTGGGCGCGAGCGCGAAGCGCGAGCTCGTCGGCGGACGCCCGGGGAGCGCGGGGCAGCGTTTGCAGGGCCCGCAGCGGGGAGCCGGCCTCGAGCTCGCAGCGCGCGAGCTCGAGCCGCCGTTCCGCTTCGAGCGAACCCGAGAAGTTCTGGCGGCGAAGCTCCGCCGCTCCTCGTTGTGCGGATCCGGCCCGACACCAGGCCCGGGCGCGGTCGATCCTCTGCCGCGGCTGGAGCGATCGCAGAACCGCCTCGTCGAGCGAGCGGTCGAACTCACGCAGGGCGCGTGGATCGGCGACCGCCAGACGGCGGGCAGCGTCGGGCCGGGCCGTGGCCCCACCGAGCCGGAGCAGCATGGCGTCGACCTCTGGCTGCCGGTCGCGTCCGAGGTGCCGGCGCTCGCGTTGGACGTCGTCGAGGGCGCCGCTCTCGATCAGCTCGGCGATCACGGCGAGACGGGCTCGCTCGGCAAGCTCGGGCGGCGGACGGTCAGCCAGAAAGCGGCGCCACCGGCTGCCGGCGGCCGCGATCCGCACCAGGCATTCAGACCAGGCCTCGAGGCGCGCCCGCTCGAGCTCGGCGCCCGGCCCGGCGCGCTCGAAGAGCGCGACGGCGCGGGAAGGGTCCGCTTCCATCGCCGCGAACGCCTGATCGAGCGTGTGGTCGCGGCGGCCGGCGTCGGGCACCGCGGGTCCGCCGCCGCATCCGGCGATGGCGGCGGCGAGCACGAGCAGGGCGTGAAGGCGATGCGCGGGTGCCGGAGTCACCCGCCGAGCGCTTGCGCGTCGCCGTCAGCGAGAATCCGAATCAGCTCGTCCCGAAAGTAGTCGTGCTCCTGGCGGATCTCCGGTGAGATCCGCTTTTCGTACATCTCGCGGCTGCGCTCGATGTCCTCCTTGAGGCGCTCGCCGAGGTCCTTGGCGGCGCGGCCCTTCTCGACTTCATCTTCGTTGTAGAGCTTGATCTCAGACACCAGCAGCCGGGCGAATCGCCGCGCCTCCTCGAGCTTGGCGTCATCCTCTGGGGTGCGACCGAAGTCGATTGCGGGCACCTCGTCGTCCTCGGCCGCGGTCGGCGGCTCGACCGGGCGCATCGGTGGCGGCGGTTCCACCTCGGCGCCGAAACCGGCCGGCGGCGCCTCCGGCTCCGGTTCGGGGGGGGGCGGCGGCGCGGTTCCAGCCTCGAACCCGCCGTTACCGGCCGGCAGGTCGTCGCCGACCTCGACCCGAATCGTGGCCGAGGGGTCGAACTCGGACTCGGCGGGCGCGGCCTCCTCGGTGCCGGCCCCGAAATCGTAGTCGAGCTCGATGTCTCCCTCGGTGGGCGGCTCGGCCGCGGGCGCCGGCTCGGCCTCGAAGGTCGGGGTCTCGGTGGCCGCGGCGCTGTACTCGAGCGGCTCGAGCTCCTCGGGCGCCTCAGCCTCGGGCGCCACGGCCCGCGGCGGCTCCGGCTCGCTGGCGAACTCGATCTCGCTCGGCTCCGCCGGTGCCTCTTCCTCCGGCTGCGGGGCAAAGACCTCGTGCGGGGGCGCCCCCCGCTCGGGTCGGGTGTCCTCGATCTCGGCCAGCACCGGCGATGGGATCGCGGAGCGGTGCTGAAGGGTGTCGATCAAGAGGCAGGCGATGGCATTCAGCGACTGGGCCGCCTCCACATTCCACGGCTGGTCGCCGGTGTGGTCGACGTAGACCATGCCCATGAGCTTGCCGCGCAGGCTGATGGGTAGGAGCACCGCCTCGTCGGGCACCGGCTCGGTGGCGAGCCACTCTGAGAACAGCGGGTCGGCTGCCGGTGCGAATCGCAGCGGTCGGGAGGTCTCGGAGAGCCTCGAGAGGTCTGGCGAGGCCGCCAGTCCGCCGCTCCAGGACCGCAGCTGCTCGGCGTCGGTGAAGCCGATCCCGCTCCAGGCCGTCACCACGCCCTCCCGGATGACCAGCACCGCCGCGCGGCCCACGTGCTGCGACATGATCGGCAACAGTGCGCGCAGCAGCTCCGATTGGCTGCGCGCCTCGTCCAGCACGCGGAGGCTGTCGAGCGAGATGCCCGCGGCAGTGGCCGGGCGGGAGCGCAGTTCGGCGATCATGGACTCCATCTCGGCGACGGGGAACACGTCCTCGTCGTCTGGTGGAACCGCGTCTTGAACCGTCGACTTCGCGGCGTCGATCAGCTGCTCGAGGCTTTCCACCAGCGTGTCGAGGCGGCTGGCGACCGACTCGCGACTTCGGCTCTGTGCCTCTTTGAGATGCTCGAGGATGGCATCGAAGCGATCCATGGTGCCTCCAATGCGCGCGCTTTAGCCATTATCGCCAGCGCGGCGACAATTCGTCAAGCAATTGATTTCAGGCACCATCCGATGCACTTCCCGCCTGCGGCAGTGAGCTTCGGAAGGGGTGGCGCGGCCGGCGGCTGCGACGTTGTCACACAACCGGGTTTCTGCTAGCGTGCGGGGCGAAGGGAGGAGCCATGAACAGGAGCCGATACCTGCAGTTCGGCGTCGTGGTGTTGGTGGTGGTTTCGATGGTGTCCGGTTGCTCTCGCGGTCCGAGCGAGGAGGAGCTGAAGAAGGCCGCCCTGGACCGGCAATTGGCGACGATGGAGCAGCAGTACCAGGACCTCCAGCAGGCCCGGGCCGACCTCGCAGAGGCCAAGTCCACCCTCGTCGAGATCGAGGCCATGAGCGAACGCGAGCGGAGCGGAGAGCAGTCGGCCATGGTCGAGGAGCTGCCTGCCAGAATCGAGGAGCTGTCGGCGACCCGGGATCAGGCCTTCGAGGCTCTGCAGGCCACCCTGGCCGACTTCCTCAACGTAGCGCTCAACGAGTTCCCCCAGGATCCAGCCACGGTCAAGGGCCTCAATATCTACAGCGATGAGGCGATTCTGATCGCCGAGGAAATTGTGGTCAAGGCAGGAGATTACAAGAAGGCCATTCAGCAGATGGACTCGGCCGCGAGCTATTACGACTCGCTCGAGATTCCCGTCTACTTGCCCCTCGAGGAGAAGATTGCCGAGTTCCAGGAGATGCGCTACATCAACCAGGAGCGCTTCGACCAGGTCGCCAAGAACATGACCAAGGAGGAGGTCAAGGAGACCGTCGGGCCTCCCTACTACCAGAACATCCAGATCGACGAAAAGCGCGGGGTCGAGACGTGGCTGTACCGCAAACGCGAGGGGGGCGCGGCGGCCATCTACTTCAAGACCCGAACCGGCAAGGTCTACGACAAGAGCTTCGAGGCCATCAAGACCCAGGTCGTGGAAGATTGAGAACGGGCACGCCTCGTGTTCCCGATTTGACGCCACTCGACGGGAGTGCTAGGCTTCGGGCCCTGAGTGCGCGCGCTCGGCGGCCTCGGCCGCAGGCGTGTAGTTTGCACCGGAGGGAGGTGAGCCTTCATGCCGACAGGAGTCACGGTTCGTGACAACGAGTCCTTCGAGCAGGCACTGCGCCGCTTCAAGCGCAAGTGCGAAAAGGCCGGCATCCTCTCCGAAGTCAAGCGGCGGCGTTTCTACGAGAAACCGTCCGAGCGACGCAAGCGCGAGATGATCCAAGCGCGCAAGAAGATGCTTCGCAAGATGGCCAAGCAGCGTCGGGCGGGCCTGCTGTAGTCCGGTCAGTGCACCGTACGGTTGCCGACGCCCTCGAGTTCGACAAGGTCCTGCAATTGGTCGCGGCCCACGCCCGAACCGGCGTGGGCCGCCGTCGTGTGATCGACCTCGAGGGCCATTTCGGCGGCGTCGCCGAGTGGGACCGGGCCGCCGCTCTGACGACTGCGGTGCACGACCTGGTCGACGACGGGGGCGCGCTGACCCTGGCCGGGATCGACGATGCCGTACCGCTGCTCGAGGATGGTTCTGGAGCGCCCTCGGAGCCGCAGGAGCTTCTCGCGCTGTTGACGCTGGCGCGGCGGGCGGCGGCGGTGCGGCGGCGTTTGACGGCTTGCGGCCGCGAGGTTCTGGAAGACTTCGCGGAAACCGTTCCCGAGACCCGAGATCTGGTGGATGAGGTCGCGCCTCTTCTCGGCCGGGATGGCCGGGTGGCCGACGATGCCACCCCGGAACTCTCCCGCTCGCGCCGCGAGATCGCGCGGGTCCGAGCCCGCGTCCTCGAGGCCCTCGATCTGGTCCGTCGTCGCCATGCGGGCGTTGTCACCGATGCGCCGCCCACGCTGCGGAGGGATCGCTACTGCCTGCCGGTCCACTCGCAGGGACGAACGCAGCTTCCCGGGCTCGTGCTCGACGTCTCGGCCCGTGGGGCCACCGCGTTCGTAGAACCTTTCGAGGTCGTCGACCTCAACAACCGGCTGGCGATCGCCATGGCCGGCGAGCGGGAGGAGATCCAGCGCATCCTGCGCAGGATCGCGGCCGTCTTCGCCGAGCGGCGAGACGATCTCGGGGTGGCGTCCGATCGCCTTGCCGAGCTCGACGCCTTCCAGGCTCGTGTGCTCTTCGGACGCGTGGTGGAGGGCCGGGTGATGGTGCCCGGCAGCGACGACAGACTCGCGCTGCGCGGGGCCCGCCATCCCCTGCTCGACGAGAGGATCGCGGAGCTGAGGCGCGAGGTCTTCGGTGAGGATCGGGACCGGACCACCGGAAGGCGGGTCGTGCCTCTCGATTTCGCACTTCCGCACGAGGTGCGGACCGTGGTCATCTCCGGGCCCAATGCCGGCGGCAAGACCGTGGTCCTCAAGACCATCGGGCTGATGGTCCTGATGGCGTATCGCGGTATCCCGGTGCCGGTCGACGAGGCCAGCAGAATCCCGCGTTACGAGCGCCTCTGGTGTCACATCGGCGACGAGCAGGACGTGGCGGCCGACCTGTCGACGTTCTCCGGGGCGATGGCCGCGACGGCATGCCTGCTCGAGGACGTGAACCACCAGACACTGGTGCTCTACGACGAGCTGGGCGCGGGTACCGATCCCCTCGAGGGTGCGGCCATCGGCTGCGCCCTGCTCGAGCGGCTCACCGCGAGCCGGGCGACCACCGTGGTGTCCACGCACCTCGCGTCGATCGCGATGGTCGCGAGCTCGGCCGAGGCGATGAACAACGCGGCCATGGACTACGACGAAGCGAGCGAGCGCCCGACCTATCGCCTCGGCTTCGGTCGCCCCGGGCGCTCCCGGGCGCTTCAGATCGCGGCACGAATGGGCGTGCCGGCCGGCGTCCTCGATCGCGCTCGCTCTCTCCTGGGAGGCGAGCACCTCGAGCTCGACCGCTGGCTGCGCCGGCTCGAGGAGCTCGAGCAGGCGCTCGAGCGCGAGCGGCAGGGGCTGAAGATGCAGCTCGCCGAGGCCGGCGGCGCGGTGCAGGCCGCGCGGCGGGAGCGCGAGCGCCTGGAAGCAGAGCTGCGGCAGATCCCCGAACGCCTCGCCGCCGACCGCGAGGAGCTGCGGCGGCGCGCGAAGCGCAAGCTCGACCGTGCGATCGCGAGGCTCGAGGCTGCGGTGGAGGAGCGCGAAGCCCTCGGGCGCCGCAAGCTGCAGAAACTGCGTGAGCAGGCGCTCGACCTCGAGCCGTTGTCGCCGGGCAGCAGCGCCCCGGAGCCTGCCGACCTGCGTGAGGGCGCCCGGGTACGGTTGCAGATCGGCGGCTCCGGCGTCCTGCGCGAGCTGCGCGGCACGCGGGCACGGGTCGAGGTCGGTGGCAAGAAGCTGTGGGTTCCGCGTGACGAGCTGGAAGTCCTTGAACAGACGCCGCCGCCGCCGGTGGCGAAGGTCCGGGTCGACACCGCCGACGCCGCGCCCCGCGAGCTCAACCTGATCGGCCTCGACAGTGAGCGTGCCCGCGAGGACCTCGAGCGATTTTTAGACCAGGCGATGGCGGCTGGGTCCCCGTCGGTGCGGGTGGTGCACGGCCACGGCGCCGGCGTGCTCCGGCGGATGGTGGCGGAGGTTTGCGGCTTCCACCCTGCGGTTCGGTCCTTCCGCCATCCCCCGCAGCACCTCGGCGGTACCGGCGCCACCGAGGTGGAGCTTCATTCAGATGGGTAAAAGCGAAATTCCGCGATTCGAATTCGGTCTCCGAATTCGAGTCGCGTCACTGTGCCAAAATGCACGTCATGGTCGACATCGACCTCAGCCGTGACTCGGTGACCCGGGTGCGCGAGGCCGCGGACCTCGTCGATGTGGTGGGCGACCACGTGCGGCTGCGAAAGCGCGGGCGGACCTGGGAAGGGTTGTGCCCGTTCCACGAGGAGAAGACGCCTTCTTTCTCGGTGGATGGCGAGAAGGGCCTCTACTACTGCTTCGGCTGCCACCGCGGCGGCGATGTCTTCAAGTTCGTGATGGAGATCGAGCGGCTCGAGTTTCCGGAGGCCGTCGAACGGCTGGCCCGCCGCTTCGGGGTGCAGATGCCGCCACGCTCGCCGGAGGCGGGGCGTCGGCGCCGCGATGAGGACCGCTTGCGTGGGTTGCTCGAGGAGGCGCAGGATTTCTTCGCCACGTGCCTGTCGCAGACAGAGGGTGCGGCCGCCCGCGCCGAGCTCGAGCACCGCGGCTTCGGCCGGGACTCGTGGCGGAGCTTCGGATTTGGGTGTGCGCCCGACGACTGGCGGCGGCTGCTCGAGCACATGACCCGCCGCCATCCGGAGGGCGCCGTGATCGAGGCCGGGCTGGCAGTGCGGCCCGAGTCGGGCTCGTCGCCGTACGACCGCTTCCGCAACCGGCTCACATTTCCGATCCACTCCGGCGACGGGCGGTTGGTCGCTTTCGGCGGCAGGATCCTCGGTGACGGCGAGCCCAAATACCTCAACAGCCCCGAGACCCCCCTCTTCCGCAAGCGTTCGACGCTCTTCTGCCTCGACCGGGCTCGGCGCGCGATCGCCGACGCCTCATCGGTGCTGGTGGTCGAGGGTTACTTCGACTGCCTTTCCCTCCACCGCGTCGGCATCGCCAACGCCGTCGCCACCCTGGGGACCGCGCTCACCAGCGACCACGCACGGCTCCTCAAACGCCGCCTCGGGCCGGAGGGCGTGGCGGTACTGTGCTACGACGCGGACGATGCCGGCCGCCGGGCCGCCGCTACGGGTGCCGGTGTCCTGCTTGAGGCGGGCATCGAGGTCTCGGTGCTCGCTCTGCCGCAGGGTGCGGATCCTGACGACGTGATCCGCGAGCAGGGCGCCGAGGCGTTTCGCAGCATGCTCGAGCGCCCCTTGTCGATGCTGGAGTTCCTGCTCGCGGACCTCCCTCGCGATCCGGCCCTGCGGCGACGCAGCGGACTCAAGCTCGCGCCGCTGGTAATGGCCGCGGGAGATCCTGCGGTGCGGCAGAACCTGGTCGAGGAGCTCGCTCGCCAGCTCTACCTGCGGCCGGCGGAGATCGAGGAGCACGGCCGCCGCGGTTCGCGGCCGCTGGCCACGGCGACGATGCAGTCGCGCGAGACGGCGCCTCCGGGCGAACGCGAGCTGGCACGCATTCTCCTCGAGTGCACGCCGGCGTGGCGGGTCAAGATCCTCGAGCTCGTCGACAGCCGGTTCCTCGCTGACCGGAGAGTCAGACGCCTCGTCGAGGAGGTGCGATCGGTGGGCGGAACCGAAGTGGGGGGCGTATTCGTCGGCCGACTGCTCGACCACTGTACAGACCCCGAGATCAGCGCGCTGGTGGCGGAGTTGGGAACGTCGCCGCTACCCCCTGTGACGGACGGCTCCATTCGGCAGCAGATGACCACGCTTCTCGCCCGCCAGGCCCGTGAAGGTGCGCGGCGCCTCGAGCCCTTGATCGCGGAGGCCGACGCTCGGGGGGACCACGAAGAGGTGGACCGGTTGCTGGCGGAGAAGACCAGATTGAGGGCAGAAATGACTGAGTTCTGAAGCTTCGGGCCACGAGGCGGAAGTGTTGTCGGGGAGGGGTTGCCAAATTGCGTCGTGCGACCCATATTTCTCTGAATGGCGACGGGCCCTGATCGAGAGGCTCTTGCTGCGGCAGAGGGCCCACCCTGACACTCTCGATGGAAGAAGACGCTGCATTTGGGTGACCCGATTCGGGAATGGAACGCCTGTGCGGAGCGCTATCTGCAAGGCGCCGCAGGTGCCGGTCAATCATGATCCTGGCAGCGTGGCCACTTTTCGCCGTGTCCAGAGGAGGCAGCCGGTGGTGAAGGAGACCAGTGTGCAGGTCGAAGAAAAATACCCGGAGCTCGGGAAGCTCATCCAGACGGGCAAGGAGCGCGGCTTCATCATGTACGAGGAGCTGTACGAGAAATTGCCCGAAGAGGTGACCGGAATCGCCGAGGAGCTCGATGATATCTACATGCGGCTGTCGGAGCTCGACATCGACGTCATGGACGCCTCCGGAGCCGACTCGGACAAGGGTGACGGTGAGGATGCCGCCAAGAAGGCGGCGGCAAAGAAGACCGCGGCGAAGAACGAGCCCCGCCCGGTCGCGACCGAGCAGTTGGAGAAGACCAACGATCCGGTGCGCATGTACCTGCGCGAGATGGGAACAGTCAAACTCCTCGATCGCGAGGGCGAGGTCGAGATCGCTCAGCGCATCGAGTCCGGAGAGGCGAAGGTCTTCATCGCCCTGTCGAAGGAGCCGGACATCCTCCTCCTCTTCCTGCGGACCAACGAGCAGGCCCGGCGCGAGCGGCGCGGCGTGCGCGAGCTCCTCCAGGGTCACGCGATCGAGCTCGACGACAAGGCCAGCGATCGGGTACGCGAGAGCCTGCGGCTGTTCGCCACCATCGCCAAGCTCGACCGGGAGTCCCGCGAGCTGCGGCGGCGGCTCCGGCGCTGCAAGAAGGCCGGCAAGCGCTACCAGGAGTTGTCGGACAAGATCGACGCCAACACCGCCGACATCGCGATTCTGGTGCGCAGGGCCGATTTCACCACCACCACCCGCAACCGACTGCTGACCTTCTTCGGAGAGGTGGAGCGCCAGTTCGCGATTCCGATCCAGACCATCAATCGCGACAAGAAGAAGCTGCAGCAGGAACGCAACGTCGAGCGGCGGCAGTTCTACTCGTCGCGGATCGAGCGCTACGAGGAGGAGCTCGAGCGTCTGGAGAACCGCTTCGACATTCCCTACGACCACCTGAAGGTCCTGCTGACCGAGGTCAGGCGCGGGGAGGCCGAAACCGATCGCGCCAAGCAGGAGCTGATCGTTGCGAACCTCCGGCTCGTGGTCTCGATCGCGAAAAAGTACACCAACCGTGGTCTGCAGTTCCTGGACCTCATCCAGGAGGGCAATATCGGCCTGATGAAGGCGGTCGACAAGTTCGAGTATCGCCGCGGCTACAAGTTCTCGACCTACGCCACGTGGTGGATCCGGCAGGCGATCACCCGTGCCATCGCCGACCAGGCCCGGACGATTCGGATCCCCGTGCACATGATCGAGACCATCAACAAGCTCACCCGGACGACCCGTATGCTGGTGCAGGAGCTCGGCCGCGAGCCGTCGGTGGAGGAGATTGCGGCGCGCATGGACATGCCGGTGTCCAAGATCCGCAAGATCCACAAGATCTCACAGGAGCCGATCTCGCTGGAGACTCCCATCGGTGAGGAGGAGGATTCCCACCTCGGCGACTTCATCGAAGACACCAACTCGGTGTCGCCGATCGAGGCCGTGATCATGCGCACCCTCAAGGACCACACCGAGAACGTGCTCAAGAGCCTGACGCCGCGTGAAGAGCAGGTTCTCAAGTTGCGGTTCGGAATCGGAGACGGCACCGAGCACACCCTCGAGGAGGTCGGGCGCACGTTCAACGTCACCCGCGAGAGGATCCGGCAGATCGAGTACAAGGCGCTGCGCAAGCTCCGCCACCCGACCCGAGCCCACCTGCTGAAGCCGTTCGCTGAAGGCGGGAGCTGACTCCACCCGGCTCCCCTGAGCCCGAGACCCGACATCCTCGATGCCGGGAACGGTGATTCGTGGTTTTATGCCCCAAGCCGCAAGCTGGACCCGCTGATTTCACTGGGTGTCGGCTGCAAACAGCGAATCGATGCGTCCCGCCGTGCGTGTCGCACATCGTGCTCCGTGACGTAGCGCTCCTCCGGCTCCGTCGCCCGAGTCACGCCAAATCCAGCGGATACTCGGGCTTCGCCGCCCTCGCTTCGAAACCCGGTGAGATCAGCGGGCTCAACAACTTCCTTGCTGCCCTCACCACATCGCGTTAACATACGGCGGGGCCCATAGCTCAGCGGTCAGAGCCGCCGGCTCATAACCGGTCGGTCCCAGGTTCGAATCCTGGTGGGCCCATGGCCCGCCCGGCACATCGCATCGAGGAGTGTTATGAGCAGCGCAATTCGTGATCTCGTCGCTCTCGTCCGACTGCAGCAGATCTACGACTCGATCGCGTGCGCCATCGCCGAGCGCAACTCGCCCCCGACCGAGATCCGCGAGCTCCAGGAGGCCAACCGCCTGCGCCGCGAAGAGCTCGAGGTGTTCGAGCGGCAGATGGGCGTGCACGAAGAGGAGATCAAGGAGGTGCGCAAGAAGGAGGCGGAGTGGGAGCTCGAGCTCGAGCACTTCCAGAAACAGAAGAGCATGGTCACCAACGAGCGCGAGTTCACGGCCGTCATCTCCGAGATCGATTACGCCACCAAAGCGCTGCAGGAGAACGTGTCACGCCGCCACGAGCTCGAGGAAGCGATCGAGCAGATCAGCGGGGAGATCGCCGACCGCCGTGAGGCCGGCCCCGAGGAGGAGGCGGCGCAGGCGGAGGTGATCTCGTCGTGGGACACGAGGAAGGGTGAGCTGCTGGAGGAGATCCACCGCCTTTCGGCGCAGGCGAAGGAGCTCGAGATCACCATCAACCCCAAGAACCGGGCCCGGTTCCTGCGCCTGCTCGAGAGCAAGAGCGGGACCGCCATGTCGCGCGTGGTCGAGGGCTCGTGCTCGGTCTGTCACTTCGCGCTGCGGCCCCACCTGCAGCAGCGAGTACGCCGCTGTGAGGAGATCATCGACTGCGAGCACTGCCACCGCATCCTGTACATCGAGGAAACACTCGAGCAGGTCCCGAGCGAGGCCACGGATGGCTGAGCGGCCGGCGGCGGACCTTGCCGAGAATTTGGCAGCGGTTCGTCGCAGGATCGAGCAGGCCGCGGACGGCGCCGGGCGCGATCCTGCTTCGGTGTGCCTGATCGCGGTCGGCAAGACCTTCCCCGCCGAGGCCGTGGCTGCAGCGGTGGATGCCGGCGCGAACGATCTCGGCGAGAACAGGGTGCAGGAGGGGGTCGCCAAGAAGCCAGGGGTTCCTCCCGCGCGCTGGCACCTGATCGGACCGCTGCAGCGCAACAAGGCGCGCGACGCGCTCGAGATCTTCGACATCATTCACACGGTCGACCGGACGGAGATCGCCGACCGCCTGCAGCTCCTGCTCGACAAGCACTCTCCGGAGCGCCGGCTCGACGTGCTGCTGGAGGTCAACATCGGGGACGAGCCGCAGAAGGCGGGGGTCGACCCCGGCGAGGCCGGGCAGCTGCTCGAGCACGCCGCGGGGTGTCAGCAGCTCACGGTTCGGGGCCTGATGGCGATTCCGCCCTGGGAGGAGGACCCCGAGGCCTCGCGGCCCCACTTCCGCGCGCTGCGCGAGCTCCGCGACCGGCTCGAGCAGACCAGCGGGCGCTCCCTGCCGGAGCTCTCCATGGGCATGAGTCACGACTTCGAGGTTGCTATCGCCGAGGGCGCGACCATGGTCCGCGTCGGCACCGCGATCTTCGGCCCTCGCGGCTGAGATTGCACCATTGCTCCGAGCGCTGGAGAAATCGGGATATCGGGCGCTTCCCCTTGCCCCCGCGGTCACTTTGTGAAAAAATTCGCATCCGTCGGGGAAGAGGCAGTACATGAGTACAGTCGAGATTGACCACGGGTTCGAGCAGGAGGTGGCGCGTCTCGCGGGCGAGGCCGCGCCCCGCTGTATCGAGTTTCTCCACGACCTGGTGACGGTGCCGTCGCCGAGCCGTGGCGAGCGTCTGGCGTGCGAGCTGGCCCTGCGCGAGATGGAGACGCTCGGCTTCCGCGACGTCCACCTCGATGAGATGGGCAACGTGCTGGGAAGGATCGGATCGGGCAGGCTGGTCATCGCCATCGACGCCCACATCGACACGGTGGGGATCTCCAACCCGTCCAATTGGCGGCACGACCCGTTTCGTGGCATCGTCGTCGACGGCACGCTCTTCGGGCGCGGTGCTTCGGACCAGAAGGGCGGCCTCGCAGCCGCGGTCCACGGTGCCGCGGTTGCCGACCGCATTGGTCTCACCGACGGCGTCACGGTGTGGGTGGCGGCGACCGTCAACGGCGAGGACTGCGTCGGTCTGGCGTGGCAGTACATTCTCAACGAGACCGAGATCCAGCCCGAGGCCATCGTCATCGCCATGCCGTCCCACCTCGGCATCTGCTTCGGGCAGCGCGGGCGCATGGAGGTGGAGATCGTGACCCCGGGCGTGTCCACTCACGGCTCGCAGCCGGATCGCGGGGTCAACGCCATCTCGGTGATGCTGCCGGTCGTCGACGGCCTCAACCGCCTTCATCGAGAGCTGACAGTCGAGCACGAGACGCTCGGGCGCGGCTCGTTGGCGGTGACCGGCATCTCCTCGCGCTCGCCGTCGCTGACCGCGATCCCTGATGAGTGCTCGATCCACATCGACCGCCGTCTGACGATCGGCGAAGAACCGGAACACGCCCTCGCCCAGATCCGCGAGGTCGCGCTGGCGGCAGCGCCTGAGGCGCGCGTCCGGCTGCTCCACTACGACCTACCGTCCTGGCGAGGATTCACCTACCCGACCGACAAGGTCTTCCCGGCATGGGAGACGCCGTCCTCGAGCACCGCGGTGCGGTCGGCGGCGATCGCCGCGGAGCGTGTGCTCGGCCGTTCTCCCCGCACTCACCGTTCGGCCTTCTCGTCCCACGGCTGCGTCACGGCCGGCATGTACGGGATTCCGACGGTCGGTTTCGGACCGGCCGACGAGCTTCATTCGCACACCGTGAACGACCAGATTCCGCTCGCCCAGCTCGAGCCGGCGATCTCCTTCTACGCCATGTACCCGGAGATCTACCAGCTCGCCAAGGCGTCGGAGACCTAATCGCTTCGTCCGATCCCGATCCCGATCCCGATCCGCATTGACCACCCGGGCCGCCATGGGCGGTTCTTGAGCTGCCGGATCCTCGCCGTCGGTTCGCTGCCGCGGATGTCGGCGGCTGACCGTTCGAGGATCTTCGACGAGCTCGAGCGAACGGCGAGAATCGCGGAGGTTCGGGCTCAGTCCGCGGACTCGAGAAGCCGCGGGAGTTCTGCAACCGTCGCGATCGGCACGGTGGGCAGCGCCAGCTCGAGGCCTGAGTCCCGGGCGGGGAGGGCTGCGCGGGAGAAGCCGAGGGCTTGTGCCTCGCGGACCCTTTCCGTGGCACGGCTCACCGCCCGGACCTCGCCGAGCAGCCCGATCTCGCCGAAGATCGCGAGATCTGCCGCCAGCGGCCGGTCGGCGGCCGACGACACCAGCGCCGCTGCCACCGCGAGGTCGAGGGCCGGCTCTCGCAGCGACAGGCCGCCGACCAGATTGATGAAGACGTCGCGGTCGGCAAGACTGATGCCCGCGTGGCGGTCGAGAACCGCGAGGATCAGAGACAGGCGCGAGCCGTCGACGCCGTGGGCCACCCGCCGCGGGGTGCCGAGGGCCGAGGCCGCGGCCAGCGCCTGCACCTCGACCAGCAGCGGCACCGTACCTTCGAGGGCGACCGCCACCGCTGATCCGGGTGCTCCTGGCTGCCGGTCCTCGAGCAGCCACGCCGAGGCATTTTTCACCGCCTCGAGCCCGCGTCCGGTCATCGAGTAGAGCGCCAGCTCGGCGATGGTTCCGAAACGGTTCTTGCTCGCGCGTACCGCGCGCAGCTCGTGCCCCGGTTCGCCCTCGAGCGACAGCACCACGTCCACCAGGTGCTCGAGCAGCTTGGGGCCGGCGATGGCGCCCTCCTTGGTGACGTGGCCGACCAGCACCACGGGCACGCCGCGCGTCTTCGCGAGGTGCTGGAAGCGCGCCGCCGCCTGCCGCACCTGGCTCACGGATCCGGCCACCGCGTTGACGCCGCCGACCACCGCGGTCTGCACCGAGTCGACGACCACGAGCCGGGGCTCGAGCGCCTCGAGCTGCTGCAGCACCCGTTCACAAGAGGTCTCCGCGAGAAGCAGCAGCCTCTCGTGGAGGCCTCCGATGCGCCGGGCGCGGAGCGCGATCTGCTCGGGCGACTCCTCGCCCGTGACGTAGACGACGCTGCCGCGGTTCGCCGCGAGCCCGGCCGCCACCTGCAGCAGGATGGTCGACTTGCCGATGCCCGGCTCGCCGGCGAGCAGGGTGAGGGAGCCCGGTACCAGCCCGCCGCCGAGGACCCGGTCGAGACCATCGATTCCGGTGGCCAGGCGCTCTGCGGGCAGGGTGGCGGCCTCGGTCACCGGCACCACTGAGCCGCCGCGTTCGACGTCCGGCGCCCGCCTCGCGCCGCGCGCCGCGGCCGCCTGCTCGACGAAGCTGTTCCAGCCGCCGCAGCCGGGGCACTGGCCGAGCCACTTGCCGCTCTCGTGGCCGCAGGAGGCGCAGAAGAAGGCCGTGCCGCCGATGGCGCCCTCAGTTCAGGGCCGAGCCCGCGAGGCCGAGGCTGTACTTGACGTCCTCGTCGTTCCAGGTGATGCCGCCGCCGACCAGCACCGACGACTTCTCCGACACCAGTGGGTCGTCCCACCCCGCGGTCAGGAAGATGTGGGGGCTGATGAAGTAGCGGCCTTCGAGCTTGAGATGGGCCGACTCGTCGAACGGGCGGCCGAAGTCGTAGGCCTCGAAGATCAGCACCAGCGGCCGCTCGGCGACCGTGAAGGCGTGGTCGACCCCGAAGCCGCCGGTGGTCTCGAAGAGGCCGGCACGCACCACGGTGTTCGAAAAGACCTTGTAGCCGACCTGGGCGTTGAGGCCCAGCTTGTCGGAGACGGTCGTCGTGGTCTCGGTATAGCTGCGGGTCGTTCCGTCGTCGAGCTCGATGGTGACGAACTCGGTCTCGGTGCGGACGTCGCCGTAGGGCATGTCCACGCCCTCGACCCGGAAGAAACGCTTCTTCGTGGTCCACAGGTCGAAGCCGAAGGAGAATCGGTTCTCGCTGGTGGAGGCCAGCGCCTCTGCGCGCAGGCCGAGCTCGAGGTTGAAGCGCCGGTAGCGGCCCATGGTCTCGTTGAGTGTCTCGATCCCGCCTTCGATGGAATCCAGCGTCTGGTTGAGGTTGTCGACCGTGGTCTCGTCGTTCACCAGCTTGCCGATGGAGCCCTCGCCGGAGGCGATCTTGCTGGTGATGGCGTTGAGGTTGTCGGCGGACATCTGGAGGCGGTCGGTGAGCTCGCGGATGTTGGACAGGGAAGCCTGGAGGTCGTCGCGGTTTTCGCCGACAACGTCGCCGAGCTGGTCGGTGAGACGGTTCATCTTGTCGGCGATCCGCGGCAGCTCGTCGCGCAGGGTGGCCGAGAAGTCGCGGAAGTTGGCCGTGGTCTGGTTGACGTTGGCCTGGTTCTCGGCGATCAGGATCTTGAGCGAGGTCGTCAGCTCGCGGATATTGGCGACGATCTCGTCGATCGCAGCCGTCCCTTCGGCCCCACCCATCGAGCTGCGCAGCGCCTCGCTCACCTCCTTGACATCGGCCCCGATCTCGGCCGCCACCGCCATCACGTCGTCGAAGCTCGGCACGGTGGTGCCGCCGAGCTCGGTGCCCGGCGCCAGGAGAGGCCGGCTAGGATCGCCGGGGAGGATCTCGACGTACTTCTCCCCGAGCATCCCGAGGCTGTTGACCTGAGCCACCGCGCCTTCGTGCAGCCGCACTGCGGGATCCAGCGACAGCACCAGCAGCGCCTGGCTGCCGTCGAGCGAGATCTCCTTCACCGAGCCGACCCGCACGCCGGCGATGCGGACCGCAGCCTGGCGATCGAGCCCGGCCACCGACTCGAAGCGTGCCTCATAGCTCTGGCGCTCGCCCCGTTCGCCGACCGGAATGTCCTCGATCTTGAGAATGAAGACTCCGAGGATGACCAGCCCCAAGAGCATGAAGAAACCGATCCGTGCAGCAGGTGTCATGGCCTGTCCTCCAGTTCTTCCGGCAGCTCGCCCTCGAGGAAGCCCCGCACGAAACGGCTGTTCGAACGCGCAAAGCGGTCCGGCGTGTCGACCGTGAGGATGCGACCGCGACGCATCATGGCGATGCGGTCGGCGATCCTGTCGGCCAGCCCCATGTCATGGGTGATGGTGACCACGGTGACGTCGAGCTCTGAGCGCAGCTGGTTGATGACGCGCCCGATGGCCGCGGTGTTGATGGGGTCGAGACCGGTGGTGGGCTCGTCGAAGAGCAGGATCTGCGGTTCGAGGGCGATCGCGCGGGCGAAGCCGACGCGCCGGCGCATCCCTCCCGACAACGACGACGGCATCTTGCCCTCGATGCCCGGCAGCCGCACCAGCTCGAGGCACTGGCGGACGCGGTCAGCGACCGCCTGAGCCTTCTTCTTCGTGTGGCGGCGGATCGGGAACGCGATGTTGTCGAATACGATCATGGAGTCGAAGAGGGCGCCCTCCTGGAAGCTCATGCCGAATCGCTTGCGGAGCTGGAGGACGGTCTCCGGCGGCGCCAGCGTCAGGTCGACGCCGTCGACGACAACATGCCCCTCGTCGGGCTGGAGCAGCCCGATCAGGTGTTTGATGAACACCGACTTACCGGCCCCGGAACCTCCGACCAGCACCATCGACTCTCCGCGCTCGACCTCGAGGTCGATGCCGTTGAGCACCCGCTTGTCGCCGAAGGACTTGCAAAGTCCTATGACGCTGATCATCGGACCGGTCGACGGATGGGGGGCGGGGTCGGGGTTCGCCATCAGAACAGGATCTTGGTGAGGAAGAAGTCGGAGAGCAGGATGTAAAGGCTGGCGGTGACCACCGCCGAGGTGGTGGAGCGGCCGACGCCCTCCGCCCCGCCCGACGTGTAGAAGCCTTTGGCACAGCCGGTGACCGACAGGATGAGGCCGAAGAACGAGGCCTTGATCAGTCCCGAGGTCACGTCGTTGATCTCGAGGAACCGGAAGCTGCGCTCGATGTAGAGGTAACTGTTGGCGCCGAACAGGCTCACCGACACCAGCCAGCCGCCGATGATGCCGATGGCATCCCCGACCAGTGTCAGCAGTGGCAGCATCAGGATCGAGGCGTTGACCCGTGGCACCACCAGGTAGTGGACGGGCTCGGTGGCCATGGCGTAGAGGGCGTCGATCTGCTCGGTGACGCGCATGGTGCCGAGCTCGGCGGCCATAGCCGAGCCGACCCGTCCCGCCACCATCAGCCCGGTCAGCACCGGCGCCAGCTCGCGGGTCAGCGACAACGCCACCACCGAGCCCACGAAGCCCTCGGCGTGGAAGCGCTCGAAGCCCCGGTAGGTCTGCAGCGCCAGCACCATGCCCGTGAAGAGGCAGGTCAGAAAGACGATCGGGATCGAGTCCCAGCCGACGCGCACCATCTGTTTGAGCAACTCGCTGCCGTCGAAAGGCCGGCGAAAGGTCCACAGCACCGACTGCGCCATGATGTAGAAGAAGCGGCCGAGATCCTCGAACAGGTCGAGCACGAAGGTTCCGAGGCGGTCCAGGAATGCGGTGATTCCACCCGGGCTGCTCGACACCCGCTCTACCACGGTGCGTCACCGTCCTCGCGGCTGAAGTCGGCGTTCTCGAACCGGGTGTACTCGTGCTGGAACACGAGATCGATCTCGCCGACCGGGCCGTTCCGCTGTTTCGCCAGGATCAGCTCGGCGCGGCGCGGGTCCTCGGCTTCGCGGTCGTAGACCGACGGGCGCACGATGAACATCACCACGTCCGCGTCCTGTTCGATCGATCCCGATTCGCGGAGGTCCGACAGCTGCGGGCGGTGGTCGCCGCCGCGCCGCTCGGGCTGCCGCGACAGCTGGGACAGGACCAGCATAGGTACGTCGAGCTCCTTGGCCACCGCCTTCAGCCCGCGTGAGATCGCCGACACCTCCTCGTTGCGGCTGTTGAATCGGGCGCCGCCCGACATCAGCTGCATGTAGTCCACCATCACCAGGTCGAGGCCGCGCTCCTGCTTGAGGCGGCGCGCCTTGGCTGACAGCTCGAGCGACGTGATGCCGGGGGTGTCGTCGATCCACAGCTCGACCTCGCGGATCGACTGCGCGGCCATCTCCAGCTTGGGCCAGTCGGACTTGGCGAGGTAGCCGCCGGCGATCCGCTTCTGGTCGACGCGGGCCTCCGAGGACAGCAACCGCCGCACCAGTTGCTCGGCGGCCATCTCGAGCGAGAACACCGCCACCTTCTTGCCCGTCCTCAGCGCGGCGTGGGCGCAGATGTTGAGCCCGAGCGAGGTCTTTCCCATCGACGGCCGCGCCGCCAGGATCACCAAATCCTTGCGCTGCAGGCCGGAGGTGAACTCGTTCAAGCGGACGAAGCCGGTGTCCAGGCCGGTCAGGGTCGAGCGCGTCTCGCGCGCCATCTCGATGTTTGCGAGCTCCGAGTCGGTGAGGCCGCGAATCGGCATCAAGCCGCCCGAGAGCGTGTCCTCGGCGATCTGGAAGACGTCGCGCTGGGCGCTCTCCACCGCCTCCCGTGCCTCGCCGTGGTCGAGCGAGCAGGTGGAGAGGATGCGCTGTGCCGCCGCCATCAGCCGCCGTTTGACGGACTTGTCGTGCACGATCTCGGCGTAGTGGATGACATTGGCGACGTCGGGCAGCGAGTCCACCAACGACGAGAGATAGGAGGCGCCGCCTGCCTGCTCGAGCGTGCCCTTCTCGGCGAGATGGTTGCGGACCGTCACCAGGTCGGCGGCGTCGCCCTTCTCGTGGAGCTCGAGGCAGCCCTGGTAGATCAGGCGGTGGCTCTCGAGGTAGAACTCGTCGTGGCGCAGCTTCTCGATGATGTGGAGCATGGCGCCGGGGTCGAGCAGGACCGCGCCGAGGACCGCGCGCTCGGCCTCGGGATCGTGCGGCAGCCGGTCGCCGGCGGCGCCTGGCCCGCTGAGTACGCTGCGCGGAGTGACACTGCCCATGGACCTCATATCGTACCGCAGTCGACGGTGTGGCGAACACATCCAATGTCCGCGTCCGTGATCCGCGGCCGGATTCCACGACGGCCCTCCGCGTCCGCGTCCGGGGCCGGTGACCGCGACCGCGTCCGCACTCGGCGATCCACGGCGGGGGACCGAGTCAGCGATCCGCGGGCCGCGCCCGAAAGCACAGAGACACGGAGGGCATAGAGGCGCCCAGAGAGACTCCCCCCATGCACCCCGTTGCAACTACGAAGACACGAAGACACCAAGGGAGTCACGAAGGAAGCTTGCGACTCTTCCCCACCCACCAGGCACGCGAGACGCGTGCCCCACAAGGAGATCGCCCGGGTCTGGGTTGTGGGGCACGCGTCTGAAGCGCCGGGCGGGGGGAGGGACACTCAGGCGCTCGGGTCGATGAGCCGCCAGGTCATGGCCCGGATGCGGTCCCCGGATCGCGGTCCCCGGTCGCGGTCAGTGGTCGCTGATTATCGGGAACGGGATCGGGATCGGACGAGGCACCCGGTTGGCGTGGGTGCCCGGCAATTCCGAATTCAGAACTCTGGACTCTCCTCCTGCAGCTCCCGGAAGACCTCGAGCGCCTCCTCGATGTCCACGCGCTGATCGAGGGCCACGCCGTCGTCGGTGGGCAGCACCCAGCGGACGCCGGCCCGGTCCTTCTTCTTGTCGCGGCCGATGTGCGGTCCGAGTTGCTCGGCGGGGATGCTGCCGATGGCCGGCAGCGGCCCGAGGGATCGCACCGCCCGCGCCAGGCGCGAGTGGCCGTCGCCGCTCAGCAGCCCGTGTCGCTGCCCGAGCCGCGCCGCCGCCAGCAGTCCCCACGCCACCGCCTCGCCGTGCAGGAAATGCCGGTAGCCGGTGGCCGCCTCCAGCGCGTGGCCGAAGGTGTGGCCGAGGTTGAGGGCGGCTCTCGCGCCGCCCTCGAGCTCGTCCTCCTGAACAATTCGGGCCTTGACCGCGATGCATCGCGTCGCGACCTCCTGCCAAAGGTCCGCGTCGATCGGGGCGGTCGGTTGGGGCATGGCCTCGAGCAGTGCCTGATCGCCGATCCACGCGGTCTTGAGCACTTCCGCCGCTCCCGCACGCAGGTCCCGCTCGGGCAGGGTGGCGAGGGTCCCGACGTCGATCACCACCAGCCGCGGCGGCCAGAAGGCGCCGACCAGGTTCTTGCCCTGGTCGAGATTGACGCCGGTCTTGCCGCCGACCGAGGCGTCGACCATTGCCAGCAGGGTGGTCGGCATCGCGACCCACTGAATGCCCCGCAGGTAGACCGCGGCGGCGAAGCCGACTGTGTCGGTGACAACACCGCCGCCGACCGCCGCCACCGTAGAGCTGCGGTGGACGCCCTCCTCGAGCCAGTGCTCGATCAGCCGCTGTACCGCCGGCCAGCGCTTGTGCTCTTCGCCGTCGGCGAGCTCCACCAGTGGAGATCCGAGGTCGACGGCGGCTCGCTCGCCCCACAGTGCCCCCACCGTGGTGTTGCTGACCACCGACCACGGGCGATCGATGCCGAACTCGTCGAGCACGGCCACGAGACGGCTCACCGCCCCCGGCTCGGCCACCACCGCGTAGTCCCCGAACCGGCTGGATACCTTCAAGCTCTCCACCGCCTCATTATGCCCCGCCCGGCCGTCGCGGTGGCTTCAGAAGGTTTCGCCGACCTGTCCGGCTGAAGCTGGAGCGAGCCCGCGCGCCCAGCGGGTTCCCGCCTTCCGAGAAGGGTTTCTCGCCAGTCACTCACCCTCGGCCCTTCAGAATGAACCACGAAGAGGCGAAGTCTCATAGAAATGGTCGTGCCGCCCGGGGTAGAGGGCTAGAGAAGTAAGTGGCTCTTCGTGCCTTTTCGGTTTCGTGGTTCAATCGGGTGGGCGGGCGGCACTGCCGAAACCCGAATTCCGAATTCCGAAATCCTCGGCCCGCTCCTCAGCCACCAGATCGGGTGCGATGCGCCAGTTGTCGTCGGTGGTCGGCTGCCAGGTGCCGATTCGGGCGAGGTGGTCCGAGATCAGAGCCGGTAGCTCGGCCGACGACCGCCACACCACCTCGGCGTCGGCGAGGTGGGGGAAGCCGCCGCCGCCGGCGGCGCGATAGGAGTTGCAGGCGACGGTCAGCTCCTGCCCGGCATCGAGAGGCGCACCCAGGTAGCGGAGATCGCGTACCCGCGACCCCTCTGGGCGGGTCGGATCGACGCGGTAGCTGAGGCCGGCCATCGAGTCCACGTTGTAGTGCGGGATGGCGGGGTCGGCGACGACGGTGCAGCCGCCACCGCTGCTGCAGTGCAGCCCGTCGTAGTAACGGGCCGCGTGCTCGAGGACGTCGCGCACCTGGGCGCCCGTCAGACGCAACGCCACCAGAGTGTTCGGATAGATGTAGAAGCCGTGCACCCAGCGCCAGGTCACCGGTCCGGCCGCGAGCGCCGGCGGCGTTTCGGTGAGCAGGGAGGCCAGCGACAGGTTGGCGCCCGAGGCCTCGAGCTGGACCGCGTGCAGCAGGTCGAGGGCGGCGCAGTCCTCGAGTCGGCAGCGGTCGGATCGGACGGCGCCGGCAACCTCGCCGACCGGCCTTTCGAGTGCCGCGACGACGTCGCGGTGGCCGTCCGCGAACTCCGACATCAGCACGGCGTCCGGTGCGGTGTCTGCGGTGCTGAGATTGCTCCCGTCCCAGCCCGCGATGCGCCAGCCGGCGCCGTCGTGCTCGAGCGCGAGGTCGATCCGCGTCACCAGCCGCGCCCTGGATCCGGGCTGCGACACGATCACCCCCGCCATCTCCTGCGGTGCGATCTCGCGGTGGGTGTGGCCGGCGAGGATGACGTCGACGCCGTCCACCGCGGTCAGCCTTCGCAGGAAGTTCTCCGGATCGGCGGCGAGGTCGCCGGCGTCCCGTTCGAGCCCGCTGTGGGCGAGCACCACCACCAGGTCGCAACCCTCGCCATCGCGCAGCACCGGCACCCATCGCCGCGCCACCGCGTCCATGGCTTCGAAACGGAGACCGGCGTAGTGCTCGGGCTTCTCCCAGGCAGGGATGTTGGGGGTGACGAGGCCGAGCAGGCCGATGCGCACCGGGCCCTTCTCGACCACCGCATACGGCCGGAAAGCCGGTAACCCCGAGGCCTCGGAGACGGCGTTGGCCGACAGCCACGGGAAATCGGCCTGCGCCGCCGCCCGATGCAGCTTCTCGAGGCCGAAGTTGAACTCGTGGTTGCCGAGGGCCATCGCCTCGTAGCCGATGCGGTTCATGGCGGTGATGGTCGGGCTCGGCCGTTGCCACCGGACCGACATGAACTCCTCGAAGGGGGTGCCCTGAATGGTGTCGCCCGAGTCCACCACCAGCACCGGATGGTCGACGCTCGACCGGACCTCGTCCACGAGAGTCGCCACCTGCGCAAGCGAGCCGCGGTCGGAGGGACGGTTGGCGATGTCGTCGAACGGCAGCACCGCACCGTGCAGGTCCGAGGTGTGGAGGATGGTCAGCGACGCGATCTCGGTGCCGGTTGAAGGGGGTGCCGACATCGCGGCGGCCGCAGCAGCCAGCAGTCCGGCTACGATCTGTGGACGATGTCGAATCATCGCAAGCCCCTGGTTTCGTTGGTAGCCGCTTGGATCGCGCCCGCGGCCCGCGTATCCTCGAACCCATGAAACGGCCCGAGTATTGCACCGCGCCGGGGGGTGGACCGTGAGGCGGCTCCGCCTGCTGACCGGCGGCGAGTCGCACGGGCCGGGCGTCACGGCGGTTCTCGAAGGTCTGCCGGCCGGGCTCGGCATCGACCGCGACCGGGTCGACGATTGGCTGCGCCGCCGCCAGCACGGGTTCGGGCGCGGTGGCCGCCAGCGCATCGAGCGCGACCGGGTGGTCGTGCGCGGCGGCCTCCGCGACGGCCGCACCCTCGGTTCGCCGCTCGTGCTCACCATCGACAACCTGGATTGGAAGAACTGGTCCGACGTCATGGACCCGTGGCAGGTGGACCCGGATCGTGCGGCACGGCTCGCGGTGACCCGGCCGCGGCCGGGTCACGCCGACTACTCCGGTGGAGCCGCTACCGATCAGCTCGCCGACATGCGCAACGTGCTCGAGCGCTCGTCGGCGCGTGAGACGGCCGCGCGGGTGGCGGCGGGGGCGGTCTGCGCCCAGCTCCTGGCCCGCTACGGCGTGACCATGCGCTCGGCGGTGCTGCGGGTCGGCCCGCAGGAGGTTCTGGCCGGGCCTCCGAGCTGGGAGGATCTCGCTGGAGTCCGCCACGACTCACCGTTGGTGACCCCGCGGCCGGACGATGAGGAAACGCTGGTGGAGGCGGTGCGCGCGGCCCGCTCGGAGGGCGAGACCATGGGCGGCGTGGTCGGCGCCGTGGTGCGCGGCCTGCCGCCGGGGCTCGGCTCCTACGTCCACTGGGACCGCAAGCTCGACGGTCGGATCGTCCAGGCCCTGGTCTCCATCCACTCGGTCAAGGCGGCCGCGATCGGTGCCGGGATCGAGGTCGCGTCGCGTCTCGGCTCCGAGGCGCACGACGCCATCGAGCTCTCCGACGGCCGCCTGCACCGGCCCACCAACCGTGCCGGCGGCCTCGAGGGCGGGGTCACGGAGGGTGTCGACCTGGTGGTGAGGGCCTTCTTCAAGCCGATCTCGACCCTTCGCCGTGGCCTGCCTTCGGTCGACCTTCGCAGCGGTGAGCCCGAGACGACCGAGTGGGAGCGCTCCGACGTCACCGCCATCGGTGCGGCGCCGGTGATCGTCGAGGCCATGCTCGCCCTCGTCCTCGCCGACACGCTGCTCGAGAAGCTCGGCGGCGACGCGGTCGCCGACCTCGACGCATCATGGGCGGCGCTGGTCGAGCGCCTCTCCCCGTGGTGGACCCCCCCTACCCACGCCCCATGAGCCATGGGCCGTGGGAGGCGGACTGCGGGCCACAGGCTGTCGTCCGGAGGGTACCGATCCGACGCGGGATGCGCCCGGCCGGCGGCAGTCGGCTTTCAGAAGGCGAGGATCTCAGAGCCCACAGCCCATAGCTGAACGCCCGCGCGGGCTGCTAACCTAGTCGCCGGGGGAAGTTATGATCGATCCAACCACCTGCGCCGAGTGCGGCGTCGAGATGCCCCGGGGCTCGTCCATGTGCCGTCAGTGCGGGTGGGACGCGTCGCTGTCGGCGGTGCGGCCGAAACCGCCGTCGCTGCTCGCACGGCTGCGGGCGGGAGGCTGGCGGGTGATGGTCTACGGGCTGATCCTGGCGATCCCGATCATCGGACTGGCACGTCTGCGCCTGACCGGTCCGGGACCCGACCTCGCCACCACGATGCGCTGGATGGCCTTCGGGGACGGCGGCCGCGCCGATGAGCTGGAGACGATCCACCGCATGCACGAGATCGCGTCGGCAGCCTCCCGCTACTCGATCCGCGAGGAGGAGCCGCCTCCCTTCGGCGGCGACTGGGACGAGGTTCTGGCACCCTCGGCCACCGCCCGGGTACGTGGGTGGGTGCCGCTGGTCTTCTTCGGCTCCGACTACTCGATGTCGCCGGAGCTGGTGCGCGACATGTACGAGGTCAAGGCCACCGATGGCTGGGGCCGGCCCTACCGGCTGGAGGTCGACCGCATCGGCAACGGCGGCCTCGCGCCGGACGGCCCCGCGGTGCTCGCCGACCTCGAGGAGGGCCTGCAGGCGACTTTCTACATCCGCGACGCTCCCGATTTCGAGTACGGCGACTGGATGCGGCTGGTCATCGAGTCCGCCGGCGGTGACGGGCAGTGGGACTCCGGCGACGACCTGCGCATGGTCAGCTACGTCCAGGTCGGCCACGTCTACCGCCTGCTCTACGATCCCCGAGAGGTGCAGCGCAGAATCGAACGCGCCTACACCATCGGCCGCCACTACTACCGATTCGAGGGCTCGGACTACGATCTCATCGATGCGCGGTTGCTGGCCGAGTATCGCCTGACTGCGATTCACTGAACCCGGTTTCCGCCCCGCAACCGCAACGGCCGCGGGGCGGCAACGGGAACACAAGACCTGCCGTGCTCACTCGACCAGCGATGCGGCCCAGGCCGGGGCCGCGCCGGAGTCGTCCTGCAGTGCGCGCACCGACAGGGGGCCTCGGCGCAGGGCGGCGACCGCCTCGGCGGCAGCGTGGGCGCCGGGAATGGTCGTGAAGTAGAGGACCCCGGCGTCGAGGGCCGCGCGGCGGATGGAGCCGGCGTCGCGCGCCGCACGCCGTCCCGCGGCGGTGTTGACGACCATCTGGATCGCGCCCTCGGCCAGCAGCTCGGGAATGTCGGGCCTGCCCTGTCCGACCTTCAAGACGATGCCCGCGGTGTCGAAGCCGGCCTCCCTGAGGTCGGCAGCCGTGCCCTCGGTCGCGACCAGCTCGAAGCCCAGCTCCTCGAACCGGGCGGCCAGGGCCGGCAGCCGTGGTTTGTCGCGGTCGGCCAGCGAGAGCAGGACCTTGCCTGAATCGGGCAGCCGCCAGCCGGCCGCCAGCGCCGCCTTGGCGAATGCCTCTCCGAAGCTGCGGCCGCGGCCCATGACCTCGCCGGTCGAGCGCATCTCGGGCCCGGGCAGCGGATCGACGCCGGGGAATCGCTCGAAGGGGAAGACCGGCAGCTTGACCGCCACCTCGGAGGGCACGCCGTCGTGGACTCCGAGATCGGCGATCGACGCTCCGGCGCAGACGCGGGCCGCCAGCTCGGCCCACGGTGTGCCGCTGGCGCGGGCGAGGAACGGGACGGTTCGGGAGGCTCGCGGGTTGACCTCGATGACGTAGATCGTGCTCTCCTGGATCGCGAACTGGACGTTGATCAGGCCGCGCACGCCGAGCGCGAGAGCCAGTAGCCGCACCTGCCGCCGCAGCTCCGCCTGGACCTCGAGGGGCAGGCTCACCGGCGGCGTGACGGCGCCGGAGTCGCCGGAGTGGACGCCGGCCTCCTCGATGTGCTCGAGCACTCCGCAGATCACGACCCGCTCGCCGTCGGCGACCGCGTCCACGTCCACCTCCACCGCGCGCTCGAGGAAGTGGTCGAGAAGCACCGGCCTGTCGGGGTCGACCTCGGCGGCGCGCTCGAGGTAGCCGGAGAGCTGGTCGTGGCCGTAGACGATCTCCATCGCGCGGCCACCGAGGACGTAGGACGGGCGGACCAGGACCGGGAAGCCGAGCTCGTCGGCCGCCCGTGCCGCCTCCTCGGCCGAGGTCACCATGCGCCCCGGCGGCTGCTGCAGGCCGACGCCCGCGAGCAGCTCGGCGAAGCGGCCGCGGTCCTCGGCGCGGTCGATGGCGTCCTGGGGCGTGCCCCAGATCGGCACGCGGTGGCGCTCGAGATCGCCGGCGAGCTTGAGCGGGGTCTGGCCGCCGAGCTGGACCACGACCCCCAGCGGGCGCTCTGCGTCGCAGATCGAGAGAACATCTTCGGGGTGGAGCGGATCGAAGTGGAGCCGGTCGACGGCGTCGTAATCGGTGGAGACGGTCTCCGGGTTGCAGTTGACCATGACCGCCTCGTAGCCCTCGGCCCGCAGCCCGGCCACCGCCTCGACGCAGCAGGCGTCGAACTCGATCCCCTGGCCGATGCGGACCGGGCCGCCGCCGAGGATGATCACCGGCCGCCGTGGCTTCGGTTGCTCGTTGCCGTCGCCGAAGCAGCCGTAGAGATAGGGCGTTTTGGCCTCGAACTCGGCGGCGCAGGTGTCGACCCGGCGTCGCACGCGCCGGATGCCGGCCTCGATGCGCAGCGTGCGCACATCGTCGGGGTCGATGCCGGCGGCACCGCCGATCTGTCGGTCGGTGAAGCCGAGCCGCTTGGCCGCTGCCAGGAATCGAGGCTTCCGGGCGTTGCCCGCGAGCAGCGGCTCAGCCGCCACCAGCCCGGCGATCCGGCGCAGGAACCAGGGGTCGATGCCGGTGAGGGTGAAGAGCCGCGCCACCTCCCAGCCCCGGCGCAGCGCCTCTGCCACTTCCCACAACCGTTCGGGAGTCGGTGCGGCAAGGCGGTCCCGCAGCGCGGCGTCGCTGGCGGCCGCCGTGGCGGGGGGCGCCTCGAGCGAGTCGCGGTGGATCTCGAGCGAGCGGACCGCCTTCAGGAGGGCCGCCTCGAAGGAGCGGCCCATCGCCGCCACCTCGCCCACCGCCTGCATGGAGGTTCCCAGCCGGGGGTCGGCGCCGGGGAACTTGTGGAAGGCGAAGCGCGGGATCTTGACGACCACGTAGTCGATGGCTGGCTCGAACGAAGCCGGCGTCGAGCCGGTGATGTCGTTGACGATGTCGTCGAGGCGCCGGCCGAGCGCCACCTTGGCCGCGATCCTCGCGATCGGAAAGCCCGTCGCCTTGGATGCGAGGGCGGACGAGCGCGACACCCGCGGGTTCATCTCGATCACAACCCAGCTGCCGTTGGCGGGGTTGACGGCGAACTGGACGTTGGCGCCGCCGGTGGCGACTCCGACCGCGTCGAGCACCGTCCGCGCCGCATCCCGCAGTACCTGGTACTCGCGGTCGGTGAGGGTCTGCGCCGGCGCGACGGTGATGGAGTCGCCGGTGTGCACGCCCATCGGGTCGACGTTCTCGATCGAACACACCACCACGAAGGTGCCCGCCGAGTCCCGCATCACCTCGAGCTCGTACTCCTTCCAGCCGAGCACGGACGCTTCGACCAGCACCTGATGGGTCGGTGACGCCTCGAGCCCTCTGGCGAGGAGGCCGGCGAACCGCTCGCGGTCGCGGGCGATGCCGCCGCCCCAGCCGCTCAGGGTGAACGAGGGCCTGAGGATCGCCGGCAGCCCGACCGCCTCGAGCGCCTCGAGGCCCTCCTCGACGCTCGACACCGTCGCTGCCGGCAGCACCGGCAGCCCGGCGGCCTCCATCGCGGTGCGAAAAGCCTCGCGGTCCTCGGCGAGCCGGATCGAGCGCACCGACGCACCCAGCAGATCCACCCCGAGCTCCTCGAGGATCCCGTCCTCCTCGAGCTCCACCGCCAGGTTGAGGGCGGTCTGACCGCCGAGGGTCGGGACCAGGGCATCCGGACGCTCGCGCTCGAGGATCGTGGCCACCGTCTTCTTGGTCAGCGGCTCCACGTAGCTGCGGTGCGCGAGGCGGGCGTCGGTCATGACCGTGGCCGGGTTGGAGTTGACCAGGATCACCCGGCAGCCCTCCTCGCGGAGCGCACGCACGCCCTGTACTCCCGAGTAGTCGAACTCGCACGCCTGGCCGATGCGGATCGGACCCGCGCCGAGTATGCAGACGGAGGAAGGCTTGCTCACGCCGCCCACCACCTGCCCATTTCGAATTTCTGACCACCCTCCCCGCTGTCGCCATCGCCTGGGTGGGCGGGGGAAGAATTCGAAATTCGAAATTCGAAATTCGAAATCATGAGAGCTTTTCCCGGCACCGTTCTGCGAACCTCTGGAAGATACCGATCGAGTCATTCGGTCCCGGGCTCGCCTCGGGGTGGAACTGGACCGCGTCCACGCCGGCGCGTCCGAGCGACAGACCCTCGAGGGTGCCGTCGGTGAGATTGATGTGGGTGACCTCGACCTCGCGCGGCAGCGACGACTCCTCGACCACGTAGTTGTGGTTCTGGGCGGTCACCAGCACCCGGCCCGACGACAGCTCTCGTACCGGGTGATTACCGCCGTGATGGCCGTACGGCAGCTTGACTGTGCGGCCCCCGAGCGCCAGTCCCAGCAGCTGGCAGCCCATGCAGATGCCGAGGACCGGCAGCCGGCCCACCAGCTCGGGAATCAGCACGCCGGCCGAGGCGACCGCTGCCGGATCGCCGGGTCCGTTGGACAGCACCACGCCGGCAAAAGCGCCGCCGAGCACCTCGGCCGCTGGCGTGGACGGCGGCAGCACGCGGACCGCGAGGCCCTCGTGGACCAGTCGCCGGAGGATGGAGCGCTTGGCTCCGTAGTCGAGGACCGCGATCCTGGGGCGGCCGTCGTCGGCGGGTTCGGGTGGTGTCGGACCGTGGCCGGTCCAGGGCCCGCGCCGCCAGTCGTAGGGCTCGGTGCAGGCAACCTCGCGTGCCAAATCGCAGCCGTCGGTTCCGGTGGCCGCCGAGGCGCGCTCGAGCAGCGCGCGCGGGTCGCTGCCGTCGGTGATCAGGAGGCCCGGTACAGCGCCGGCCTCGCGGATGTGTCGAACCACCGCGCGGGTATCGAATCCCCAGCCGACCGCCACGCCGCGCTCGGTGAGCCAGCGCTCGGCGTCGTCCTCGGCGCGCCACGACGACGGTTCGAGGTCGAAATCCTGGACGATCAGGGCCCGCGCCCACACGCGATCGGACTCCGTGTCGTCGTCGTTGACGCCGACCTGCCCTACGTGCGAGGCGGTCAGGGTCAGGATCTGGCCGTGATAGGAGGGGTCGGTGAGCATCTCCTGGTAGCCGGTCATGGAGGTGTTGAAGACCACCTCGCCCTCGACGACGGCCGCGGCGCCGAGAGCCCAGCCGGCGAAGATCGTGCCGTCGCGCAGCACCAGGTGGGCGTCGCGCGGCGAGGCGAGCAGGCGCGGGAGCTCGTGCGGGCTGGCCATCGTGTCGGCGAAGACTAACACAGCATCGATTTCCGGCAGTCGGTTTCCGGCTGCCGGAAATGGAGATGGACTATTCTCGAAATGTGGGCGAATCGTCGAAGTGGGACGCGATCGAGCTGCTGGTGCGGCGCGCCCAGCGCGGCCGGGAGGACGCCTTTCGCGAGCTCCTGAACCAGCACCGCGACGCGGTGGTGTCGACGCTCTTCGCGTGCGGCGTGCGCTGCCCGGAGACCGCGGGGGACCTCGCCCAGGACGTGGCGCTGAAGGCCTGGCAGCGCCTTGGATCACTGAAGGACCCGCGTGCGTTTCCGGCGTGGCTGCGCCGGATCGCCGCCAACGCCGCACGTGACAGCCTGCGGCGGGCCGCCGTGCGCAACGAGGAGACGCTCGACGCGGCCCTCCACCTCGAGGGAGGCGAGAATCCCCACGAGCTGGCCGAGCGGGTGGCGGAGGTGAGGCACATGCTCGCCGCGCTGGCGGATGAGGACGGGGAGGTGGTGGAGCTGCTGGTGGCGCGGGCCGACGGCGTTCCGGTGGACGTGCTCGCTGCGAGGATGGAGATCAGCCCGGATGCGCTGAAGATGCGCGTCATGCGTGCGAGGAAGCGTCTGCGGGCGCGCCTGTCGAGCCTCCGCGAGGGAGGCTGAGGCGTGTTACGTTTCCGGTGTCATTGCGTCCTGAGTGTGAGGGAGAGAATCGGTGCCCTGTTGTCCCGACCATGGTGATCTGATGCGCGCCCTGGCGCGCGGCCTGCTCGATGACGAGGCGGGGCTGTGCGCGGAGGGCCTGCGCTCGAGCTGCCCGCACTGCGCCGGCTGGTGGCGCTCCACCTTCGATTGCGAGGCCCTGGCTGCCGTCGACGAGGCGGTGGGCGAGGCCTTCGCGCGCTTCGCCGCGCCGGCGCGCCCGAAGCGCTGGACGGTGGCTGCCGCGGCTGCCCTGCTGGTGCTCGCGGTGGGCGGCACCGCTCTGCTCTGGGATCGCGGCGGTCCGGTCGGGGACCCGACACCTCAGCCGCAGGTGGTGACGCTCGATTTCGAGAGCGGCGACCTGTCGGGCCTGCAGGTGGTTGGCAGCGACCGATCGGTGGGCGACGCCGCACCGGCGGCCGGGGCCGTGTTCGAGAGCGGCCTGGAGGACGGCGA
Organism: uncultured Thermoanaerobaculia bacterium; assembly: GCA_964609835.1. Lineage (GTDB taxonomy): Bacteria > Acidobacteriota > Thermoanaerobaculia > Thermoanaerobaculales > Sulfomarinibacteraceae > Sulfomarinibacter. Next base: position 42,820 of record CAZSTH010000017.1, read on the forward strand.
CCTCTCCGGCTGGACCACGAGCTCGTAGCTCCGGCTCGAGGCTCGTGGCCTGTGGCTTGAACAGCTCACAGGCGTGCGCGATCGTCCACGACCCAGGCCCCAAGCCCGAAGCCTCTTTGCTACCATCGTCGCGCTCGGAGTTCCGAGTCGGGAGGGACCATGAATCGTCGCGGCATCTTCGTTCTCGCAGTCCTCGTGAGCGCCGCTGCAGCCGCCCCCGGCAGCGCCCAGCAGCAGCCATTCGACGTTCACGATCTGGTGGCCATGCAACGCATCGCCGACCCGCAGCCGTCGCCGGACGGCAGCCGCGTCGCGTTCACCGTCACCCGCATGGACCTCGAGGCCAACAAAGGCCGGCGGGACATCTGGGTGGCCGCCACCGACGGCTCCGGCGCACGCCGCGTGATCGCCGATCCCGCCAACGACTGGAGTGCGCGGTGGGACGGCAACCGTGCCTTCTACTTCCTATCGAGCCGGTCGGGTTCGATCCAGGTCTGGCGCTACCGGCAGGACATGGATTCCCAGCAGCAGGTGACCGACCTGCCGCTCGACGTCGAGGCGCTGGAGGTCGGCCCTGGCGGCACGGCGCTGTACGTCGGCATCGCCGTCTTCCCCGACTGCGAGGACGCGATCCCGTGCACCCGCAACGAGCTCGACGCCATCAGCAACCGAAAGACGTCGGGCATGATCTACGACAAGATCTTCGTCCGCCACTGGGATACCTGGAAGGACGGCCGCCGCAACCACGTTTTTCGGATTCCGATCGCGTCCGACGGCTCGGCGGGCCGGCCGCTCGACCTGATGGCGGGCGTCGACGGCGACTGCCCGACGGTGCCGTGGGGCGGCGACGGCGACTACACGGTCTCTCCCGATGGAAGCTGGCTGGTCTACACCTCCAAGGTCGTCGATGGCTCGGAGGAGGCGTGGTCGACCGACTGGGACCTGTGGGCCGTGCCCACCGACGGCTCGAAGCCGGCGCGCTGTCTGACCGAGGACAACCGGGCCTGGGATGCGGCCCCCGAGTTCTCTCCCGACGGTCAGACCCTCGCCTACGTCGCAATGGCCCGGCCCGGCTACGAGTCCGACCGCTACCGCGTCACCACCATGGCCTGGCCCGACGGTGACCCGGTGTCGGTGGCCGAGGGCTGGGACCGTTCGCCGGGCTCGGTGGTGTGGGCGCCTGACGGCTCCCGCATCTACGCCTCGGCCGCCAACATCGGCAACCACTCCATCTTCACGATCGATCCCGCGGACGGCATGGTGTCGGCGGCGGTCACCCGCCACACCAACTCCGACCCGCGGCCGCTGCCTGACGGCCGCCTGCTCTTCGCCCGCGACAGCCTGACCTCGCCGGTCGAGCTCTTCGTCCTGCCGCAGGGCGGCGGCGAGCCGCGACAGATCACCGACCTCAACGGCGCCCGCCTGTCCTCGATCGCGTTCGGCGAGTACGAGCAGTTCTCCTTTTCGGGCGCCCACGGCGACGAGGTCTTCGGCTACCTCATCAAGCCCGTGGGCTTCGATCCCCAACAGAGTTATCCGCTGGCGTTCCTGATCCACGGCGGCCCGCAGGGCAGCTTCGACGACCACTGGCACTACCGCTGGAACCCGCAGATCTACGCCGGCCACGGCTACGCGACGGTGATGATCGACTTCCACGGCTCCGTCGGATACGGCCAGGACTTCACCGACGCCATCAACGGCGACTGGGGCGGCGCGCCGTACCAGGACCTGATGACCGGGCTCGACTACGTCCTGCGCACCTATCGTTGGATCGACCCCGACCGCATGGCGGCGGCCGGCGCCTCCTTCGGCGGCTACATGATCAACTGGATCCAGGGCCACACCGATCGCTTCCAGGCGCTGGTCTGCCACGATGGGAACCTCGACGAACTGATGGCCTACTACCAGACCGAGGAGCTGTGGTTCCCCGAGTGGGAGAACAGCGGAACTCCGTGGGAGGTCCCCGAGGCCTACGCCGAGCACTCGCCGATCCATCATGTCGGCAGCTGGAAGACACCGCAGCTGGTCATCCACGGCGCCCTTGACTACCGCGTCGTCGACACCCAGGGCATCGCCACCTTCAACGCCCTCCAGCGCCGCGGCGTCCCGTCGCGGCTGCTCTACTACCCGGACGAGAACCACTGGGTGCTCAAGCCGCTCAACTCCATCCAGTGGCACGATGTCGTCCTCGACTGGATGGACCGCTGGACCCCCCCTCCAGAGAACTGAGGTGGTGCCTGGCTTCCGCCGTGGTGGCGCAGCCCCGCGGCGGCGTGCCTGGCACCACGGGCGCCGCGCGCTGGGAGCAGGTCGCGCGGTGGACGGTGGCGTCGAGGGCCTGGCTTCCGCCGTGGTGGCGCAGCCCCGCGGCGGCGTGCCTGGCACCACGGG
>CAZSTH010000017.1:45310-46249 GCA_964609835.1 uncultured Thermoanaerobaculia bacterium
CGCCGCGCGCTGGGAGCAGGTCGCGCGGTGGACGGTGGCGTCGAGGGTCTGGGTCGCCGGCTGCGCTAGCTGATATCATGGTGAGGTCGAAGGCGAGGAGGATCCCCAGGTGATCATCACCTGTCCCGACTGCAATACCAAGTACCGCTACGACGAGGCGCGCTTCGGCGGGGCCGAGGTCAAGCAGGTCAAATGCACCAGCTGCGGCCACTCGTTCGAGGTTCGCAACCCGCTCGACGAGCCGTCCAACGCGACCTCGATCGGCAAGATGTTCAAGGACACGCCGTCGGAGGTCAAGACGGCCTCGATTCCTCTCGAGCAGGAGCCGGATGCGCCCGAGCTCCCCGAGCTGGCGCCGCTGCCCCGGGACCAGCGCTTCTCGCTGGCGGTGATCGCCGGCAGCCAGGCCGGCAGCGTCTTTCCGATCACCAAGCCCCGCGTCTTCCTCGGCCGCGGTTCGGCCATGGACGTTCAGATCAAGGACTCCGAGGTGTCGCGCAAGCACGCCATGCTCGAGGTCCGCGGCGACAGGGTGATGCTGGTCGACCTCGGCGCCACCAACGGGACCTGGGTCGGCGGCGAGCGGGCGGTGGAGTCGGAGATCACCAATCAGGGCGAGTTCACCCTCGGCTCGACCACCCTGATGCTGATCGTCACCGGCGGCTCCCCCGCCTGAAACCCGCGTCCGCGCCCGCGTCCGTGTCCGCGCCCGACCGTTCTGGACACCTCTCACTGCCGTCGCAACCTCCAAGACACGAAGACACCAAGGAGCCACACGTGGTATGGAAGCATTCCGACGATCATCGGTGCCCGGCGAGGCACTCGATGATTCCAAAGATCTCGATCGGAGGATTATGAAGGAGACTTCGTGAACGCTTCGTGTTCTTGGTGTCTTCGGTGCGCCAGGCGAAGTCTGGTGCGTCTAGCTGACTGAAAGGA
>CAZSTH010000018.1:0-44625 GCA_964609835.1 uncultured Thermoanaerobaculia bacterium
CGAGCACCCGGAGATGAGAAAGCACCGCCGGGTGCGGTGCATCGGCGGCCGCAGCGGGAAGTTGGTGAGCTCTGCGGGTGAACCCGTCAGGTCGCGGTCGCCAGAATCTGCTGGATGCGACTGATCACGAGGTCGAGGGCGACGGTGTTGAATCCGCCCTCCGGGATGATGATGTCCGCCCACCTCTTGGAAGGCTCGACGAACTCGAGGTGCATGGGCCGAACGGTTGTCAGGTACTGCTCGATGACCGACTCGACGGTTCGACCGCGCTCGGTGATATCCCTCTGCAACCTCCGCATGAACCGGATGTCGGGGTCGGTGTCGACGTAGATCTTGACGTCGAGAAGCTCACGCAGCGGTGCCATAGCCAGGATCAGGATGCCCTCGAGGAGCACCACCGGTAGGGGCTCGACCAGCTCGACCTCGGCGAGCCGGATGTGGCGCGCGAAATCGTAGACGGGAAGCGACGCCTGACGGCCGGCCTTGAGCAGCCGCACGTGCTCCACCAGAAGATCTTCCTCGATCGCCTTCGGGTGGTCGAAGTTATGACGGGTTCGCTCCGCGTCGTCGAGATGGGCGAGGTTGTGGTAGTAGCGGTCCTGGTTGACCGTCACGATCCGCTCCGAGCCGACCCGGCGGACGATCTCGTCCGCGACTGTCGTCTTGCCGGAGCCGGTACCCCCGGCGACACCGATGCACAGAGTGTTCACGATCAGAGGTACTTGATCGTCTCTCTGGCGGTCTCGGCGTCGCGCCCTTCGGGAGCGTGCTCGAGGTACAGCTCGAGGTGCCTCTTGGCCCCCTCCATGTCACCCGAACGCAGCAGCAGCATGCCGTACTCGAAGTGGCATTGCGGGTACTCGGGGTCGACCTCCAGGCACCGCTCGAGCAGCGGACGCGCTCTCTCGTCGTCGAGCTTGTTGAGGTAGACCGCAGCCTCGTTGTAGAGCACCGTCGGATCGTCGGGGTTGAGCTCCTCGTAGCGAGCCATGTACTCGGCGTGCTTCGCGGCGTCGCCCAAAGCACCGCTGGCGTTGGCTGCGACGGCCAGGCACTGCAGTGATTCGTCGTCCTCTTCCAGGCATTTTTCGGCCGCATCGAGCGCCCGCTGCTGGTCGCCGAGTTCGAAGTTGAGTTCTGCGAGCATGCCGAGCGCCGGCAGAAAGTCCGGCAGCGCTGCGACCGCCTCCGCCAGCTTGTCCCGGGCGGCCGCCTTGTCGCCGGCGAGGTACAGCTCCTTGGCGTCCTGCATCTCCCGGTAGCCCGGCTGGTCGAGGAGATCCTCCTCCTGCGCGGCTCGCGCTTCGGTGAGGCTGGCGAGCTCGAACTCGAAGAAGTTGTCGGTCGAGCCCGACTGGACCTTGAAGGGTCGTTGCTGGCTCTGGAATCCGTCGGCCTCGACGAGGAAGCTGTAGCTGCGGGTGGCGTCCAGGATCAGCGCCTTGAAGCTGCCGCGCTTGTCAGCCGTGATGACCTTCTCGTAGGTGGCGACGTCCTGACTGGTGATCGTGATGACGGCATTCGGGATCGGTTTGCCGGTTGAATCCACGACCTGACCCTGAACGCGGGCCTGGATTCCGGCCTCGGCGACCGCCGCGCAGACCACCAACGCGAGCGCAAGATACAAGAACCTGCGTGCTGTCATCATGATTCGCCTCCCGCGCGCTACGGCGCGCGCCATGAGCATACCCGGTTTTGGGGCAAGCCTCAACGGGACGGATCAGCTCCGACGGGAGAGCATGGCGCGAACCACATGGTGAGCGACGGACGGGTTCTCCCGCAGGCGCCGGACCGAGTACGGGTACCAGTCGCTGCCGTACGGAACGTAGACACGGAGACGGTGCCCGTTGCCGAGGATGATCCGCCGCAGCTCGGGGTCGACACCGAGCAGCATCTGGAACTCGTACTGCCGGGGCTCGAGCCCGAGTCGGTCGACGGCCCGCATGCCGGCCCACACCAGGTACGGGTCGTGGGTCGCGATCCCGACGTAGGCGCCCGATTCGAGCAGAATCTGCAGACAATAGATAAAATTCTCGCGGACGGTGGCGAAGTCCTGCCACGCGATAGCCCGCGATTCCCGATAGATTCCCTTGCAGATGCGAATGTTAGGTGTGAGCGGGAGCAGGTCGCGAATGTCGCCGACCGTGCGGTGGAGGTAGGCCTGCAGGACCACTCCGACCGATTGTGGGAACCGTTCGTGGACGGCGCGATACAGGGCGATGCTCGAGGTCGTGCAGGTGTGGTCCTCCATGTCGATGCGCACGAAGTTCCCGAGCTCCGCCGCCCTCTCCACGACCTTCGTCACGTTGTCGACGCACAGCTGCTGGTCAATCTTGAGGCCCAGCATGGTCGGCTTGACGGACACGTTGGCGTCGAGGGCGTCGGTCTCGATCCGGTCGAGAAGCTCGAGGTATTGGTCGACCGCATGCACGGTCCGGTCGCGGTCGCGCACCTCCTCGCCGAGTACGTCCGCGGTCCCCATGGCGCCCTCGAGGTTGATGCTGCGCAGGGTCTCGGCGGCGCTGTCGAGGGTTTCACCGGCGACGTAACGCCGCGCGACGCGACGGACGATCGGCTTCGGCACGAAGGGCATGCCGTGAACCACCAGCAAGTCGAACAGGCTCATGAGCGGCTCCTCGGATCCGGCGAGTGGGCGGTGATCGCACAGCAGACCTCCTCCGCCCCCGCCTGAAGCAGGGCGGTGGCCGCCCTGCGGACGGTCGTTCCGGTCGTGGTGACGTCATCGACCAGCAGAAGATGGCGGCCGCGCGCCGCAGGAGTGGCCGTGAAGACGCCAACCGGCATCGCGAGCCGATCGGCACGGCTGCGTCCCGTCTGACGCCGCCAGCCGTGCCGCCGCAGCGGCCGCAGCAGCGGACGGTCGAGGTCGCGTGCCACCGTGCGCGCCATCAGCTCGGCGGCGCTCCACGGCCTGCGGACGCCGCGCAGGAGGTGGGAGGGTATCCCGCACACGGCGTCGATCGTCTCCGCCCACGGCTGACTCGCGACAAGGGTCGCCAGCCGGTCACCGAGCGGCTGCGCGAGCTCGTCGCGCGAGCGATGCTTGAGCGCCAGGATCGCGGTCCGCAGGACGCCGTCGTGCTCGCCCCATATCACTGTCGCCGACTGCGGCAGCTGATGGCGAAGGCACTGCAGACATGGGGCTTCCGCGTCATCTACCGGAAGGCCGCAGCGTCCACAGGCAGCGCCCGCACGCGGCACGAGACGGTGGCGACAGCTTCGGCACAGACCGCGGTCATCTCCCGCCAGCGGCCCCTCGCAGTGGGGGCAGAGGCTCGGTATGAGCGCGCCCCGCGCGGCGGTCAGAATGCCCCCCATCGACACGGGACGTATGGTACCAGAGGCCGCATCGAATGGAGGCCGGCTCTTCGCTATACTCCCACGGTGCAGGTTGCCCATCTCGAGTTCGGCCTCCAGACGCGCGGCCATGGCCACGTCCTCGACATCAGCGCGGACGTGGAGTCCTGGATTGCTTCGATCGTGGCCGTCGACGGTCAACTGACGGTGTTCGTACCCGGGTCCACGGCCGCCGTGACCACGATCGAGTTCGAGCCGGGTGCCGTCCGCGATCTCGACCAGGCTCTCGAGGAGTTGGCCCCATCCGACCGCGACTATCACCACGACCAGCGATGGGGGGACGGCAACGGGTTCTCGCACCTTCGGGCGGCGTTGATGGGGCCTTCGCTGACGGTACCGGTGGCGGCCGGTCGCTGCATTCTCGGGACCTGGCAGCAGATCGTGGTCGTCGAGTGCGACCTGCGGCCGCGGGCCCGTCGCGTCGTGCTGTCCTTCGTCGGCAGCTGCGAGGACGACGCCTGATGCCCCACCTCATCCTGGAGGGAGAGGCGGATCTCGTCAGGCTGGCGGAAGCTCTGCCGAGACACGCGATTCGGTGGCGAACCGCCGTGATCAAGAACGAGGAGGCGTGGCTGCGCGTGGGTCGGCGAGCGCTGCTGGTCGAGGGCGTGGTCGTCGAACACTCGCGGCCGCTGCATCCGGTGGCGGTGGTGTCGCCGCACGAAGGCGCCACCAGTATCCGGATATGGGCGCGGTCGGAGGTCGAGCGCACGCCGTCCGTTCAACGCTGGCTCGCCGTGATCGCCGAGGCCGCCAGCCGGGCGGGATGCCGGGGAATCCGCACCACCAATCTGCAGGCCGACGTTGTCGCCGACCTCGCGCTCACTCTCTGAGCCCCTCTTCAACCTCCTGCCGCTGCTCGCGATGCGACTGCTCGAGGTTGTCGAGCCGATCGCGGATGGCTCCGACCGCCAGCCCTCCTCCACCGCCGGAGCCACTTGCACCGGGATCGCCGTCGAGAATCCTGCGGCCTGCGTCCAAACACCTGCGGGCCCGCACGAGATGGCTCGCCGATGGCCTCAGGGCGTGCTCCCGCAGCTCGCCGGCAGCGCGGCGCAGCATGGCCGACGCGTGCAGGTCGGGGCCGGGCGAGCTGTCGTCCGCCCAGGCAGCGGCGGTGTCCGAGAACGTCTCGAGCTCGTCGGTCGCGCTGGCTATGAGCTTTGGGTCAGCCACCATCAGTGCCATCGCGTCGATCATGGCCCGCGCGGTATCGGGGTCGAAACGGCTCGCGACCACGTGCTGCTCGCGAAGCTCGTCGGCGACCATGGTGATCGCGGTGGACGTGCTGGTGACGTTCACCTGCATCAGATGGAAAACGATCGCACCGGCGATCAACACGACCACGAAGCATCCACCCGCGAACCTCACGAGCCCCCCCCTCGAGTATAAGGGACGTCGGACTGTCACCGAGAGGGGACATCGAGCGCGGGGTCGGCTTCGCTGATCCCGGCACGCTCCGAGTGAGGACTGGCACGATCCTTGCGCCTTGCGCTGGTGGAGGTTGTCATGGCACGACGAAGGCATCTGATGATCGCGTTTCTGATCGCCGCGGGTACCGCCTCACCGCTCGCGGCGCAGCTGGCCGCGGACTGGATGGTGCCGGCCGCGGCCCACAATCCCGGTGCCCGCGGGACGTTCTGGTCGACCGATCTCTCGCTCCACAATCCGCACGAGTACGAGCTGCCGGTGATCGTCCAGGCTCTGCCGTCGGACACCGTCAACCTTGAGGTCGTGACCTGGGCCCTCGAGCTCTTGCCGTGGGAGACGGTCAACCTGTGGGACGTTCTCGGACCGCAGGGGCTGGACCTCGTGGGGACCGCGGCCCTGCTCGTTTCTGCGGATTTGTCGCTGAGGTGCGATCCCATCGAGGTCTGCCATTTCCTGGTGACGTCGAGGACCTGGACGCCGGCCGCGGGCACATCGGTCGGCGAGTTCGGTCTCACCGTGCCGGGGATCGGCGCCGCACGGGGCGGCGACTGGTCGACGCTGTCCTACGCGGCGGGCATCCTGAATGACGGGACGGCCTTCCGCTGCAACGTGGGTGTCGCGTCCTGGTCCGATGCGTGGACCACGGTGCGAATGGACATCCAGGACAGCGCGGGCAACATCGTCGCCTCCGAGACCTTCGATGTGCCGCCGTTCGGCCACACCCAGCGGCGGCTTGGCGCCGCGGTCAGCGGCGGCAGCCTGGTGTTCTACCTGGAGTCCGGGCCCGACACGGCGCTGATCTTCCCCTACGCCACCGTCATCAGCCAGGAGACGGGCGACGCCAGCTTCTTTTTCGCGGAGGCTTCCGCGGTGGGTGCCACGGTGGCGAAGGGCGCTGCACGGCCGGCGCGGCGGCCGACCGGCCCGGCGGCCTCCCCCGCCGGGAATCCGCGGCCCGGGGCGCGGCTGGGAACGGCGCCCGGCGCGGAACGATGACGGCCGGCGGCAACGGGTGGTGTTCGGACGGAAGTGGCACCATAATAGTGCTCCAGGCTCGGGAGGCCCATGGTCCAGTTCGACAACCAGTACCGTCAGATCAAGATCAAGATCGTCTACTACGGTCCCGCTGTCGGTGGCAAGACCACGTGCCTGCAGCACATCCACCGGGTGCTCGACCCGCAGCGGCGCACCAAGCTCTACTCACTCAACACTGCCACCGACCGCACTCTGTTCTTCGACCTTCTGTCATTGAATCTCGGACGCATCCGAGGTTACCGGCTCGCCCTCCAGCTCTACACCGTGCCCGGCCAGGTGCAGTACAACGCGACCCGGAAAACGGTGCTCGCCGGCGCCGATGGTGTGGTCTTCGTCGCCGATTCCCAGCTCGGGCAGGAGGCCGCCAACCGCGAGTCTCTGGAGAACCTTTGGGAGAACATGGCTGCCAACGGTCTCGACCGCTCGGCGGTCCCTCTCGTGCTTCAGTACAACAAGCGAGACCTCGATCCGATCCTGAGCGTCGAGCAGATGGAGGCTGCCCTCAACGCTCACCAACTGCCGTCATTTCCGACTGTCGCGATCCGCGGTGACGGCGTCCTCGATGCATTCGCCGCGATCGGCGAGCGAACGCTGGCCGCGGTCGCCGACAAGCTCGGCGTCGGCACCAACCCGCAGGCCGTCGAACGCCTGCAGGAGCAGATGCGGTCGGCGATCCGCCCGTTCATGGCGGAGGAGGGCGAGGAACCGGAGAGCGACGACGTCGAGGTTTTCGTACCGCAGTCGGAGCAGGAGGCCGGCGACACGCTGAGCGACGAGACCCTTGTCGAGGAGGCGGTCCGCGCCAATCTGGCGATGACCGACCTCAACACGAGGCTCGACAGCCTCAGCCGCCAGCTCAACCGCAAGGTCCGGGTGATGGCCAGCATCTCGGAGTTCGGAAGGGCGGTGAGCAACGAGCGGGACCCGGCGCGGGTTCTCCGCCGACTCATCACCGATGCCATTCGGCTGCTCCAGGTCCAGGGTGCGGCAGTTCTGATCATCCCGAGCTCCGGAGAGCTGCGGGAGGCCGTCGTCCACGGCTTCAAAAAGGATCCGCTGCTGTCCGCGCCGCACGATGGAGGCGGCAGCCATGTCGAGGAGGTGCTGGCGTCGCGGATTCCGAGGTTGCTGGCGCGGGGAATCAACGGCGAGGCCGGAGACTCGCCGTCGATCGAGGAGGTTGAGGGCGCCGGTTACAGCTCCGCCGTCCTGGTGCCGCTGCTGACCCAGGACAAGCTGGTCGGCCTCCTGACCGCCTACGGAGACCCCGAGCGCACGGCCCTGGATGAGGACGATTTGCAGCTCGCGGCGGTCCTCGGCTCGACCGCCGCGATGGGCTACGCCAACGCCATCGCCTGGCGGCAGATGGAGGATTTCAGCCGCGGGCTCGAGGCCCAGGTCGATGAGCGAACCAACGAGCTCCGGAGGACCCTCGCCGAGTCGCGTCAGCTTTCGGCAGACCTGGCGGAGAAGAAGGCGCTCCTCGAGGACGCCTACCGGGGCCTCGAGGCGCTCGACCGGGTCAAGAACGAACTCATCAAACGGCTATCGCTCGAGTTCCGGACTCCGGTCACCTCCCTGTTCACTGCCGCCAAGGTCCTGAAGCGCGACGGTGCCGGCGGCAGTGACAAGCACTCCCGGCTGGTGTCGGTAATTCACGACGAGGCGGAGAAGCTCCTGGAGATGATCCAGAGTGTGTTCCAGGCCCAGGTCCTGACGGCCGACGCGACCTCGTTCGAAAGCCGTTCGGTCCCGGTTCAGGATCTCTTCCGAAAAGCGCTGGCGCCGATCCGAGACCTCGCCACGAGCCGAAATGTGCGGATCCAGGTCCTGATCCCGAGCGGGCTCGAGTCGATCGTCTGTGAGCCGGAGAGCATGGAGGCTGCGGTCCGCGCGGTGGTCAAGAACGGGATCGAGTTCAATCGGCCCGAGGGAGAGGTCAAGTTGGAGGTGCGCCGGGTGGTCCGTGGCACCGATCCGTGGCTGCAGCTCCGGGTGCGCGACACGGGAGCAGGAATCGCCGCCGATGACCTGACGCGGGTCTTCGACGCGTTCTGGCAGAGAGATGACGAGATAGAAGGCAAGCGTTTCGGTATCGGTCTCGGGCTGACGATCGCCAAACGGGTGTTCGAGAATCACGGCGGGTCGGTCACCGTCGACAGCACGCCCGGTGAGGGCACCGAGGTCGTGATGTCGCTGCCCCAGGTCAGTTCCTGAGTTACCATGCCGACATGCGGCTGCTGGTCCTGACCGCTCGCCCGGAGCTCGGGAGCAACCGGCGGCTGCTCGAGGCTGCGGCGGAAGCCGGCGTTTCGGCCGGGATCGCCGACGGGTGCCGCTGCTCGACGGTCGTCGTCGGCGAGCGCGCGCAGGTGGATGCCGACGGGTGTCCCTTCGAACCTCCCGACGCCATCATCCCGCGGATCGGCAACTGGCGGCCGGACAGCCTGCTGGCGATCCTCGAGGCCTTCGTCGCACAGGGTGCCGTGACCCCCAATTCGCCGAACGCCCTGCGGTGCGGCCGGGACCACTGGTGCACCGTCCGGCGCCTCGCGGAGCGCGGGATTCCGGTTCCGGCGACGGTTGCCGGCGCCGACCCCGAAGCTCTGGCGGTGGCCGCGCGTCACCGCCTCGAGTTGCCCGTGGTGGTCAAACAGCGGCGGTCGCGGATGGGCGTGGGCGTGATCCGCTGCTCGAGTCACGACCATCTCGAAGCGGTTCTCGACTCACTGTGGCGGATCGGCGACGAGGTCGTCGTCCAGCAGTGGATCCCCGGCGGCGAGTCCAGCATCCGGTTGCTGGTGGCGGGCGGAGCCATGGTCGCCGCCGCCCGGTTTCGAGCCGGGTCCGGGGAGTGGCGATCCAACGCCGCGCGGGGCGGCACAGCGGAGGCGTGGCAGCCGCCGGCTGGGGAGGTGGAGCTGGCCCTCGCGGCCGCCCGCGCCCTCGACCTCGGGCAGTGCGGCGTCGACCTCGTGCACGGGCCGGACGGCCCGGTCGTGCTCGAGGTCAACCCGACCGCGGGTTTTCGCGCGCTGGAGTCGGCCTCGGGCGTCGACGTGGCGGCAGCGATGGTCGCGCACGCTGTCTCGCTGGCGGGCCTCGAGGGTCGCTGAGCAGATCCCGTCGCAGGTTCAGCCGTCCGTCCGCCGCGGTGGTCAGCCGCCGGTGGTTCCGGCCGCCGCCGCGAGTTGCCGTCCAGCCAGCTCGCGGTCGATCATCAACAGGCCGTGAGGGCTCGACTCGACCATCTTGACCTGGTGGAACAGGGTGTCGGCGGTGGCCTCCTCCTCGACCTGTTCGTTGACGTACCAGTGGAGGATGACCGCGGTGGCGTGGTCGTTCTCGGCGTTGGCGAGATCGACCAGGCCGTTGATGCGCTCGGAGATGTGACGCTCGTGGGCGAGGACCGCCTCGACGGCAGCCGACGGTGACTCCCACTCCGTGGGAGGGGCGTCGAGCGCCATCAGCGCCACGGTCCCGCCGCGCTCGTTGATGTGGTCGAACAACTTCATGGCATGGGCGAACTCCTCCTGGGCCTGTACCCGCATCCAGTGGGCGAACCCGTCGAGGTGGCGGCTGGTGAAGAAGCCCGCCACCGACAGGTAGAGATAGAAGGAGTAGAACTCCGCGTGGATCTGCTGGTTGAGTGCTTCCTCGACCTTCGTGTTCATATCAGCTCCTCGTGGTCCGTAGGGTGACTCGACGGTTTCACGCCGCCGCGGCGGCAGTATATCGTGGCGGCCGCCCGCGCGGCGACGGCCGCGGAGGGATCGGCAGTGGTCCGGGCCGCCTGCGGTCCGGACGGAGGCACACCCCCTCCGCCAAGCGCCGGCGGGACAACCCATTGGCGGATGTTGTTGGTGTTCCGGGGTTCGCCCCACAGGACGCCCGATCGATGCGGGCCGACCGGACGACCGCCGACAGCCACCATGGCCGTGACGATGACTGCGGCCGCGACCAGGCCGGCGATCGCGGCAGGTGTCGGCCGGGTCACGGGCCGAACCGAGGCCGGCGGAAACCGCAGCGCTGACCCCACCAAGGCGGCGATGGCCGTCCCCGCCAGCCCGGCCGCCGCCGCGGGCCGCAGCCCGCCGGCGACCCCGATGCTCAGCAGCAGCCAACCGAAGGTGGGCGCGACCAGGTGCAGGGCGACGAGCCCGACGCGAGCTCGGCGGCTGATCGCCGGCCGCCGCCGTCTCGCGAGCGCCAGCAGGCGGGTGGTCGGCCACAGCCCGAGCAAAGCGCCGAGCACCGGAGCCGCTGCGGCCGTCGCCGCCGGCAGGTCGTGGAGGGCGAGCCAGCGGGTGAGGTGGCCGTCCTCCAGGTCGATCAGCGGAAGCCATGACACCGCCACCGCCGTCGCGCACCAGGACCACTGGATGACTACGAGGCTGCGGGCGATGGAGGTTCTGCGAGGACGCGGCGCCAGCAAAGCCACGACGACGATGACCGGCAGCAGCAGCGAGCCCAGCCAGTAGCCTGCCGCGGCGGGCAGGGAGGCGAAGTTGACGGTCGGTTGATTGACGAGGGCCCACACCTGCCGGTCGACCGGCAGCGAGACCCCGATCCAGTGACAGCCACCGAGGACGGCGCCCAGGCCCTGGCCGATGACGGCGATCACGAGGGCGCCGGGAAGGGCGCCCGCAGCCACCAGCCACGAAAGACCGACGACCATGGGGTTGGCGACGTCAGGTTCGGGGCGCATGAGGCGGCATGCTACCATGACGGCCGCCATGAAGGTGCAAAGCGCCTGTATCCAGTGTTTTCTCGGTCTCCTGTTGGTGATGGGCCTGACCGATCCGGCCGCTGCCCAGGCGCTGCACTGTGAACAGCTGCCCAACGGCACCGAGCTGGTCGTGGTCACCCAGCCGCTGGCCGATGCGACGTCCTTCGCCTGGCCCGACCCCGGCAGCGGCAGCCGGCGCACCCACACCAGCGGTCAGCTCACGGTGACCGCAGATCTGGAGAGGCTGTTCTCCGCCGGCGACGGCGCGCCTCCGCCGGTGCTGGTGGCGGTGGGCGGTGCGACCGCGGGCGAGGTGCGCGCGGTGTGCGGCCGTCTCTTCGTCGATCGCCTACCTTCGGCTGTCAGCGAACGTCAGCCGGCGGCCCGCGTCGAGGGACGCTTCGAGCGGCGGCTCGGAGAGCCCGGCAGTGACGGCCAGCTGCGCCTCGAGGTCCACCTCCCCGACGCGGCCGATCCTTCCCGCGGCGAGGCCGAGGTCCTGTGGAGCCTCCTGCCGGTTCTGATCGGCGGCGAGCTCGAGGGCGTGCGCAGCCGGACGGAAGGTCCGCTCGGCCTCCTGGAGGCACGGACGGAGGCCGCGCTGGCGGAGCTCGCGGTTCGCCGCCTTCGCATCGCCCTGGCGCAGGTCGCGGAGTCGCCGCAACTGCGGGCGGCGGACGTGGAGGGGGCCGCCCGTCGACTTTCGGTCCGTCGCCTGGCCGCGTTGGAGATGCATCCGCAGTCGTCGCTCGCCCTGCTGGAGCTGTGGCTCGCGGGTGCCGAGGCCGCGGTTGCCGAGCACCTGTTCGGCCTCGATGGTGTGACCGAGACGACGGTTCGCGAGACCGCACGTGATTGGCTCCCTCGCCATCCGGGAAACATCGTCGTCACCCTGCCGCCACGCACGTTCAATCCCCGGTTCGCATCGCCGCCGACGGTCTTTAGACTCGACAGCGGCCTCTCGGCAGCGGTGCTCGAACGCACGGGAACCCCGCTGGCCACGCTCTGTCTGCGGCCGGTCGTGGTGCCCGACCTCGATGACGAGATGGCGGCGACGGTGCTCGCGAGGCTCTCGCGAGAGCTCCGTGACAGCCCCGATCCTCCCGCGTGGCTGTCGGTCGGGCAGGGTCCCCCTCGTCTCGAGCTGGCCGATGCGCCAGGCTCGTTCGCCGAGCTCGCAGAGAGCCTCCGGACGACCCTTCAGCAGGTCGCGGACGACGACGAGGCCGTCCTGCCCGCAGGCGGCGACGCCCGCCGCCGGGCGCTACGCCTGATGGCCGGCCTGCTCGGCGTCGCCCAGGGCGCAGCCCTGTCACCCGCGTTGCTCCTCGAGTCGTCGAATCTCGCGCTCGGGGTGGTGGCCGAAGACGATGAGACGGCCGTCGATGCGATCCGGAAGTTCTGGGCCTTCGCCGAAGGCGCGCGGCGCGGTGCCACCGTGCAATCGGTCGCGCCGGTGCCGAGGACTCGAGAGGCGGCGGCGGGCGCGGAGTCGGTGATGGTGGTGGCCATCGAGCTGCCGTTGACGGCGGGCGAGACGACGGAGGCAGTCATTGCAGGGCTACTCGGCGACCGCGGACTGCGATTGCTGGACAAAGCGTCGCTGGAGGTTCGACAGCCCTTCGTGCCAGGGCGCCGGGTGATCCTGGTCGTGGTCTCGGCTGAGAACGAGTTGATGGCCGTGGAGGACCTGCTCGACCGGCAGTGGCGGAAGCTGGTAGCGGCTCCCACTGAAGACGAGCTGAAGGTGGTTCGGCAGCTCCAGGCGGCCACCGCAGCCAGCCTGTGGAGCGGTGCCACCGGTCGTGCCCGGAGGATGGCCGCGGTGGCTGCCGGGACGGTGCGGTGGCGAACCTCGACGGAGCTCGAGATGGCGTTGTTGTCGGTGTCACGAGAGGACGTCAGCGCGATCCTGGCCGCGATTGGGGATTGGCGGAAGCTGGCAAACACGGGCGCGGGGATCCTGCCGATCAGCGATGCGGCCGCGGCGCCGCCGGACGGACGATGAGGAGGGACTGTGGCTCGCGACCTCGATGAACAGCTGGGCTATCTGACCAAAGGCTGCGTGGACGTGGTGCCGGCCGAGTCGCTGAAGGAGAAGCTGCGGCGGGCCCGGGACAGCGACCGGCCGCTGGTGGTCAAGGTCGGCTTCGATCCGTCGGCTCCGGATCTCCACCTCGGCCACACCGTCGTGATTCGCAAGATGCGGCACTTCCAGCAGCTCGGCCACCGAGTGATCTTCCTGATCGGAGACTTCACCGGACTGATCGGAGACCCGACCGGCAAGAAGAGCACCCGTCCGCAGCTGACGCGGGAGGACATCGAGGCCAACGCGGCCACCTACCGCCGGCAAATCTACAAGCTGCTCGATCCCGAGGCGACCGTGATCGATTTCAACTCGCGCTGGCTGGGGGCGTTGAGCTCGGCGGATTGGATCCGGCTTGCGGCCAAGGTCACGGTGGCCCAGATGCTGGAGCGTGACGACTTCAGGACCCGGTACGAAAACCGCCAGCCGATCGCCCTGCACGAGTTTCTCTACCCGCTGGCCCAGGCCTACGATTCGGTTGCCCTCGAGGTCGACGTCGAGCTCGGCGGCACCGATCAGCTCTTCAATCTCCTGGTCGGTCGGCACCTGATGCGTGAGCACGGCATGGAGCCCCAGGTGGTGATGACCGTGCCGCTCCTCGAGGGCCTGGACGGTATCGAAAAGATGTCCAAGTCGCTCGGCAATTACGTCGCGGTGGAGGATCCGCCGACCGAGATGTTCGGCAAGATCATGTCGGTTTCCGACGAGTTGATGTGGAAGTACTGGCTGCTGCTGACGGACCTCGGCGAGGCCGAGATCGAGGCGCTGCGGCGGCGGGTTGCCGCCGGTGCCAAGCACCCGATGGAGGCCAAGAAGGAGCTCGCGGGATCCATCGTGTCGGAGTTCCACACTACGGCGGAAGCGGCCGCGGCCCGCGTGGAGTTCGAAAGCGTGTTCTCGGCGGGGGGGCTGCCGGAGGAGATTCCCGAGCACGTGCTCGAAACGGATGCGAGCCGGTTGGCGCTGATCGACATCGTCGTCTCGAGTGGCATGGCGCCCTCCAAGTCGGAAGCTCGCAGGCTGATCCAGCAGGGGGGCATCAGGGTGGACCGCGAGCAGATCACGGACCTCGGGCACACCGTCGATACCACCGCCGAAGAGCCGACGCTGATCCAGGTCGGAAAACGACGGTTCGCCCGGGTCCGATTCTCGAGAGAGTAGCCTTTGCAACCGGCCGCCGCGCAGCGGCTGGATGTCCGGATGCAGAACACCCCGCCGGTCCGGCGGGGTGGGGAGTCATGCTCGATGGGCGCGAGGAATCAGAAGAACGACGTGTCCTGCTCCACCTTCTGACCTTCTTGACTCAGCCCCTGGACCTGGATCGAGATGAAGGTCGGCCGGAATCCGTGCTCCTGACAGATGCGCCGCAGCCGTTCATCGAGGTCTGCGTCCCAGAACTCGATGATCTTGCCGGTGGCCGTGCACACCATGTGGTGATGGCCGCCGCCGGGCTCCATTTTCTCGTAGTAGTAGTGCTCACGGCCGAGACGGCTCTTGCGGACCAGCCCGCACTGGACCAGGAGGTCGAGCGTGCGGTAGACCGTTGCTCGCGACACCTTGCGCTGTTTCTTCTTCATCCGCGCGAGCAGCTCGTCGGCGTCGAGATGCTCGTCGGTCGCGAAGATCTCATCGAGCAACGCCAAACGCTCCTGGGTTACCTTGAGGTTGTTTTCCCTCAGGTACTGGATGAAAAGCTTCTGGGCGCGCTGTGCAAGTTTACTGCTCATTCTATTAATCCAGTCTCATTATCAGTGTCCGAGTCCAAGGTAGCGTCGATGCGACTCCGTGTCAAGTGACATCAGGAGGAAAACCACGGTGTCGTTGGCGTCGGCGGGTGGCCGCAGGGCGGACGCGGCGAGGGTGCAGACGCCGACTCTTGAATAGCTGTACATATCTAAAAACACTGAGGTTGTTGGCGGCGGGCGAGGAGATCGACACCGGCCGTCGGGTGTTCAGGATCGAGTGCGCCAGCTGTCACACGCTCGACGGCTACCAGGGAATTCGACGGGTCCTGCCGGGCCCGGTGTGGCTGTTCCAGGTGCTGCTCGTCATCGGTCTGGCCACCGTCGGCTGGAATTTGCAGCGCGTGATCAGCTCGCCGGCAACCGGGGCCGACGCAGCGTAACCGGGCCGACCGTGTGGCTTGCGGTTTGTATACAATCTGTATACAATAAATTTGTGACCGCAGAGCAGACCCTCTCCGTGCGGCGGACCGTGGCCGAGGACGTCTATCAGGCCCTCAAGCGAGACATCATCACGCTCAAGCACCGTCCCGGCGGCTCGCTGACCGAGCACGAGCTCGCGCAGCTCTACGGCTCGAGCCGGGTTCCGGTGCGAGAGGCCTGCCGTAGGCTCGAGAAGGACGGCCTGCTCGTGGGCCGCCCGTACCGCGGCTACATGGTGACGCCGATCTCGCTGAAAGAGATCGGTGACTGCTTCGACATCCGTCTCGGCCTCGAGATCCATGGGCTGCGGCTCGCCGCCCGGCGGGCGCGTGATGACGAGTTGGCGGTGATGGAGAAGCTGGCATCGACCGAATACTCGTACCACGACTGGGCGTCGTACGTGGAGTTCCTCGATTGCAATCTCGAGTTCCATCTGAGCCTGATGGCGCTGTCACGCAACGACCGCCTGGTCTCGATCCTGCGCGATCTCCTCGCCGGCATGCAGCGCTACTTCTTCCTCGGTCTCGATCTCGGGGATTTCGCCGCCGAGATGCGGCTCGAGCACGAGGAGCTGATCGATCTTTTGATGCGCGGCGACCCGCAACCTGCCGCGGCCTGCCTCGAGCGGCAGATTCAGACGTCCCGCGACCGGATCCTCCGCGCGCTGATCGAGGATCGCATCGATCTTCCCCTGGAGTGAGGTGACTCATGGGCGACAGCGTCTATCTCGACAACGCGGCCACGACCTTTCCGAAGCCGAGGGCGGTGATCGACGAGATGTGCGAGTTTTATGCCACACGTGGCGTCAACCCGGGCCGCAGCGGGTTCGATCTCGCGCTCGAGGCCGAGGCGACCCTGGCCGAAGCCCGCCAGGCCCTGACCGACTTCTTCGGCGGCACCGACCGCGACCGGCTGGTCTTCTCCTACAACGTCACCGACGCCCTCAACCTCCTGATCTCGAGCGTGCTCGCTCCGGGAGACCACGCGGTGACGACGTGTCTCGAGCACAACTCCGTGCTGCGCCCCATGTACTGGCAGGCGGAGCACGGCGTCGACGTCGACTTCGTGCCCTTCGACAGTCGCGGCTACGTCCACCCGGACGACATCGCCGCGAGAATTCGCCCCGACACCAAGCTGGTGGTCATGAACCACGGCTCCAACGTCATCGGAACCGTCCAACCTGTGGCCGAAGTCGGCCGAACGTGTCGCGAGCGCGGAGTCCTGTTCGCCATCGACGCAGCCCAGACCGCGGGCCTGGTGCCGGTCCATGCCCAGGACATGTCCATCGACATCGTCTGCTTCACCGGACACAAGTCGCTCTTCGGGCCGTCCGGCATCGGCGGCATGTACGTCTCGGAGCACGTGGAGATCGAGCCCTGCCGGGCCGGGGGCACCGGTGTGATGAGCGCCTTGAAGGCCCAGCCTGACGCCTATCCGTGGCGCCTGGAGTTCGGCACCGTCAACCTGATGGGTGCCGCCGGCCTGCTCGCCGCGCAGCACTGGATTGCCGACCGGGGTGGGATCGAAGCCGTTTTCGAACACGAGATGGCGCTCGCCCGCCGTTTGCGTCAAGGACTCGAGTCGATCGAAGGCGTCCGACTCTACTGCGCCGATCTGGACGCCGACCACCTCCCGGTCTTCGTCTTCAACATCGACGGGCTCCCGGCCGATCAGGCGGGCACCTTTCTCGACGTGGAGCACGACGTCATCACCCGCACCGGGCTCCACTGCGCGCCGCTCGTCCACGAGGGCATCGGGACCTTCGAGTGCGACGGAACGGTCCGCTTCTCACCCGGCGTGTTCACCACGGCCGGCGAGGTCGAGCGCGCGATCGACGCTGTCGCCGACCTCGCCCGCTACGGACAGACCCGGGCCGCATCGAAGGTGGCTATCAGCTGACCCGCCCGCGACCGGGGTCGCGTTCAGCGGCCTGGGACCCGGTGGCATTCCATGCCGCGGGGGTCAGGGTCATCATCTGCAGGGCGTGAATCTCGCCAACCATCAGTTTTCCCAGGGCATCGTAGACCAGGCGTTGCGCGGCGATCCGCGACAGGCCCTCGAACCTCTCCGAGACCACGAGCACCCGGAAGTGCCCGCCGCCGGACTCGGCGCCGGCATGGCCGGCGTGGAGGCGAGAGTCGTCGATCACCTCGACGTGGCTGGCGTCGAGGGCTTCGGTCAACGCGGCACTGATGGCCGCGACACGGTTTCCTTCGACGCCGGTCATGGGTTCTCCCTTTTCGCCCGCAACCGCCGGCGGGGTGCCTTTGTTCCCGGTCACTCCCCGGAGGATGCGAGCCGCTGCTCGAGGTCCCAGCACGGGACGGTGCAGTTGCGGCCGCGGTCCTTGGCCACGTACATGCATCGGTCGGCAAGCCGCAGCAGGCGGTCCTTGGCCCCTTCGGGGCGGTGATCGCTCGCCAGAACGTCCGCCTGTAGAGTGGCGATGCCGATCGAGCAGGTGATCACGCCGGCGATGCGGATCGGCTGGTGCTGGTCGTGGTGCTCGGGATCGGGGTCGACCACGAAGGTCGCCTCGGCGATGTTCTGACGGATGGTCTCCGCCACCCACAGGGTCTCCTGGCGACCGGCGCCGGGCAGTGCAACCACGAACTCGTCACCGCCGTACCGCGTCGCCAGCCCGTCGCCCGGGATGATCTGCTTGAGGGTCGCACCCACGCGCCTCAGAATCTCGCTTCCGACGAGGTGCCCGTGGACATCGTTGACCTCCTTGAAATGATCGAGGTCGAGGAAGATCACGCCGCACTCGGTGCCGTTGACCGTGGCCTCCTCGACCAGCTGTGTCAGGCTGCTGTGCAGGTGGCGGTCATTGTAGAGGTCGGTCAGCTCGTCACGCTTGGCAATCTCCTTGGAGCGGTGGGCGTCGATGGCGTTGATGATCGACAGCGAGATGGTGCGAGCGAAGATCCCGAGCAGCGCGACATCGGTGTCGGAGTATCCACGGCCTCCGCGATGATTCAGGAGCTCGATGACCCCGATCACCCTGCCCTCGACCTCGAGGGGGGCGCAGATCGCGGAGTCGATCGAAAACCCGATCCTGAGGCCCGGGCCGCTTCGAAACACCGGGTCGTCGAACGGGTTTGCGGAGGAGTAGGGTTCGCCGGATCGGTAGACTTGACCGATCATCCCGAGGCGGCTGCTGAACCGCTCTTCGATGAGATCGTTCGCCTTCGGCCCGAAGCCCGCGATCACAACCAGGGTCTCGCTCTCGAAGGCCTCGTGCGCCTCGAGCGGGTCATCGAGATAGATGGTACCCGCCTCGGACGGCAGGAAGTCATTGGCGCGTCTGAGCAGCTCCATGAAGATGTTGTTGAGATCGAGGTCTCTGGCGGCTGCGTTCCGTGGCTCGCGCTTGAGGAAGTGAGCGAGCTTCGCACTGCCGATGCAGTGAACGCGACCCAACGGAGCACGATTTGGACCATCCATCTCATTCAGATTAACAGGGTGACCCGGGCGCCGGGTCGCGCCTCACGAATCGCTGCTCTTCGAGGCGGCCCCGCTGTCGGTGTCCGAGTTGGTCGGGGTCTTTTCCGAGCGCACCGAGTCTTTGAAGTTGCGGATTCCCTCACCGAGGCCCTTGCCGAGCCGGGGAAGCTTGTTGACGCCGAAGATCAGCACCACGATCGCGAGCAGGATCAGGAGTTCGGGAAGTCCGAGGCTGCCAAACATTCGCACCTCCTTGGCGTTCCCGCCCGCGGCTCGGCCGGCGAGAAACGGCGTAAGTGTACCACCTTTGCCGGTACGGCCGAACTCACTACCGTTCTTCGGAGCAGGCGAGGAGAAGCTCGACCAGTTCTCCCGGTGCGCCGGTGCCGTCGAGCTCTCGGCCGAGGTCGAGGCACCGTCGTTGCAGCCACCGGGAGTACGCTTCCGAGCCGCCGAGCTCGAGGCGGGCAAAGGTCCCGATCACCTTCAAACCGCGCTGGGTCGAGGTCCACAGCGCTCGCTCCCGCCAGCCCGCGGATGCGCGAGTCCGCTCCGCCCAGACCTGTCCGAGCCGGTCCCTCTCGGGGCGCGGGAGCAGTTCGGGTGCCGACCGCTCGCCCAGCAGGGAGACCAGGTCGTAGGTGTCCGGACCGAGGGTCATGTCTTGGAAGTCGATCATTGCCGTCTCACCGCTCGGCAGCATGAAGAGGTTGTTGAGGTGGTAGTCGCGGTGACACGCGCGTTGCGGGTGTCGCGCGACCTCGGCGGCGACGACGTCCAACCACCGGCCGAACCTGCCCAGGGGCGATCGGTGGGTGCGATGACGGACGAACCACAGCTCGAAGCCGGCCAGCTCCCAGCGCAGCCGCCGGCAATCGAGGGGCGGATTCCACTGCGGCAGACGCCGCGGCTCGATCCGGGACAGGACCTCCAGCGGCTGCATCATGGCCTCGGTGTGCGGCCCGCGATCACCGATCTCGATCGCCGCCAGCCACGCCGCCGCATCCTCGACGCCGAGGTCCTCGATCATGGCCCAGCCCGCCGCGTCGTCGGCCTCGTACAGAGCGGGCACCCGGAGCCCTCGGCGTTCGCAGAAGAGCCGCACCTCGAGGTCGCGGGTCAGCAGCGAGCGAGCGGATGCCGGGTAGAAAACCAGGATCGCGGTGCTGCCGTCAGCCATCCACACCCTCGAGTATCGCCGCGCCGACGCGTCGCCGGCGAGGTCGCTCCGTCGCACCCAAGAACCGGATGAGCCGCCCGTCGTGACCTCCGCAGCAACGCTATCACCGGCCGCGGGGCGCTACAACCGGTGACCCTTCCACCGAAATCCCTTCCGGGGTAGGATGGGAAGGCCCTGGCCCGACGACCGGTTGTTGAGGGAGATGGAAGAATCGCGAACCGAACGCCTGCAGCAGCTGCTTCGCAAGCTCGGCAAAGCCGTGCACGCGTCGGTGGTCGGCTCCGAAGACGTTCGGTCGTGTCTCGAGGAGCTGCACCGCGACGGCTGGCGTGCGGTCATGATGCTCGAGGCGAGCCTCGCCTGCGGTGACGACGGCGCCATCGAGCCGGAAACCGCCAGGCTCCGGCTGCACGTGAACGCTCCCGGCGACGGGGCGGAGCCAGCGTATCGCATCGACGTCGCCGATGCCCGGTTCCTGGCATCGCTCGGCATCGCACCGGGGCGGCATCGCTCCCGATCGCAGGGCGTGCCTCACCGCCAGCCTGGTCGGAACGACAGTCCGTCGTGAGCGTGGCGGAGAAGCCCGTCAACCTGATCGGAAGATCCTCAGCCGAAATTGCCGCCCTGCTCGCGCCACTCACCGACCAGCCCTTCCGCGGTCGCCAGGTCGCTCAATGGGTCAATCACCGTCTCGCCACCTCGTTCTCCGAGATGACCAGCCTGTCGCTTGCCCTCCGCGACGAGCTCGCGTTGCGATTCGCGCTCGACGACCCCGGGGTGGTGAAATCGGTGGCGAGCGGGGACGGCTCGATCAAGTACCTGTTCGCTCTCGGTGACGGCATGACGGTCGAGGGCGTCGCCATGCGTAACGGGAGCAAGGCGACGTTGTGCCTTTCGTCGCAGGCGGGTTGCGCCGTCGGATGTTCGTTCTGCGTGACCGGAGCCCTCGGCGCCGGACGCAACCTCCGCGCAGCAGAGATTGTCGGCCAGTTTCGCGTCATGCAGCGTTGCCTGGATGCTGCGGTGGAGCGCACGAATCTGGTGTTCATGGGGATGGGGGAGCCGCTGCTGAACACCGCCAATCTTGGGCAGGCGATCGAAGTCCTGTCCGAACGAGTTAGCCTCAAGCGCATCACCGTCTCGACTGCTGGGATCATCCCGGGGATCAAGTGGCTCGCGGGCCTCGATCGCCGCCCGAAGCTCGCGGTCTCACTCAACGCTCCCGACCAGGATCGCCGGCGCGTGATCATGCCGATCAGCGAGCGCTATCCTCTTTCCGAGCTGATGGCCGCGCTGCGCGCCTTCCCCCTGGAGCGCGGGCGAAGGGTGACCTTCGAGTACGTGCTGATCGCCGGTTTCAATGACTCGCCCGAGGATGCGATGATGACCGCCGACCTGATCTCCGGCATCCCGTCCAAGATCAACGTCATCCCCCTGAACGAGGACAGGGAGCATTTCCCCGGTCTTCTCCGACCGGGGGCCGCGGTCATCGACCGCTTCGCAGCCGCCTTGCGCGACGCCGGCGCCACCGCCACGGTTCGTTGGTCGCGTGGCGCCGACGTGGCCGCGGCGTGCGGCCAGTTGCGCGGACGTCAGCGGCTCGCGGAGCGGTAGACCATGGACCACTGGCGGCCGGCCCGGTCTCCGTCGCGCCGGTAGGACGCGAGCTCCGCGGTCGCGAACGTGCAGCCGCCGATCATCTCGATGTGGGTGACTCCGACGTCATTCAGGCGGCCGCGCACGAGGCCGCGAAGATCGACGTGTCGGCCGTCGCGCCACATCGACTCGTCCACTCCGAGGGGCTCGAGGGCGGCGATGACCTCGTCGCCCACCGCATAGTGGGGTCCAGATACCGCCGGCCCCAGTGCAGCCGAGAGCTCCCTCGCCTCGACACCGAACTCGGACCGGAATCGCTCCACCGCCGCCGCGGCGATGTCGGTCGCCGCCCCCCGCCAGCCGGCGTGAATCGCGGCGACGACGCCGCCGCCGGCCATCAGCAGGGGCACGCAGTCGGCCGTCCACACCGCGACTGCGACGCCGGTCCGATCCGTGATCAGACCGTCGCAGGTTCCGACTCGCCTCGCCGGGCCGGTCAGGCGCTCTCCGGCGCCGATCGACGCGATCGCCCTTCCGTGGACCTGTTGTGCCCAGCAGGCCGTGTGCACTCCGGGGCGGAGCTCATCGACAGCAGCGGCGAGGCGCTCCCCGGGCTCGCCGGCCGGCCTCGGCGGCCCGAGTGCGAAGAGCATGCGGGTCTCGCCGAGTTCGAGTCCCAGGACCGCGTTTCCGGCGGCCGTCGTTCGTCTCCATCGAGGCTCGGGATCGAGGACCTTCATCGGCTCCAGGCTCCGCCCAATGATACAATCCGGCAACCGGGGGTGCAGTGGGAGGTCACGCCGGAGTCGCCGCACGACGTCACGCATCGCGAATCGGCGCAGGCGCCGGCCGACCGTGATTCGCCTTCGTTCGCTGACCAAAGAGTTTGACGGTCGCAAGATCCTGCGCGATCTCGATCTGCAGGTTGAAGCGGGTGAGTTCGTCTTCCTGACCGGGCCGTCGGGGGCCGGCAAGACGACTCTGCTGCGGCTGTTGTACGCCGCCGAACGTCCGACCAGCGGCGAGGTGTGGGTCGCCGGCAGGCGCGCGGACCAACTCACCCAGTCGCGGCTGCCCATGCTGCGGCGCAAGATCGGCGTCATCTTCCAGGATTTCAAGCTGCTCAAGCGCAAGACCGTGGTCGAGAACATCACGTTCGTCCTTCGAATTCACGGTATCGCGGAGCGCGAGGCGCGTCGCCGGGCGGTGCAGGTTCTCAAGAGGCTCGGGCTCCACCACCGGCAGCTGGCGTATCCGGACGCGCTTTCCGGCGGCGAGCAGCAGCGGGTCGCGATCGCCCGCGCCCTCGCCTACCAGCCACGCCTGATTCTGGCCGACGAGCCGACGGGCAACCTCGACGCCGACCTCGCGTCGGAGCTCTTGAGCCTGCTGTGCGACATCAACTACCAGGGCGCGACCGTCATGGTGGCGACCCACGACCACACGGTCCTCGAGTCGATCCCGGCTCGGACCCTGGTCCTCCACCAAGGCCGCCTCCACTTCGACGGGATGTGGCCGCCGTGATGCGCCACGCCTTCGCCGAAGGCTGGCTTCTGCTCCGCCAGCGGATGGTGATCAGCCTCGTGCTGGCCGTGACTCTGGCGATCCCGATTTCGCTCGCCGGCACCGGGTTGGCCGGGTACCGGTGGTTGCGGCCGCTGGCAGCGGGCTCGGACCAGCCTGGGACGGTCGCCGTCCTGCTCCACCCCCGCCTCGACCACCAACAACGGCTGCGGTGGATCGAGGATCGGGCGAAGGCCCACCCGGAGTGGCAGATCCGCGAGGTCTCCGAGCGCGACCTGGTGCTGCGACTCGGGCGGTGGTTTCCCTCGCTCGACGAGCTGCTCGTGGACGAGCTGGCCTCCCTACCGCCGCTGGTCGAGATCTCGACCACGACGCCGGAGACGGTGGCCGAGCTCGAGGGAGATGAGGCGGTCCTCGCGATCGGGCCGCTGACGTCGATTGAACGTATCGTCAAGTCTGTCGCCAGCCGGACAGCGGTGATCGTGGCCGTGCTCAGCGGCTTGCTGCTGGCCGGGGCGGTGATGCTGTCCGGGGTTTGGGTCCATCTCGAGCTGTATCGGCACGCATCCGAGCTGACGATCATGCGGCTGGTGGGAGCCACCGAGAGCACCATCCGGGGGCCGTTTCTGGTCGCCGTGGGCGCGCCCGGGCTGGTGGCCGCGGGCCTTTCGGTGGTGGTCACCGTGTTGACGGTTTCGTCGCTCGGCCGGGCGGCGTCCGCTCTCGGCCTGCCGATGGTGACGATGCCGCCGTGGGTGTGCATCGCCCAGGCCCTGACCGCGTGGGTGCTGCCGCTGGCGGCCGCGGCAGTGACGCTCGCACGCCACGCCGCGGAGGCCGAGGGTTGAGCTCACCGGAGCAAGAAAAAACGCGGCGCCGGGGCCGCGTTCGGTACGAGACTGACGCAACGCTCGTCAGCGACAGGTTTCCGCGTACTGCCGCTCGAGAGGCGGCAGCTGCTCCTGCAGCTGGCGGGCGTTATTCACGTCGCCCAACTTTTCGAGCTCCGCGACCTGGAGCTTGAGGGCATCGATCTTGCGCTTGAACTCCGCGCACTCCTGCTGTGCCTGCAGGTTCTGGGCGGCGGCCTCGTTCTTGGTCCGCATCTCGGCGGCCTTGGCGGAGTTGCCGGCCTCCTGGTACCACTTGATGGCGTTGGCGTAGTCCTTCTTCTTGTCGTAGACGTACCCACCCTGGTTGTAGATCTGGCTCCGAAGCTTGCCCGCCGGCCCGATCTTGAGGGCCTGCTGGAGATCGGAGATCGCCTCGTTCAGCCGATTGAGCGAGGTCTTGCTCTGCGCCGAGTAGAAGTAGACCAGAGCGTTGCCGGGCTGCTTGGCTTGCGCCTTGTCGAACCATGCCAGCGCCTTAGCATAGTCTCCGGCGCCGAGCCACGCCTCGCCGGCGAGGAGCAGGTGGTCGAATGTCGGCGACCCGGCGGCGAGCTTGTCCGCGACCGTGGCCGCCTCCCGGTAGAGGCGATCCTTCTGTGCGGACGGAGCGCGGCGCGCCACCAGCAGGCCGGCACGCGCCGCATTACGCCCGCTGGTGGCATCGGAGCCGTTCAGCTCGAACGCCTTCCTGAAGGCCGCGAATGCCGCGGCGTCGTCACCGTTGTCGCTGTGGGCGGCTCCCAGTGCCTGCTGCAACCGAGCGTTGCGGGAGTCTGCGGACGCCTGGGCCTTGAGCACGTTGATGGCCTCACCCGACCGGTTGGTCTTGGTGGCCGCCTGCGCGAACAACAGCGCGTAGTTGGTTCGGTAGGAGGCGTCGATGGAGCTGAGCGAGAGGGGTTTGAGGACCTCGTACGCATTCTGGTACCGGTCGGTCTGCAGCAGCGCCTGCGCCAGGGCGATCTTGTACGAGGGCTGTGAGCCGTCGAGCTCGACGGCCTTTCGCAGGCTCGAGATCGCCGGCGACAGCTGACCGAGAGCGCGTTGCGACACGCCCAGCATGTAATAGCCGCCCGCATAGTCCGGGTTCGTCTTGGTGACCTCCTCGAACTCCGCGACCGCGGTGGCCCAGTCCTTCTGCTTGTAGGCCTCGAGGCCTTTGTTCCATTCGGCGTGTGCCGTCGCCGCCGCCAGTAGCAGCAACGAGGCCGCAACAGCGAACGTCGCGCGGCTGACCCTCGAATTCATGCTCTTGCCTCCATCAGGAATAACGTCATTCTCACCCGCCCGGTTCCACGTCTCCGAGCAGAGGGCGGACCTGCTCGTCGAACATGGCGGCCGTGTCGGCCCCCTTGAGCAGCGAAATGGCCTTGCTGTGCTGCTCTACCATCTCCCGCAGCGCGCTGAAACCCTCACCCCGCTCGATCAGGGTGCGGACTGCAGTGTACTGCTTCTCGATCGTTCGTTCACCCCCGCTGCCGACGACGTCCATGGCGACGGCGCGGATCTTCTCCGCCAGCGCCAGCAGGGTCGCCGGGCTCGGCCCGGAGATCCACCGCCGGCCTTCGACGCCACCCTCACCGGGGCTGCCGAGAGCGACGAGTCCGGTCGTGATGAGGCCGAAGAGGAGCTTCGAGACATCGAACGCCGCCCACCGCAACGAAGCCGCGATCTCCTCGATGGTGTGGCGGCCGTCGATCCGCGTCACGAGGATCCACTCCTGGGGGCTGAGCGTGATCTGGTCCGCGCCGTGAGCGCGCGGGGGGAAGTACGGCACCATGTCGAGTGACGGGATCTTGCGGCTGAGGACCCGCCACTCGTCGAGCCGCCTCGCCGCCTCCATCATCAAGGTGGCATTGGAGAGGTGGATCGTGATCTGGTCGGACTCCTCTCCCGGGTTGAAGCTGAAGGTGCCATCCGACCAGATCGCCATCTCGTAGACCGCGCTGTCGCCCCGAAGACGACCCACCGATGCATCCACGATCTGGCCGTCGCGGAGGTAGATTCGCCCGCTCTCCGTCTCTCCTCGGATCTCGAAAGCGCCGGTTTTGCCAGAGACGCTGACGAGCTGAATCACGTCCGGCAGCGGTAACTCGCTCAAGGATCCTTGCAGGGCCATCGTGGAGAGGCTACTGCAGGTTGAACCGTACTGTCAGGATGTAGAGGACCTCCACCGGTTTTCCGTTCAACGTCGACGCCTCGAATCTCCACTTGTTGACGGCGTCGACCGCCGACTCGGTGAGCCCGAGAGGAAGCCCCCGCAGGACCTTCACGCTCTGGACCCGACCGTCCTTGCCGATGGTGCATTCCAAAACCACGACGCCCTGAATCCTGGCTCTCCGGGCAGCCTCGGGGTAGATCGGGTTCGGTCCGCTGATCTTCCTCGGCTCGGTGATGTTGCCGCCGATGACAAACCGCACAGGCCCCTCGGGTTCGGGCGGTGGTGGCGCATCGGGCACACCGAGCACGAGGTTCTCGTCGGGCACGAAATCGATCTCCTCGTCCGGCTCTTCGTCGCGAACCGGTTCCGGCTCATCAGGTGTCGGGTCAGGGATCGGCACCTTCTTGGTCTTCGGGCGCGTGATCTGCTGCTGCTGCGGTGGCGGCGGCTGCTTGAACTTGACCTGCTTGACGACGTAGATCTTGCTCTTCTTTTGCCTGGCGTCCGACAGCCCGCCCGCAAACGACGGCCAGTGGATGGCGAAGATCGCGATGTGGAAGATCACCGCGATGCCGAGCGCCCACCGGGCGACGCGCCTGTCACGCCCCTCTTCCAAAGCCAGCATCTCCGCGGTCGTCATCGACAGCTCGGCCTGTGCCTTGGTGCCATCTCTGTTTTTCGGAGAATCACTCATGGGTTCCCCCTTCACTAAATGCCGAGCATCGACCACAGGTTTTCGATCTCCCGCCGAGTCGGAATGGAGATGTTCTTGATCTCCATGTCAATTTTTTTCTCTGCCTGCCGGAGCTCGTCGAAGACCATGATCATGTCGCCGTAGGTGGCGTCCGGATCGGTCCGCAAGATGACCGGCTTGTCGGGGTTCTGCTTGAGCTTTTCGCCGATGTACGGCAGTAGGCCCTCGAGCGCGATCGGGTTGTCGTCAACCTCGATCACTCCCCCGCGCTGCACGTGGACGTCGATCGCGTCCTCCTGCTTGATCTCGGGGGTGTTGGTGTCCTCAGGCAGGGCGAAGTCGAGCCCGCGGGTGGCCGAGAAGGCGGAGGTGATCATGAAGTAGATGATGAGCAGAAACGAGATGTCCGCCATCGAGCCGGTGAAGATCTCGGATGCGATTTCCTTCTTCTTCATCTTCATGGTGACACCGCCCCCTCGTTCACGGTCTTCTGCTCGGACAGCAGGAAGATGGTCTTGACCTTGGACTGCTTGAGCGCGTCGAGGACCGCGTCGACTCTTTCGTACGGAACCTGGTCGTCCGCCTTGATGATGAATTCCTTGTTCGGATCGCGGGCGACCTCGGTCGATGCAAAGGTCACCACCTCTTCGTCCGTGCTCACGGGCAGGGACATCTCCTCACCAGTGGAGACACGAATCGTCAGCGGCGGGCTGGCGTTCGGAGGCGAGATGGAGATCACGGCCGCCTTCTCTGGCACCTTGACCCGAACCCAGGTATCGGGCAGATCCATCTTCGTGCGATCGACCTCCACCTTGTAGGTGAGGACGAAGAAGACGATGAGCAGGAACACGATGTCCGCCATCGACGCCGTGAAGATCTGGGCTGCCCCTTTCCGCTCTCTTCCGCGGAAGATCGCCATCTGCCGACTCCCTTCTATGCCTCCTCGCCACCCTGACCGTAGCGCTGGCTGTCCATCTCGGTGAAGGTCTCGACGAGCATGTTGGAGGCGGTCTCGATGTCACGAACGAAGCGCGTGATCTTGGTTGAGTACCAGTTGTAGACCAACTGCGCCGGGATCGCGATGATGAGACCGGTCGCGGTCGTGATCAGTGCCTCGGAGATGCCGACCGCGACGGCCGCCGGATTGGTGAGGCCCTGCTCGGCAAGGGTCGCGAACGACTTGATCATGCCCGCCACGGTGCCGAGAAAGCCCAGCATCGGGGCGACGTTGGCGGTGGTGGCGAGCACGCCGAGCCGCTTCTCGAGTCGGTCGAGCTCGTACAGCGCCGCGTTCTCGATGGTCTTCTCGATGTCCTCACGGGTTTGACCGTAGCGGAGCAGACCGGCCTTCATGACCGACGCCACCGGACCCTTGTTCTGCTCGCAGACCTTGATCGCTTCCTTGACGTTGCGGTTGACCAGCAGCGCCTTGCGGATCTTGGTCAGGAACTCGTTGACGTTGATCTTCGCCTTCGAGAAGACGATGAAGCGTTCGATGGCCACCGTCGCCGCCAACACCGAGAAAAAGAGGAGCGGATACATGAAGATTCCACCCTGGCGAAAGTACTCGGCTACCTGTCCAGTCACGACTTTCCTCCTCCTGATTAGAGTCGTCTCGCGGGGATGAGTTCCGCGCTCGTCCGAATAATCGTTCTTCCTGCCGACAAGGAGGCCTCGGTCACCCCCGAAAACACCCGATCGACATCTCGAGCTCTTCATTCAAGAATGAAGGCAGGGCATCGTAGCATGGGGCCCATGGGGCGTCAACGCGCTTTCCCGGGGCCCTGCGAATGGAGGTGGGTGATCGCCACAGCCATCGCATCGGCGGCGTCAGCGGGCGGCGAGGCGTCGAGGCTGAGCAGCCGAACCACCATGTAGCCGATCTGTTGCTTCTCCGCGCGCCCGTGGCCGACGACGGCCGACTTGACCTGCGCTGGGGTGTACGAGGAAACCTCGAGATCGTGCCCGCCGAGGACCGCGAGGATCACGCCGCGGCACTCGGCGAGAGCGATCCCGCTCTTCGGGTTGAGGCCGGAGAACGAAGATTCCACCGCCGCGCAATCGGGCCGGAGCTCGGCAACCACTGCCAGCAGCCGCCGGTGCAGCCCGGCGAGCACGGCCGCGCGATCGCCGCTGGCGGAGCGGACCACTCCGGCGTCCTCGAGCCGGTAGCGATTCCCCTCCGCGACCACCAGCGCCCAGCCGGTCGCGCGCGACCCGGGATCGATGCCGAGAACTCGCAGCGCCATGCCCTGGCCCGGCCCTACTCGGCGGCCAGCAGCTCGTCGTCGATGTCGAAGTTGGCCCACACGTGCTGGACGTCGTCGTGGTCCTCGAACGCTTCCATCAACCGGATCATCTGCTCGGCCTTCTTGCCGTCGAGCCGGGTCGTGTTCGACGGCACCATCTCGAGCTGTGCGGCCTCGACCTCGAGACCGCCCGACTCCAGGCGCTCCTTGACCTCGTGCAGCTCGTCGGGCGAGGTCGTGATTCGATAGTAGTCCTCGTCCTCGGTGTCGAGATCCTCGGCGCCGGCCTCGAGGGCCAGCTCCATGACGAGGTCGTCGTCGTCGGTCGACGACCTCGGTACCAGCAGCAGGCCCTTCTTGTGAAACAGCCATGCGACGCAGCCGTTCTCCCCGAGGTTGCCGCCGTGCTTCGAAAACAGGTGCCGGATCTCCGGCGTGGTCCGGTTGCGGTTGTCGGTCAGCAGCTCGAGCAGGATCGCGACCCCGCCCGGGCCGTAGCCTTCGAAGCTGAACTCTTCATAGGAGACGCCGTCGAGGTCGCCGGTGCCGCGGTCGATGGCACGTTTGATGTTGTCGGCCGGCATATTGGCCGCCTTGGCAGCTGCGATCGCGGTCCGCAGCCTCGGGTTGCTGTCGGGATCGCCGCCACCCTCGCGGGCGGAGACCGTGATCTCGCGGATGATCTTGGTGAAGAGCTTGCCCCGCTTGGCGTCGGCGCGGCCCTTCTTGTGCTTGATCGTGCTCCACTTGTTGTGACCCGACATGGTGCCTCCCCGAAATGGCACCGCCGCGAAAGGTGCGGCGGTCGTCCCGCAGCTCGTGACCCCGGTCCACCGCGTGGGCATCGGAAGTCCCGGTCAACCCCGGCGCGATCGTCCCGCGGAGAACACGGCTCTTCGCGGCGACGACGATCGATCCGTCTGCCCGCGCGGACCGGGACGGCTGCATTATACCCACCATCCGGTGCTTCCGTGGTTGCTTCGCCGCCACCGGTTCGCTCGGCGAAGTGGTCCGGTCTGGTTGACTTTGACTCCCCGTCCAAGATAATTGATGAGAGCAGGCTCCCGCCTCGGGGGAGCGAAGAGGGCGGGCTCATGATCGCGAACATCCTGGTGATCGAGTACGAACCGCGTTCCGTGCAGCTCGTGCGCACGGCGCTGTCCGACACCGATTACCGCCTCGAGATTGCCGGCAACCTGGACGATGCGGTGACCCGTTGCGCCCAGTTCGAGCCGACGGTGGCGATCATCACGTCGGTCCTGCCGAACCTCAAGATCGAGGACGCCATCACCCAGCTCCGCGCGCGCGCCGGCCTGCGGGTGACGCCGTTCCTGATCCTGATGTCGGGCTACACCGGCGACACCCCCACCGCCGACGCGGCGCGTTACGGAGCTCAGGACATCCTGCAGCGACCGTTCAGCACTGACGCCCTGAGGGAGCGGGTCGATCAGCTGGTCCAGAATGCTCCCAGCCCGATGTCGACCCAGGCGATACCGCAGGAGATGCTGGAGGCGCTTCGCCGCAGCGCCGGGCTCGGCGGCAGCGAAGGCCAGGTCACCTCGGACGAACTCTTCGGTGACATCCTCTCCGACGTCGAGGGCGGAGAGCAGCAGCCGGTGAAACCGCCGGCTCCGCCCCCCGCAGAACCGCCCTCTTCGCCGGAGTCTGGCGCAGATGGTCCGCGGCGGCCGGAGGCGCCGGCAACCCCGCCGCGTCCTGCAGGTCCTCCGTCGTCGGGGTCCGCACCGCCGCCGGATCGTGAACCCGCGCCGCCCGCGAAGCCCCCGCGGCCGGCCTCGAACGCCGCGTCGGTCGACGAAGCGCTGGCGGAGATTCTGGAGAGCGGACGACGCGCCGCCGCGGCTGCCCGAAAACCGGCGCCGGATGACTCCGTCGACAAGCTGCTGGAAGACACGCTTTCCGGGCTCGAGGTCGGGGGCTCGGTCAAGAAGAAGAGAGAACCGCAGCCAACGGCCGCCGACCGCCCGCGAACGCAGGTGCGGCCGGACGGCGATGCTCCCGCGTTGGAAACGACGCCCCCGCGCCGACCAGCCGCTCCAGTGCATCCACCATCGGGGCCCGGCGGCCCGGAGTTGCCGCCGGTGCCGCCGCCGGCGAAGGAGTCTGCGAAGCCGGCCCGAGACGACACTCCCGCGCCGCGAGGCGCAGAGTTTGGACAGTACGTGATCGAGGAGCACATCGCGACCGGCGGCATGGCCGACGTCTACAAGGCGCGAATGATGGGGATGGAGGGGTTTCAAAAAACTGTCGCCATCAAGCGAATCCTCTCCAACCTGACCGACAGCGAAGAGTTCGTGCGGATGTTCATCGACGAGGCCAAGCTCGCGGCCCAGCTCAACCACGACAACATCATCCAGATCTTCGATCTCGGCAAGATCGACCGCTCGCACTACATCGCCATGGAGTACATCGAGGGGCGCGATCTCCGTTCGATCCTTCAGGAGTGCCGCGACCGCAGGCTCAGGATGCCGATCGAGCTTGCCCTCTACATCGCGGTCCTGCTCGCTTCGGCCCTCGACTACGCGCACAAGAAGCGCGACTTCGAGGATCGCGACCTCGGCCTCGTTCACCGTGACGTGTCGCCGCAGAACGTTCTGATCTCGTATGACGGCAAGGTCAAGTTGTGCGACTTCGGGATCGCCAAGGCGGCGTCGAAGGCCTCGCAGACCCGTGCCGGTGCCCTCAAAGGCAAGCTGCAGTACATGTCGCCCGAGCAGGCGTGGGGCAAGGACATGGACCACCGGTCCGATATCTTCTCCCTCGGCCTCGTGCTTTTCGAGATGCTGGTCGGGGAGAAGGTCTTCGAGGGCAACTCGGAGCTCTCGGTGCTGGAACAGGTGCGGGATCCGATCATCCAGGCGCCGTCGGCGAAGAACCCGGATGTCGACCCCGAGATCGACCGTATCGTCTTCCGGGCCCTCAATCCCGACCGCGAGCAGCGGTACCAGTCGGCACAGGAGCTGCAGCGGGACCTGGAGGAGGTCATGCGCAGCAAGAGCTGGGCGCCCGAACGCAAGGTGCTCGCGGACTTCCTCCGCCACCTCGGACACGATCGGCCGCGAGCGACCGAGCCCGCGCCGCCGGCACCCGAGCCCCGGGAGAGGTCGGGCGAGGTGCGGCCGCGACCGCGTTCGGACGAGTCGCCGGCCATCGCGCCGCCCACAGGCGAGCCTGCGGCCACCACGCGGCCCTCCATACCGCCCGACGTCATCACGCCGGATGCCGAGCTCGAGTCGGCGCTCGGCGGAGCGGAGACCCCGCCGCCGGTGGCCGGTGCCTACGACCTCGACGCCTCCGACTCGACCCTGACGCCGGCTGCGCGGTCCGAGGGCTTCCGCAGGGGCTTGTGGATGGCGATTGCGGTGATCGCCGTGCTGGCGGCGGCTGGCGGTGGCTGGTGGCTGCTCTTCGGGCGTCAGGAGGGTGCGACGGCAGAGCGCCGCCAGGTTCCGATTGCGGCGCCGCCGACCGCCACGCCGACGCCGGAGCCGACGGTGACCCTGATGTCGGATGACGAGCTCCTCGAGCGTGCGCGCGAGGTTGCTGCCGCCGAGATCGTCCGCCAGGAGGAGGAGCTTCGGCAGAGGCTCGGGCAGGAGTTCCCGACGCCGACCCGGGTTCCCCCGACGTGGACCCCCACCGAAACCGCGACCCCCGAGCCGACAGCGACCCCCTCGCCTCGTCCGCCGACCGCCACCCGCCCGCCCCCGACGGCGACCCCGGTGCCACCGTCGCCGACCCCCCTGGTCCGCGAGGGGGAGATCGTGACCGTCGGTCCCGAGGTGACGCCACCAGTGGCGGTTTACCGAGAACCTCTGAGCTACCCGCAGCGGGCGCAGAGCATGGGCCTGGAGGGCGTTGTCGAGGCGCAGGCGCTGATCGGAATCGACGGCGCCGTCGAGGAGGTTCGAATCGTCAGCGTGTCCCGCGGGGGCGTGGGCTTCGAGGACGCGACCAGCGATGCGGTTGCGAAGTGGCGCTACAAGCCAGCCACCAAGCATGGGGTGAAGGTGCGGGTCTGGATCTCCATTCGGGTGCCGTTCCGGTTGAAATAAGGGAGGGGAGGCAAGATGGCGGGTCTGACCGATGCCCAGAGGAAATTCTACGAGGAAGCTCTGCAGCAGACCAAG
Organism: uncultured Thermoanaerobaculia bacterium; assembly: GCA_964609835.1. Lineage (GTDB taxonomy): Bacteria > Acidobacteriota > Thermoanaerobaculia > Thermoanaerobaculales > Sulfomarinibacteraceae > Sulfomarinibacter. The sequence goes on from CAZSTH010000018.1 coordinate 32,720, forward strand.
AAGGAGGTCGCGGAGCTCGAGGCGCAGATCCAGGTCGAGCTCGGGAAGGTGAAGGAGAAAATCGCCGACCTCCAGAGTGCGCAGAAGGCCGCGCGGCAGATGTATGACGCGGCATGTCAGCGCCTCGGCATCCCCAACGCCCTCGAGGAGGAAGAATCGGGAGGCTGAGGCAGCGAGCCCGCGTCGCCGGGCCCTCTGTCGGTGGCGTGAATGCGAGGGTGGGCGGTGACCCGTGCCTTCGGCAGCGCCAGCCGAAATGGCGTACACTCTTCGACCGGAGCGTGAGATGGCCAACGACGAAACCGGCTCGCAGGGGCTGTGGATCAAGTGCTCGAGCTGCAGCGAGATCCTCTACCACCGGGAGGTCTCGGGTAACTTTCACGTCTGCCCCCGCTGCGGGCATCACTTCAGGATCGGGGCCGACCTGCGATTGAAGATGCTGTTCGACGGCGGCCGCTACAAGAAGCTGTTTCCGAAGATTCGCTCCGCCGATCCGCTCGGTTTCGTCGACTCCAAGCCATACCCGGATCGGCTCAAGGTCTACAACAAGAAGTTCGGCGGCAGCGACGCGGTCGTCATCGGCCTCGGCGAGCTCGAGAAGATCACAGCCGTCATCGCGGCCATGGAGTACGGCTTCATGGGCGGGTCGATGGGCTCCGCGGTTGGCGAGAAGCTGATCCGGGCCATCGAGCGCTGCCTCGACCGCCGGCTACCGCTGGTGGTCGTATCGTGCTCCGGCGGGGCTCGGATGCAGGAGGGGATCTTGTCGCTGATGCAGCTCGGAAAGGTGTCGGTCGGCCTTCAAAGGATGCGGCAGAGGTCGCTCCCCTTCGTCTCCGTGCTCACAGACCCGACCACCGGCGGGGTGACCGCCAGCTACGCCATGCTCGGTGACATCAACATCGCCGAGCCGGGCGCGCTCATCGGCTTCGCCGGACCGCGCGTCATCGAGCAGACCATCCGCCAGACCCTGCCGGAAGGATTCCAGCGCTCCGAGTTCCTGCTCGAGCACGGCATGCTGGACATGGTCGTCCCGAGATCCGAGCTGAAGACGACCCTCGCGCGATGTCTGTCCCTGCTGCGCTGACCCTTCGCTCGCGTCGCGAAGGTCGGATCCGGCCCCGCCTCGACGAGCTGCAACAGGCCCTCGCGTCGATCCGCAACCCCGAGCGGGCATGGCGGTCGATTCTGCTGGTCGGCACCAACGGCAAGGGCTCGACGGCGGCCTTTCTCGAGGCGGTCCTGCGCGCCCACGGCCTGACCACCGGCCTCTACACCTCCCCCCACCTGGTGCGGGTCGAGGAGCGGATCCGGGTCGCCGGGCGCACCATTTCGGAAACCGAGCTGGGGCGGGAGCTGAACCTACTCGATTCCCACCCGGAGCTGACGTTCTTCGAGACGCTGACCGCCGCCGCCTTTCACTACTTCGCGGAACGCGAGGTCGACGTAGCGGTCCTCGAGGCCGGGATGGGCGGCTCGTGGGATGCCACCCGGTTGGCCGCAAGCGAGATCGCGGGGCTCACAAACGTCGGCAGCGATCACCAGGCGTGGCTCGGAACCGAGCTCGCCGAGCGGGCCCGCGACAAGGGGCAGGCGTTGGCGGCCGCGCGCTGGGCGGTTCTCGGCGCGGGGGTCGACGACGCGGTGGCGCGCGCGGCCAATGTTGCGCATGCCCGTCCAGCCGCATCGTTCGTGATCTGGAGCGGCGACAGCGATGGCCGGGGCCGCTGGCGGTATCCTGGCGGCGAGGCCTCGATCGAGCTCGGTGTCGCCGGCGGCCACCAGCGCCACAATCTGCAGCTCGCTCTGGCGCTCGCGGCGTGCGCGGTGGAGGCCGGCTGGATTCCGCGGCTCGACGCCGATCGGGTGCGGCGGGCGATCGAGGGCGTGCGGTGGGCCGGGCGCCTGACCCGGCACCGGATCGGAGGGCGAACGGTCCTCGTGGACTGCGCCCACAACCTCGAGGCGGCGCGTTCGCTGGCGGCCTACCTCGCGGGCCTGGACCGCCGCCACAACCTCCTGTTCTCGTGTCTTGCGGACAAGCCCGTGGAATCGATGGCGCGGGTTCTTCGGCCGGCGGTCGACCGGGTCGCGGTCTGTCCGCTCGGCGATGCGAGGGCAATGGCGGTGGAGCGTCTGGCCGAGGCGTTCCCGGACGCGGTCGTCGCAGCGGATCCGCTCACGGGTCTGGCGTGCCTAGAAGACCCGGTGGTGGCGGCGGGCAGCATCCGCCTGGTCGGCCATCTGATCGGTGCGTCGCAGGTGTCGCCGTGAGCTCGCCCTCGATCCGATGCCGCCGCGAGCTCGAAGACGACGAAAAGCGGCGTCTGTCGCCGGCAGCCGTGCGATCGTCGGAGGCCACTCGGCGCCGCTTCGAGGCGGACGATGCGGAGGACCTCCGGCTCGCGTTCCAGAGGGACCGGGACCGCATCCTCCACTCGCGTGCCTTCCGCCGCCTCAAGCACAAGACCCAGGTCTTCGTGCCGCATGTGGGAGACCATCCACGCACCCGTCTCACCCACACCCTGGAGGTCGGCCAACTCGCGCGCACCATCAGCCGCGCGCTCGGGCTCAACGAGGATCTCGCCGAGGCCGCGGCCATGGGCCACGATCTCGGCCACACCGCGTTCGGGCACACCGGAGAGTCGGTCCTGGACGGCATCCTGACCGGCCGCGGCGCCGGCGAGCTGCTGCCGCAGGCGGTGACCGCCGCGGTCGGCAGGTTCAAGCACAACTACCAGTCGCTGCGGGTCGTGGATCTCTTCGAGCGGCGCTACACCGAGCCTGGCATCAACCTCACCGATCAGGTCCGGGAGGCGATCCTGAAGCACACCTCGTGGCGGGTGGGCTACGAGTTCCCGCTCCCCGACACGGGCGGCCTGGCGCTCGACGAGCCCTGCCACCTCGAGGGCCAGGCGGTGGCGGCGGCCGATGAGATCGCGCAGCAGACCCACGACCTCGAGGACGGCCTGCGAGCGGGCTCGGTGCCGCTGGCCGATGCCGAGGAACTGCAGGCGGCACGCCGCGTCATGGCGGGCCTGGGTGCCGGCTACCGGGAGCAGAAGCCTTGGGACCGTCAGAACACGCTGATTCGCGGCCTGATCGGGCTCTTCGTCACCGACGTCGTGACCGCCTCCGCCGACCGGATCCGCGACTTCCTCGACAGCCATCGCATCGCCGACCACGCAGCCTTCGCCAGCCGGGCGCGCGAGGTGTCGCAGACCACGGTTTGGTTCTCCAGTAACGCCGAGGCGTTGTTTTTGGAGCTGAAGGACTTCATCTACGGGCGGATCATCAACCAGGGTCCGGTTAGCCGCCAGGACTTCCGCGCGCGGCGGGTGGTGAATGCGCTCTTCCGCGCCTACTGGAGCGAGCCGGCCGTGCTGCCTGACTACCTCCTGCGGCGCGCCGCCGAAGAGCTCGGGCTGCCCTACCTGAGAGACGTGCCCTTGAAGAGTATTGCGAGAGTGGTCGCCGACCGTTACCATGCCGACGCCGGTTTCGCGCGGCTGATCGTCGACCACCTCGCGGGGATGAGCGATCGCTATGCCCTCGAGGAGTACCGCGCGCTGCAGCTGCCGTCACCTGAACAACGCATCTGAGGAGGCGCCGATGATAGTGATTGCAGCCGACCACGCGGGAGTGGAGCTCAAGGGTGCTCTCGCGGAGCTCCTGCGCGATGCGGGGCATGAGGTCGAGGATCTCGGTCCCTTCGATGCCACCTCGGTGGACTACCCCGATTTCGCGCACCTGGCCGCCGCCGCGGTGGCCGAGGGCCGTGCCGAGCGGGGCGTTCTGGTGTGCGGCACCGGCATCGGCATGAGCATGGCCGCCAACACCCACCCGGGGGTGCGCGCCGCGCTGTGCCACGACGCGTTCACGGCGGAGATGGCCCGGCGCCACAACGATGCCAACGTGCTGTGCATGGGTGGCCGCGTGACCGGTGCCGGGGTCGCCGAGCAGATGGCGCGCATCTTCCTCGAGACGCCGTTCGACGGTGGCCGCCACCAGCGGCGTGTCGAGCTGATCGATCATCCGCGGGAGGCATGATGTCCGACCTCACGCAGCGTTTCTTCGAAGTCCACCGCCTCGCGGTCGAGGCCTCCGACCCCGAGGTCGCGGCCGCGCTCGAGGACGAGCGCCGCCGCCAGAACGAGGGCCTGGAGCTGATTGCATCCGAGAATTTCGCCTCGCTCGGCGTGATGGCGGCGATGGGCTCGGTGATGACCAACAAGTACGCCGAGGGCTATCCCGGGCGCCGCTACTACGGAGGTTGCCAGTTCGTGGATGTCGGCGAGGAGCTGGCGCGCGAGCGGGCGAAGGAGCTGTTCGGCGCCGAGCACGCCAATGTCCAGCCCCACTCGGGAGCGCAGGCGAACATGGCGGTTTACCTGGCGGTGCTCGAGCCCGGCGACACCATGCTCGGCATGGATCTGTCACACGGCGGACACCTGACTCACGGCCACCCCCTCAACCAGAGCGGCAAGCACTTCGATGTCGCCTTCTATGGCGTCGACCGTGAGAGCGAGATCATCGATTACGAGCAGATCCGCTCGCTGGCCACAGAGCACTGTCCCAAGCTCATCGTCTGCGGGGCGTCGGCCTACCCGAGGGTGATTGACTTCGAACGCCTGCGCGCGATCGCCGACGAGGTCGACGCGCTGCTGCTCGCCGATATCGCCCACATTGCGGGGCTGGTGGCGGCCGGGCTCCACCCGTCGCCCGTGCCCCACTGCCACTTCGTCACCTCCACGACCCACAAGACCCTGCGGGGTCCCCGCGGCGGCATCATCCTCTGCCCCGCTGAGTGGGCGGAAGCGATCGACAAGGCGGTGTTCCCGGGCGTTCAGGGCGGTCCCCTGATGCACACCATCGCCGCCAAGGCGGTGGCCTTCGCCGAGGCCATGAGGCCGGAGTGGAGGGCGTACCAGCAGCGCGTCGTGGAGAACGCTGCAGCCCTCTGCGACGCGGTCGAGGAGCACGGTTGGCGCATCGTCTCCGGCGGCACCGACAACCACCTCTTCCTGGTGGATCTTGGCGCCGACTTCATCTCCGGCAAGAAGGCCGAGCGGTGGCTCGGCCTCGCCGACATCACACTCAACAAGAACACGGTTCCGTTCGACACCCGCAAGCCCTACATCGCCTCAGGACTGCGGATCGGCACCCCGGCGGTGACCACCCGCGGCATGGGGCCCGAGGAGATGAAGATCATCGCCGGGCTCATCGACCGCGTGCTGCGGGCCGACGAGGACAAGGAGGACGAGGGCAAGCTCGCCGCCTTCCACGCCGAGATGGAGGCGGTCAAGGCCGAGGTCCACGCATTGACGGCGAAGTTCCCGTTGTACTGATCCCGTTTTCGATTTCGCGCCCGGCGCGAAATCGAAAACGGGGAAGACCCGCGGAACGCTAGCGTTCCGCGAGCCAGACGTTTAGCTCGTCTGCGTGCATCACGTTGACGACGCGCTCCCTCGGGACCTCGGCGCGCATCGCGATCGCCGACGCGTAGCCGTCGAACTCGAGGTGGGGAACGGCGTGGGCATCCGATGCCAGAAAGAACTCGCACCCCGCCTCCACCGCGAGCCGAGCGAGATCGGGCTCGAGATCCTGCCGCCGGGGAAATCCGTTGATTTCGACCGCGACCCCCTCTCCGGCACATGCCGAGAAGACGGTCTCCCAGCGTGCCCTGACACCGGGCCGATGGTGGAAGTGGCGGCCACGGGGATGGGCGAGCACGTGCACCCCGGGGGTGGTGACGGCGCGCAGCAGGCGGTCGGTCTGGTCGCGGTCGGGGTCGAAGTGGCTGTGGACCGCGACCGCGACGCAGTCGACCTCGAGACGTTCGCCCCGTGGTACGTCGAGTGTACCGTCGGAGCGGACCTCCACCTCGAGGCCCTGGAACACCCGATGGTCCTCTCCGTGCTTCCGGTTCCAGCGCTCGATCCGCTGCCGCTGCAGCCGCAAGCCCTCTCGATCGAGACCCGAGGCCACCTCGAGCCCGCGCGAGTGGTCGGTCACCATCGACCATGCGTAACCGCGCCGCACGCACGCGCGGGCCATGGCTTGAAGAGTCGCCTTGCCGTCGGAATCGACGGTATGCCAGTGGGCAGCCCCGCGCAGACGTTCGGGTCGGAGATCGGGGTTGCCCGACGCCAACGTCCGAGCCATCTCCTCCCGGCTCAGGAAGCCGCGCCGAGAGGAACGGCGGCGCGCCTCTGCGGGCCCCTGCAGGCGTTGGACGGCGGCGGACAGCGCCGCCTCGCCGCGACACTCGGCGAGCTGCTGCACCAGCGGCCGCAGCCAGCTCGGGGCGTCGCGAATCACATCGCGCTCCGCCACCCCGGCGGTGTCGAACGCCGTGTAGCCGGCGCGTAAGAACGCCAGTCGCCGCTCCCCGGGGGACTCGGCATCGGCGAGCGTGAACAGCGCCTCCGCGAGCGCGCCGTTGGACGGCCGCTGGGAGTGCCGGCGGGGACCAGCGAAACCGGACATCAATTCAGGGAACCGTGCGGGCGACGAGTCCCTTCCGCCGACGCCGCCCCCGCTGGTCGCGATCGTGTCAAATCCGATCGCGGTGCGACGAGGCCGGGGACTTCGCGGGTGGCTCAGGTCGGTCATCTGTGACGATGACCCGTGGCGGGTCTCGGTGACGGCTTTCGGCGACGGTGGCAGTGATCGGCGTCAGCGCCCGCGATCCGTGACCGTTCACCGCCACCGCCACCGCCACCGCCACGGCCACCGCCACCGCCACGGCCATCGCCACGGCCACCGTCACCGCCACCGTCACTGCCACCGGTCGCGGAAGGAAATGCGGCGATCGGGTGGTGTCCTCAGAGCGACGTGACCCGTTCGATGTCGCCGCGAATCTTGTTGCGGTAGTGCTCAACGGCCGCGGGCTGCCCCATCACCATGTCGAGCTGGCGGGTGTGCATCAGAAGGTAGCCCAGCACCCGCACCGAGTCCTCGGTGCGCCCACTGTCGAGACCGGTGCGTCGGGCGCTGACGACGTCTTCGGTGACGTCGACCTCGAATCCCAGCTCGGCCATCAGATCGCCGATGAAACGCGCCCGCGCCGCCTTGCGGTCGAGATCCGCCGCGCCGCCCTTGAAGGAGAAGCTGAGGTAGTTCTCCTGCGGGCGCGGGCCCGCCAGCACCTCGACGTTGGAGAAGTGGAAGCCGAAGCGCGACTGCAGGTTCATGAAGTGTTCCGAGACGATGAAATAGTTGCGGTTGGCGTAGGGCTTTTTGAAGGGCGTCGCGAGGGCCGGGTTGGCGGTGGCCTCGAAGAGCACCGAAGCGAGCCCCCGGCCGCTGATCGCCGGCGGCCCGTCCCACGGCACCGCGGTCATCCCTTCCCACAGTGCCAGCATCGGCCGGCAGGCGATATTCTCGAGACGAACGTACTTGCCGTTGTCCTGTGCCTCGAGGCCGCCGCCGAGGTCGAGGATCCACCACTGCATCGGCACATTGTGGTGAAGCTGCTTGGCGGCGTACTCGGGAAACGGTGCGGCGGTGCCGAAAGCGAAGATCTCGCGCACCGCCTGCTCGTGGCAGAAGCGGGTGATGTCATGCAGCGTGCGGCATGACGCCGGTTTGAAGTCGAGTCCGTCGGGATCCAGGAGGTTGAGCGGGACGATGTGCTCGAGCGCCTCGCGCAGAGTGCGGCGGACCGGGGTGTCGGGGGGTGCCGCCTCTCGCTTTGATCTCGACTCCAGGAGTGCGTCCACCCGCCCGGCGTAGACCGCGAGGCCGTCGGCGTCGATCGTGACCTCGGTGCGGTTCTCGAGCGAGTCCAGTGGCCCGACACCGAGCAGTGCCGGCACCCCGAACTCGCGCGCGACGGTCGCCAGATGTCCCGCGACGCCCCCCTCCTCCGCCACCACCGCCGCGGCGCGGCCGAGCAGCGCGGCCCACCGCGGCAGCGGCTGCTCGAGTACCAGCACCGCGCCTTCCGGGCAGGTGAGAGCGTCGCCGTCGCGTTCGACGCGGTGGACGGGGCCGGCGGCGGCTCCGGGGCTCGCCGCAACGCCACCTTCGACCAGGGGCGCGAGGCCGTCCGGTGGTTCGTGGCGCGGTCGCGGTGCGGCCTGGGCCAGCGGCCGGCACTGCAGGATCACGAGTTCGCCGCTCGAGTCGATCGCCCACTCCACATCCACGGGAGTGCGGAAGTGCTCCTCGAGCCGAAGCGCGATGCGGGCGATCTCCAGCGCCTGGTCATCAGTCAGCGACGGCTGGTCGCTGAGTTCGTCGGGGACCGCTGCGCGCTCGATCCCCTCGCGGCGGTGGAGGACGAACCGCGTTCTCTTGTCGCCGATCCTGCGATCGGCGATGCGCGGCGGCGTGGCGCGTTCGACGACGATGAGATCGCTCCCGAAGCGGCCGTCAACCACTGCCTTCGGGAGTCCCCACGCGGAGCTGATGAAGATCCGGTCATCGTCGAGCCGGTTCGGATTTCCGGTGTAGGCGACCCCTCCGGCGCGGGCGTCGACCATCTCCATGCAGCCGACGCTCATCGCCACGTCGTCATCCCGCAGCCCGCGTTGGAGCCTGTAGTGCATGGCCTGCGGCGTGTACTTGCTGGCCGCCACCTCGAGGTAGCCTTCCACAAGCTGCCGGGTGCGGAGGTTGAGGAGCGAGTGATATTGGCCGGCGAACGAGGCCTCTGCGGAGTCCTCGCCGAGGGCGCTCGAGCGTAGGGCGAAGGTGGCGCGCCCGGCCGGCTGCGCGATCTCGGCCGCGGCGGATTCGATGGCCGCCGTGACCCGGTCGGGCACGTTGGCGGACATGATCAGGGCCTGCAGCTCGGAGCTGAGGGCGAAGAGCTCGTCGAGCTGTTCGGGGCGGTGCGCAAGCAGCAGACGCTCGATTTCCGGCTGTAGTTGATTGTCGGAGATCAGCTGCGCGAAGGCGGCGGCGGTGATGACGAATCCGCGGGGCACCGCGATGCCGAGCGTGCCGGCGATCTCGCCGAGAGTCGCCATCTTGGCGCCGGCGACCTCGGTGTGCTCGCGGGTCACCTCATGGAGGGGCAGCAGCAGCGGCAGTTCGGTCGGCAGCGCGTGGTCCTCGAGCACCATCTCGATTCGACGCTGGATCTCCTGGAGGCGCGTGAACAGGAGCTCGTACTTGCCTGGTGCCAGGGTGTCGAGGTGTCGCACCATCTGGAACACACTGACTCCGGCGGCGGTGCAGCGCGAGCGGACGAAGGTCATGCCGAAGGGCTCGGCCGCAGCGGCCGCCCGCTCCATCGCCGCCATCACCTCCAGAGCCTTGGTGTTGGCGGCCAACAGGAGGCGCAGGGCGTGGTACCGGTGCTGAAAGAGGCCGCGTACCTCCTCCGCGTCCGCGGGCGCGGCGCGCCGCCCCCGGAATCGGTCGATCAGGCGCCTCCACCAGCGGCGTCCGGACATCGTCCCTCCTGCCGACCGAAGCCGGTTACGTCTCGCTGCCGGTGCCCGCGGAACGGTCGCTCAGGCGATTGATTTTCTCCTCCTGCAGCTCTTTCTTGCGGTGCGCGTCCTCGATCTTGTAGACCAGGTCGTCGATCTTGACGGGTTTCAGGAGGTAGTCGAAGGCCCCCATCCTCATGCCTTCGAGCGAGGCCTCCATGCTCGCGTGGCCGGTCAGGAGGATGACCTCGACCAGCGGGTGCGTGGTCTTGATGGTTCGGGTCGCCTCGATACCGTCGAGGTCCGGCATCTTGACATCGAGCACCACCACGTCGATCCGGCGCTCGTCGAGGGTCGCGAACGCGCACGCGGCATCGGTCGCGGTGTAGACGTTCATCCGGCGCAGCGTCAGGCGCTTCGCCAGCGTCTGGACGAAGGTCTCCTCGTCGTCCACGAGCAGTACATTTGTGCTCATCTCACCTCCTCAATCGCTGCCGAGCGGCAGGGTCAAGCGAAAGGTACACCCCTCACCCGGACGGTTCTCCACCTCGAGCACACCGCCCAGCTTCTCCACGATACCCCGGGAAACCGCCAGGCCGAGACCGGTGCCGTGGGCCTCGTCCTTGGTCGTAAAGAACGGCTCGAAAATCCGCTCGATGTGGTCTTCGGCGATTCCCGGGCCGTCGTCAATGACCCCGATCACGGCCCTTCCGGTACGCTGGTCGACCCGGATCTCGACATTCCCGTTGTTGCCGATCGCCTGCACCGCGTTGGTAATCAGGTTGAGCAGGACCTGGCGCAGCTGGAACGGATCGGTCTTCGTGACGACCGGGCGCTGTGGCAGCCGATCGACAACGATCATGTGCACCTGGAGCTTGTCAGTCAAGGTTTCGGCACCACCCTCCAAGCGTTCTCCGCTGCCTCTTCGATACGCCTCCCGGATCTTCTCGATCAGGAGATCGACCTTGACCGGTTTGGTGAGGTAGTCGAAGGCGCCGAACTCGCGGCCTAGACGATTGAACTCCTGTGAGGCGTGGCCGGTGATGACGATGACCTCGATCGAGGGGCAACAGCTCTTGATCTGACGCAGCGTCCCAGGCATCTTGATGTCCAGCAGAACCACGTCGATCTGGTGCGCGTGATCCTTGAGGTGCGCGATCGCGTCGTCGCCGCTGGCAACCCCCTGGACCTGGAAGCCGCGGAGCTCGATCCGCATGACGATCGAGCGCAGAAAGTCCTCCTCGGCGTCGACCACCAGCACTCGCAAGGATATCGACACGCTCTCCCTTCACCGCCCGAACGCGGTCACAGCGACGTTCTCTGCAGGCGGACCCGAAACGCAGTTCCTTCCCCGGGCGCGCTCTCGAAGGTCAGGTTGCCTCCGAGACCCTTCATAATGGTATGACAGATCGACAGGCCGAGCCCACTCCTCTCGCCCGGCGCCTTGGTCGTGAAGAAGGGGTCGAAGATCCGGTTGTGGAGTTCCTCTGGAATGCCGCTGCCGTTGTCCTCGACCGTCACCACCACCGAGTCGGCGACCAACCGGCTGACGACCGTGATCTGCCCGCCATCCTTGACCGCGTCGAGTGCATTGTTGAGGAGGTTGAGGAAGACCTGCTGCAACTGCGCGCGGTCGCTTTTGATCATCGGCAGGCTCGGGTCGCGGTCGATGACCAGCAGCCGGTCTTTGCCGGAGAGCCGGGCGAAAACGGTGGCAGCACGGCGGCCGTTGGCAGTCTCGCGAGACACCACGTTGACCCCGGGCGGCGCGATGTTGGGGCTGAAGGGCGCCTGCCCCAGGATCTCGCCGGCGAACCGCGGCGGAGTCTGGTACTGCCCGTTTCGATTGATGGTGTAGGCGTCGCCCGTCAGGCCGACCCGGCCGCTGCGCACCAACCTCGTGAAGACCTCCGAGTCGATGGTGGCGCGAAGGATCCAGGGCTTCGGCTGGTCGTCCCGGCGCACCGCGGTCACGAAGTGGGGCACGCGGCGGAAGCCCAGGAAGACGTCGCTGATGTGAACGCCGCGCCCCATGGTTTCTTCGAACCAGGGCTCGCCGCCACAGTTGCGGTCCTCGAGCGGATATGGACCCTCGTAGGCCAGGTGGCGGCCCCCACGAGGTAGAGCGGAATAAGGGCCACGGCGAGACCGGTCAGGGCCATGCGTCGGAACAGCTGCTCGTAGCGGGCCTCCACCGGACCTCCCTTACAGGTCGCCGCTCTTGCGGGTGAGGGACCTCGCTTCGGCGCGGCGGATGCGCTCCTCGTGCTCGGCCTTGCGCTGGTGTGCCGCCTCCGGCTTGTCGAGCAACTCCTCGAAGTTGGCTGGCTTCTGGACGTAGTCGAAGGCACCGGACTTGAGGCCCTCGACCGCGGTGTCGACGGTGCCGTGGCCGGTGAGCATGATCACCTCGACCACCGGGTGGCGGTTCTTGATAGCTTTGAGGACGGTGATTTCGTCCTGCCCCGGCATGCGGATATCCAGGATCACGACGTCACTCTCCTCCTCGTCTAGGGTCGC